>NZ_JPIK01000012.1 GCF_000717475.1 Desulfonatronum thiodismutans
CCGCGAGAGCTTCTTTTTTTTATGAAAACGCCGCAAACGATGCGGTTTATCTGGCAAACACCGCGCCCTTGGCCGCAGAAGCCGCCAAGCGGGCGTAGCGGCGCAGGAAGGGGGAAGTGATTTCCCGTTCCCGTGGCTTCCATTTTTCCCGTCGGGCCGCGAGCTCCCGGTCGTCCACCAGAAGGTTCAGCTTTCTACCGGGGATGTCGATCTCAATGCGGTCGCCTTCCTGGACCAGCCCGATGGGGCCGCCTTCCACCGCTTCCGGGGAGGCGTGACCGATGGCCGCGCCGCGGGTGCCGCCGCTGAACCGGCCGTCGGTGATCAGGGCCACGTCCTTGTCCAGGCCCATCCCGGCAATGGCCGAGGTGGGGGTGAGCATTTCGCGCATTCCGGGGCCGCCCTTGGGGCCCTCGTTGCGGATGATCAGCGCGTCGCCAGGGTTGATCCGGCCTTCGAGAATGGCCGCCACGGCTTCTTCCTCGCCCTCGAAAACCCGGGCCGTGGAGGTGCGGACCAGCATCTCCGGGGCCACGGCGGACTGTTTGACCACCGCGCCGTCCGGGGCCAGGGATCCCTTGAGGATGGCTATGCCGCCCTCGGGGCTGTAGGGCGCGGTGATCGGACGAATGACCCGGTCGTCCAGCACAGCGGCCTTTAAGGCCCGCAGATTGTCACCGAGACTGGCGCCGGTGACGGTCTGGACCGAGAGATCCAGCAGTTCGGCCTTGGCCAGTTCGGCCAACACCGCCTGGATGCCTCCGGCCCGGTGCAGATCCTCGATGTGGTCGCTGCCCGCCGGGGAAAGTCGGCACAGGTTCGGCGTGGAGCGGCTCAGTTCATCAAAGATGTCCAGGTTCAGGTCCAGATTCGCCTCGGCGAAGATGGCCGGCAAATGGAGCACGGTGTTCGTGGAGCAGCCCAGGGCCATGTCTGCGGTCACGGCGTTGCGCACCGACGCCGGGGTGACGATGTCTCGGGGCCGGATGTTCTTTTCCAGCAGTGTCATGACCTGGGCCCCGGCCTGTTTGGCCAGGCGGATCCGGGCCGCGGTGACGGCGGGGATGGTCCCGTTGCCGGGCAGGGCCAGGCCGATGGCCTCGGACAGACAGTTCATGGAGTTGGCCGTGAACATCCCCGAACAGGAGCCGCAGCCGGGACAGGCGCAGGTTTCCAATTCGTCCAGTTCATCCTGGGTCATCTGCCCCTTGCGCACCTTGCCCACGCCCTCGAAGACGGAGATCAGGTCCACGGCCTTGCCCTGCCACGCTCCGGCCAGCATGGGCCCCCCGCTGACCAGGATGGATGGGATGTTCAACCTGAGCATGGCCATGAGCATGGCCGGAACCACCTTGTCGCAGTTAGGGATGCAGACCAGGGCGTCGAAGGGATGGCCCATGGCCATGGCCTCGATGGAGTCCGCGATGATCTCCCGGCTGGGCAGGCTGTAGTGCATGCCCGGATGATTCATCGCCAGCCCGTCGCAAATCCCGATCACCGGAAACTCCATGGGCGTGCCCCCGGCGGAGCGGATGCCGTCCTTGACCGCCCGTGAGATGGTGTGCAGGTGAATATGGCCTGGAACCACCTCGTTGGCCGAGTTGACCACGCCGATCAGAGGGCGACGCATTTCGTCCCTGGTCATCCCCAGGGCGTGCAGAAGGGAGCGATGAGGGGCTTTTTCCAGGCCTTTGGTCATGGTGTCGCTACGCATGGGTACTCCTTAAAGCGGGTTTGGTTCGGCAAGATTTAAATAAATTACAAAAGTTTGAGGTCATTCTTGGTCATCTTTTTTCCCACAACGCCACCCAGCTGCTCAAAATTCCCATGCCCACGAGAACGGCCAGAAAACCCAGAATCTGAGGGGACGGCAGATAGTCCAGGCGCAGCCACAGGGGCGGGAAGTGGAGCAGGTCTCGCAGGCTGAGTTGGACGCCTTTGAGCATCAACAGGGCCAGAATTCCGCCGAGCAGGCCGAGCACGGCGCCGGTGACGAGCATGGGCAGTTGGATGTACCACCGGGCCGCGCCGACCAGGCGTAGGATTTCCACCTCGTTCCGGCGGTGCAGTTGGGACAGCTTGATGGTGTTGCCCACCACCAGGGCCAGAACCACGCCGAGAAAAAGGATCAGCGGCCAGATAACCTGATTGCTGAACCGGGCCCAACCTCGGGCCAGGTCCAATTGCAGAGGATTGAAGCTGACCTTCTCCACCCCCTCCAGGGACTCCAGATACAGATATGTGGCCTTGGCCCAGGTCTGCTGGTCGTCGTCCCGGACCGAGAAGGTCAGCAGAGCCGTGGCTGGAAGGGGATTGTGGCCTTGCAGCCAGACGAAGTCCCCGGTCCCGCCGAGTCGCTGCATGAGCAGTTCCAGGGCCTGGTCTCCGGAAAAAGTCTTGATCTCCGCGAGGTGCTCCAGCTCCCGCAAGGCGTCCCACTGGGTCCGGACCAGTTCCTGTTCCGCCTCCGGCTGCCAGTAGATCTGGAACTGGATGTCCCCGCCGGCGCGTTGCAGCTCCAGATCCAGATTATGCAGCACGAGCAGGAACAGCCCGCCCAGGAAGGCAACCAGGGTCACGGCGGCCAGGGTGAGTACCTGGATCCAGGGATGACGACGGATATCCGTCACTCCCTGGAGCATCAGCTTGAGCACGATACGGAACATCAGCGTTCACTCCGGACGGTTCATGTCGGAACGTCCATGTCCCAGTTGGTCCAGTTCACGGCCCCGTCCTCAAGGTGCAAAATCTTGGCGTCCGGCACGCAGGCCAGGATTTCCTGGTTGTGGGTGGCCAGGACGATGGTCGTGCCGTGGGCGTGAAACTGGAGGAAGATGCTCATCAGGCGCATGGCCAATTCCCGGTCCAGGTTGCCGGTGGGCTCGTCGGCCAGGAGCAGTTGCGGCCCCACCACCACGGCCCGGGCGATGGCCACCCGCTGTTGTTCGCCGCCGGAGAGTTGGGCGCAGGGAACGTGCATCTTGTTTTCCAGGTCCAGGCCCCGGAGGACCGCCCGGACCCGCCGTTCGGTGTGGGTGCGGGGCATGTTCCGCACTTCCAGGGCCAGGGCCACGTTGGCGAACACGGTGCGTTCCGGCAGGATTTTGAAGTCCTGAAACACCACGCTTACCTCCCGGCGCAGGAGGTGAATCCGCCGGGCCTTGAGGGTATGAAGGTCGAACCCGGCCACGGTTCCCTGGCCCCGTTTCAGGGGTATCGCGCCGTGGAGCAGGCGGAGCAGGGTGGTCTTACCCGCGCCGCTGGGCCCCACCAGGAACAGGAAATCGCCCTTGCGAAGCTCCAGGGAGATGTTCTTCAGGGCCCACTGGGTCCCGAAGCTGTAGGAAACGTGGCGCAGGCTGATCATCACGTTCGCGGGGTCATCCGCATTTGGTGTAGCCGCAACCCTGGCAGACGAAGCAGCCTTCCTGGAAGATCAGCTCCTTGCCGCAGTCCGGGCATTCCGGCTTGACCAGCGAATTGGTCATTTCAGCCTTGCGGCCCTGGAGATACCGGCTTTCAAGAATCCAGGACACGGCGTCCGGGATGGACAGCAGCATGTCCTTTTTCTGGAACACCGGGTGCTCGCCGCCAATGCCCTTGAGCTGACTGACGATGTCCTCCACGCCCACTCCGGAACGCAGGGCCAGGGAGACCAGCCGACCGATGGCCTCGGCCTTGGCCGTGATGGACCTTCCGGACTTGCCGATGGTGGCGAAGACCTCGAAGGGCCGCCCGTCCACCTCGTTCACCGTGAGATACAGAAAACCATAGCCGGTCTTGACCTTCTGGGTGAAGCCGTAGACCACGTCCGGTCGATCCCGGACCACGCGATGGGACTTTTCCGCCTCCTTGGGCTTGCCGCCGTCTCCGGTGCAGAGCACCTGGGTGCTTTTGCAGCCGTCCCGGTAGACCGTGACGCCTTTGCACCCCATTTCATAGGCCATCCAGTAAATGTTCCAGATGTCCTCCTGGGTGGCCGCGTGGGGCAGATTCACGGTCTTGGACACGGCGTTGTCCGTGAACTTCTGGAAGGCGGCCTGCATTTTCAGGTGCCAGATCGGCTCGATGTCGTGGGCCGTGACGAAGACCTTGCGGACGTCCTCCGGCAGGTAGTCGATATGATGAATGGTTCCTTTGGCCGCAACTTCCTCCATCAGTTTGGGGCTGTGGCATTCGGCCTCGTGCAGGGCCTGCTCGAACCAGGAGTTGGCCTCCAGCAGCCGTTCCCCGTCCATGACCTGACGCACGAAGCTCAAGGCGAAGAGCGGCTCCACACCGGACGAGCAGCCGGCCAGGATGGACAGGGTGCCCGTAGGCGCGATGGTCGTGGTGGTGGCGTTGCGAAACGGCCCCTGATTGTGTTCGGCGAAGGTGGACTCCGCGAAGGCCGGAAAGGGTCCGCGTTCCTCGGCCAGCTTTTTGGAAGCGCTTTGGGACTCGAACTGAACGAAATGCATAATCTTTTCGGCCAAATTCAGGGCTTCCTGGCTGTTGTAGGGAATATGCAGCCGGAACAACAGGTCGGCCCAGCCCATAACGCCCAGTCCGATCTTGCGGTTCATCCGGACGGTCTCGGTGATCTTTTCCAGCGGATAGCGCGACGCGTCGATGACGTTGTCCAGAAAACGGACGCAAAGATGAATGTCCCGCTTCAGGTCGTCCCAAAGGATGTCGTCCTTGCCGGAGTTCTGGACATACCTGGAAAGATTGATGGAACCGAGGTTGCAAGCCTCGTAGGGGAGTAGCGGTTGTT
This sequence comes from Desulfonatronum thiodismutans, assembly GCF_000717475.1. NCBI lineage: Bacteria > Pseudomonadati > Thermodesulfobacteriota > Desulfovibrionia > Desulfovibrionales > Desulfonatronaceae > Desulfonatronum > Desulfonatronum thiodismutans. The sequence continues at coordinate 4,757 of NZ_JPIK01000012.1, forward strand.
CACCGCAAGGATTCGTGCTCTCGATTTCGCCCTGCTTGGGGGTGGGATTGTCGCGGTTGATGCGGTCCAGGAAGATGATGCCGGGGTCGCCGCTTTCCCAGGCCTTTTGGACCAGCAGGCCGAACACCTCGCGGGCGTTGAGTCGGGCCTTGACCTGTTTTGTGTGTGGCGCGAAAAGGTCATATTCCTCGTCTTTTTCCACGGCCTGCATGAACACTTCCGTCAATCCAATGGAAAGATTGAAGTTGTTCAGATCCCCGTCTCGTTCCTTGGCCCGGATGAAATCCAGAACATCCGGATGGTCCACCCGGAGGATGCCCATGTTCGCGCCGCGCCGGGTTCCGCCCTGTTTGACCTGCTCCGTGGCCGTGTTGAAGATCCGCAAAAAGGAGATCGGTCCGGAGGCGATGCCGCCGGTGGAGCCGACCCGGCTTTTCTGGGGCCGCAGGCGGGAGAAGGAAAAGCCCGTTCCGCCGCCGGATTTGTGGATCAGGGCCGCGTACTTGATGGCGTCGAAAATCTCCTCCATGGAGTCTCCCACCGGGAGCACGAAACAGGCGGCCAGTTGACCGAGATCCGTGCCCGCGTTCATCAAGGTCGGCGAGTTTGGCAGGAAGCGGTATGTGGTCATCAGCTCGTAAAACCGATGGGCCAACTCGTCCACGGAATACGGAGAAGCCGGGTATTTGGCCTCTTCCTCGGCGATGGCTGAGGCCACGCGCCAATAGAGTTCCTGGGGCGTTTCCAGGATTTCCCCTTGGCCACCCTTGCGCAGATAGCGCTTGTTCAGAACGACTTCGGCGTTGGGCGGCAGAACGGGATGGGGAAGGTCATCGGGAACCGTCGTCGGTTCCGAAACAATGCCGGCGGCAATGGAGGGTGACGTCACAAGCGGTCTCCTAGGTAAAAAAGCATGATCGCCGCTCATCACGGCGGTCATGCGCGGTTTAAGAAAAGGGTAACTACTACTCAGCTCATCCAAAATTCGGACTGGATACCCGTGAAGGCGGGTATCCAGCTTCGGGGTGAGGCTCTAACCAAGCTGTGCTGAATAGTTACAGAAAAGGAGGTCATGGAACAGGTCGGAGAGTCGGGCCTACTGTATCATCCAGCGGCCCTGATCCACCTTGACGATGATCAGGGAGTCGGTATCCAGGCCGTTGTGGTCTTCCTCGGACAGGGTGAAGATGCCGCTGACCCCGACGAAGCCGGAGGTTTGACGGATGGCGTCCCGGATAGCCGTTGGATTGTCCGGGCCGACCTCGCGCAGGGCGTTGGCGATGAGCATGATCGCGTCCCAGGCGTAGCCGGAGTGGGTGTTCAGGGGATACTGGCGCTCGAAGTCGTACACTTCGCGATAGAGCCGGATGAATTCCGTAACCACGGCCTTTTGCGGATCGTCGTCCGGAAGCTGGTCCGCGGCCATCAGCTTGGTGGAAGGCATGTAGGTGCCTTCGGCGGCGTCGCCGGCCAGTTCCAGATACTTGGGGTCCGGAATCCCGTGGCAGTGCATCAGGGGAATGTTCAGACCCAGCTGCTGGACGTTCTTGCTGACCAGGGCCGCGGCCGGGCCGATGGTCCAGCAGATGATGAATTCGGGATTCGTGGCTCGGATTTTGACCAGTTGGGTGGTCATGTCCGTGTCCGTGGGGGCGAACTGCTCGTTGGCCGTGATGGTGATCCCGAAATCCTCGGCCAGACTGGTCAACCAGGTCAGACCGTCCCGGCCGAAGCCGTCGCCGGCCGTGAGCAGGCCGACCCGGGTCACGCCTTGGCTTTGTAAATACTCATAGACCCGGCTCACGGCCACGGAGGAACGCTGCGGGCTTTTGAAGATCCAGTCGAAGTCTCCGAAGCGTCCGCCCATGATTACGGGATCTCCGCCCACGGTCATCACGGTGGGCATTTGGCGCTGATGCAGATAGGCCTTGACCGCCATGCCGGTGTCCGTACGGGTCGGTCCGACCAGGGCCGTGACCCGCTCCCGCTCCACCAGTCGGCGGGCGGCCAGCAGAGCCTTCTGGGGATCGCTCTCCGTATCCGCGACGACCAGTTCCAGAGGGCGACCGTTGATGCCCCCGGCCTGATTGATCCGGTCCACGGCCATTTCCGCCACCAGCTTGGTGGGCGTGCCGATGAACGCCGCCGGTCCGGAGAGGGCGAAGAACGCGCCGATCTTGATGGGTTGTCCGGCGGGAGCGGTTCCGGAAACGCAGAGCAGGGCCAGGGTTGCGATAAAAGTAACAACTTGTTTTTTCATGTAAAAACCTCCTTGTGCAACGACAGGGTCAATCTTGATATTCCTAATGGATAGCCCGAGGAAAGTACACCTGAAGAAAAAGGCGGAAAGCGGGAAAAAGTGGAGCGGCGTTCAGCGTTGAAAATGATCAAAACCTTGAGATCGCATTTTTTTTCCATTGAGAAGGATTCCGGGTTCCGCCGTCACGACGCCCAATCGCCGTACCGTGGAATTTATTTCCCGCAGCCGCTCCCAATCCGTTGCCGCTACAACTCCCAGCAATGCGTAGTCTTCCCCTCCCAGCACCGCCCATTCGGCCCCGTCCACCCCGCTTTGCCGGGCAAACAGGCGCAATTCCGGATGTAGCGCCTCAGTGCCCAGGGTCAGGGAACATCCCAGGCCCGCCCCCAGGAAACGCGGTAAATCACGGGCCAGCCCGTCGGAAACGTCCATCATGCCGCGTACCTCGGGTGTCCGGCTCAACGCCGTGGCCGTCGAGACCCGCATGACGGGTCGCAAATGGGCCTGGACCGCGACGGGGCAATCCGCCGGAGTCGAGTTGTTCTTGATGGTATTTGGATTCAGGCCGCCCTCGAGAAGGGCCAATCCCAGCCTGGCCAAGCCTATTTCGCCCACCAGAAAAAGCACGTCTCCAGGTCGGGCTTGAACCCGGCGCAGAAACCTGCCGCCCTCGGGCCGTTCCCCCCAGATGGTCACGGCCACGCCCAGATACGGCGCATCGGAGAGATCGCCTCCGGCCAGATACAGGTCATGTTCCGCGGCCAGTTCGGCCATGCCGCGAAAAAAGGCTTCCCAGAATCCACGTTCCAGGTGTTTGGGGGCCATCAGGTTCAGGACGAACCCCAGGGGTTTGGCCCCCATGGCCGCGATGTCGCTGATGTTCACGGCCAGGGCTTTGTAGCCGATATTCTCCGGCGCGAAGTAGGCCATCCGGAAATGGGCGTCCTCCAAAAATAAATCCGAGGACACGCACAGGGATTCCCGGCAGTCGATCACGGCGCAATCATCGCCCCGGCCAAGAGGCAGCCGGTGGTGGGTGCTGGGAAAATAGCGGTCGATCAGGGCCAGAAAGGCGTCTTCGGAGCGAAGGCCGTCGGGATGGGGGGGGGCAAGGGGGATTGCGGTGGTCATGCGGTGAAGGGTTGGCTTGGTGTGGGCAAATTACGGTTCGTCGATCCGCTACGGTCTTTTCGCTCGAAGCGCTCCAAAAAGCAACGAGCGCATTCCCCGAGCCCCTACCCAAGTAGTTGACCTTTTCTTCACAAGAAGGAATAAAGGTTTTTTTCCACTGTTCGCGGATTCGCGTTCCAAGCCTCGCGGCTTTTCATTCGTGATTTTGGCCCCAATTTTCATCCCCCTGTCAAGGAGGTTGTCTCGATGCTGTTTTCTTTTGGCCCCGGTCCCCAAGGCCCATACGACCCGCGGGATCCATTTCCGCAGTTCAAGGTCGAGGAGATGGATTTTTCCAAGTTCCATCGCTTCCTGCGGTTGGGCCTGCTTGGTTTGGCGTTGATCATCCTGTGGTCCGGACTGAACTGGGCCCAGGGCTTTTACACCGACTGGCTCTGGTACAGTTCCCTGGACCATCAAAGCGTGCTTTGGAAGGTCGTGACCACCAAAGTGTGGTTGTATGTGGGAGCGGTGCTCGTCTTCCTGGCCCTGGCCGTCCCCAATCTGGTCGCGGTGGTCCGGATAACCGGGCGGATGTTTCCCCGGGGCGGGCACAAGTTGCCGCCGGGGATTTACGACTCCGCCCGGAGCGTGCTGATCTGGCTTGCCGGCGGCGTCGTGGCCCTGGGGGCATTCATGCTGGCCTCCGGACCGGCAGGAGAGTGGAACGTCGTCCTGCGCTACCTGCATCAGGTGCCTTTCGGCGAGGCCGACCCGATCTTCAACAACGACTATTCCTTTTACATCTTCAGCTTGCCCGCCCTGGAATTTTTCCGCTCCTGGCTGGTGGGCCTGACCGTGCTCGTGGCGATCATCGTCGCGGCCTTCTACTACATGAACAGCATCCTGCGCGGCGAGGCCTTTGCCTTCCGGGGGCCGATTCTTTCGCATCTGGCCGTCCTGGGCGCGTTCCTTTTCGTGCTTATCGCCGCGGGCCATTGGCTGTCCAGGTACGACCTGCTCTATTCGACTATGGGCGCGGTCTACGGGGTGGGCTATACGGACAATCTGTTCAACCTGCCCTCCAGGGCGTTCATGGCCGTGGTGGCCTTGGTCGCCGCGGGGGCGCTCCTGGCCGCGGCCAAGACCGGGCGCAAGGAATTGGCCGTCTGGTCCGTGGGCGCGTGGTTCGGCTTGAACATCGTCCTGGGCAGCCTGGTTCCCGGGCTGATCCAGCGTTTGGTCGTGGAACCCAGTGAATTGGCTCGGGAAACGACCTACTTGGCCAACAACATCAGCCACACCCGTCAGGCCTTTGGTCTGGAGGGGCTGCGGTCCATGAGCCATCCGGCCCTGGGCGAGGTGGACCATGCCACGGTGGAGGCCAACCAGGGCACCATCCAGAACATCCGGCTCTGGGATGAAGGCCCGCTGATGCAGAGCTACAACCAGATCCAGTTCTTCCGCCTGTACTACGACTTCCTGGCCGTGCATACCGATCGCTATACCGTGAACGGCGAACTGCGTCAGGTCATGCTGGCCACCCGGGAGCTTTCCGCGGAAAAACTTCCCACCGAGGCCCAGCGCTGGGTCAACCGGCACCTCCAGTTCACCCACGGCTACGGCGTGGCCATGAGCCCGGTGACCGAGGTCCAGTCCGGCGGCCGTCCGGACTTTTTCGTCCGCGACCTTCCGCCCACCGGGGAGATTCCCCTGGACCGCCCGGAACTCTACTACGGCCTGAAGAGCCTGGATTATGTGATCGTGAACAGCCGGATGCAGGAGTTCAATTTCCCCGGCCCGGACGGTCCGGTGTACACTCACTATGAGGGTGACGGCGGGGTCCAGCTCGGCTCCTTCTTCCGCCGCCTGATGTACGCCTGGCAGTTCAAGGACGTGAACATCCTGATTTCCGGAGAGGTCACGCCGGAAAGCCGTATCCAGTACCGGCGCACAGTACCGGAGCGCTTCACCACCGTGACCCCGTTCCTGCTGCGCGACCGGGAAGCCTACTCCGTGGTGGCCGACGGTCGGCTGTACTGGATCCAGGACGCTTACACCACCACGAATCGTTATCCCTATTCCACGCCCTGGGAGCGTCGGTTTAACTACATCCGCAACAGCGTCAAGGCCGTTGTGGATGCCTATCACGGAACCCTGACCTACTACGTGTTCGACGAAAGTGATCCGCTGATCAGCACCTATCAGGCCATGTTCCCGGACCTGTTCAAACCCCAGTCCGAGATGCCGGAGCACCTCCGGGCCCATGTGCGCTATCCCCAGGATCTGTTCACGGTTCAGACCCAGATGCTGCTACAGTACCACATGGAAGACCCGGTGGTCTTCTACAACAAAGAAGACCAGTGGTCCGTGCCCATGCAGCATTCCTTCGGCCAGACGGAAATCCTGCGGCCCTACTATATCGTAGCCCGCCTGCCAGGCGAAGAGAAGGAAGAGTTCCTGCTCATCCAGCCCTTCACGCCCATCAACCGGCACAATCTGGTGGGCTGGATGGCCGCGCGCAGCGACGGGGAGAATTACGGAGACATGATCCTGTTCCGCTTCCCCACGGGCCGCCACGTGGACGGTCCCAGCCAGGTGGAGGCGCGCATCGACAACGACGCGGTCATCTCCGAGCAGTTCACCTTGTGGGGCCAGGTCGGCTCCGAGGTCTTCCGGGGCATTCTCCTGGTCATCCCCATCGGGGATTCCATCCTCTACGCCGAACCGGTCTTCCTGCGCCCGGAAACCATTGATTTTCCGGAGCTGCGGCGGATCATCCTGGCCGACTCCCGGCAGGTGGTCATGCACCAAACCCTGGACGCCTCCATCAGCGCCCTGGTGGGCGACCTCCCACCCGTGGCCCCGGTGGTGGAGACCGTGGAAGATGAGGATGCGCCGAGGCCGCTGATTCAGCTTCCGGACTTCAACCAGGGCCTGCGGGACGCCGTGGACAAGCTCCAGGAAGTGGTGGATCAGTTGCGTCGATTGATGCAGTAGCCGTCCCCTGAACAACCATCCCGAAGCCGTGCCCGCTGCACGTCGCCCAGGCGACCAGCGGGCACGGCTTTTTTTTGTGTAAGGTGACCACCGAGATGAAGCCGGAGGAAAGGGACCGGGTTCAGCTTGGGGCCTTTGTCGCCCTGGACGCCTTGGCGCTCCAGACGCTCCATGACCAGCTCCTGCTCGCGGCAGAGATTGTCCATGCCTGGCCTTGGGCTGCCCGCCGGAATCCCTCGGGCTTGACGCTGACCGGGAGAGATGGTTTCTCGACCAAATGGGGTAGGGTTTGACAAGGTACGGTTTCGGGTACGGCCCCGGGGGCACGGAATTCGGGGACGAATGACAGCGAGCGTTGCCAACGGCAAAAGGAGTCCGCAATGAGCAAATACATCGGCGCAGTGGATCAGGGGACCACGTCATCCAGGTTCATCATTTTCAACAGGAATGGAGAAATCGTGGCCATGGATCAGAAGGAGCACGCCCAAATTTTTCCCAAGCCGGGATGGGTGGAGCATGATCCCCTGGAGATCTGGACCAATACCCAGGAAGTTATCGCCGGGGCGCTGCGCAAGGCCGGAATCCGGGGCCGGGATCTGGCCGGCCTGGGCATCACCAATCAACGCGAAACCGTGGTGGCCTGGGATCGACGAACCGGCAAGCCCTTTTCCAACGCCATTGTCTGGCAGTGCACCAGGTCGCACGAGATATGCAAGGAACTCTCCGCGGACGGCGGCGTGGATCGGTTTCGGAGCAAGACCGGTTTGCCCGTGGCCACGTATTTCAGCGGCCCGAAGATCAAATGGATCCTGGACAACGTGCCCGAGGCCCGCGAGGCAGCGGATCAAGACCGGATCATGTTCGGAACCATGGAGACCTGGGTCATCTGGTGGTTGACCGGGGGCCCCATGGGCGGGGCGCACGTCACCGACGTGACCAATGCCTCCCGGACCATGCTCATGGACCTGGCCACCTTGGAATGGGACGACGAAATCCTGTCCGTCCTGGGCATTCCCCGCCGGGGCCTGCCCCGGATCGTGCCCAGCAGCGCGGCCGAGTCCTGGGGGCCGACCATGGAAGATGGGCCGTTGGGGGACAGGGTGCCGGTCTGCGGGGCCCTGGGGGATCAGCAGGCCGCCCTGGTGGGACAGGCCTGCTTTGAAATCGGCGAGGCCAAGAACACTTACGGCACGGGGTGCTTTTTGCTGCTGAACACCGGTCAGACCCCCATGCCGTCCAAGCACGGCCTGGTGACGACCCTGGCCTACCAGATCGGCGCGGAGAAGCCGGTGTACTGCCTGGAGGGGTCCATTGCCGTGGCCGGATCCCTGGTCCAGTGGTTTCGGGACAATCTGGGGCTGATCGAGCAGGCCCGGGATATCGAGCGCCTGGCCAAGCTCGCCGTGGACAACGGCGGGGTGTACATCGTCCCGGCCTTTTCCGGCCTGTTCGCGCCCTATTGGCGGCCCGACGCCCGGGGAGCCATCGTCGGCCTGACCCGATACGTGAACAAGAATCACCTGGCACGGGCCGTGCTTGAAGCCTGCGCTTATCAGACCAAGGACATTGTCCAGGCCATGAACAAGGATTCCGGGGTGGACCTGAAAAAACTCAAGGTGGACGGCGGCATGGTCGCCAACGAGCAGCTCATGCAGTTCCAGGCCGACGTCTTGGACGTCCCGGTGATCAGGCCCATGGTCACGGAAACCACCTGCCTCGGCGCGGCCTACGCCGCCGGATTGGCCGTGGGCTACTGGCAGAGCAAGGAGGAGCTGTGCCGGAACTGGTCCGTGGACAAGATCTGGGAGCCCGGGATGTCGGCAACGGACCGCGAAGCCGGGTATAAAGGCTGGCTGAAAGCCGTGGAGCGGACCTATATTTGGGTGGAATGAACCCGGTAAGTTACACTGGGTTGTTCATGGTTTGACAAGGCACTTTTTTGCTTTCCGAGACCAGGGTCTGCAATCTGATCCGAGAGCAGATCAAAGCTATCGCAAAAGATCTGAACCCCAATAAGGAATGTGAACCATGAGAAGTATTTTGACGATGAGCTTGATTTTATTCGTGCTCAGCCAGACCCAGGTTTTCGGGCGATCGGTTTACGATCCTTCCGCGGAAGAAGCCCATATCAGCTTGGAAGGGACGACGGCGACCTTTGCCGGCAGTATTTCCGACCTGAATGTGACGAAATTTTTGGATTCGGTCGAAGGGCGCGTGGTGGAAACGCTGGTCGTCGTTTCCGGGGGCGGCGAAATCAATGCGGGCATGCGGCTGGGAGAATGGGTCTTCGACAATCAGGCGGATGTCGTGGTCGAGACGATGTGCATGTCGTCCTGCGCCAATTACGTCTTCACGGCAGGGCGGCGCAAAATCATCCGCGCGAACGCCATTGTGGGGTGGCATGGCAATGCGTTGCAGGAGAAAGGAATGACCGACGCGGATGTGCGGGCGGAGATCATCCAGGCCTACGATCAGCTTGATGAACAGGCGAGAAGCAAACTCGATCTGGAAGCTCTGCTCGCGCAAGGCACCCAACAGTTGCGCGAATACATGGAGAGCAGCAAGGCCGATCAAGCTCGGTTTTTTGAAAAAATCGACGTCGACGAGTATATCTGCCGAGTGGGAAACGAGGAGTACGGCGTCAGGGATTTTTTTCTGCTTTCCGTAGAAGACATGGCCAAGTTTGGCGTGCGGGACGTGCTGGCTCCGGATGATTACGAACTGACGGATCTGGAACCGTATCGGCGCATGGGGAAAAGTGTTGAATTTGTCCGGCTGACAAGGACGTACCGCAACTGCAGGATTTCTCGGTAGTTCAGATGGAAGCAGCGGGAAGTGTCCCGAACGGTAAATGCTATTCTATGGAAGCCATCATTGCCGTCGGTTACCGAGTCAATTCCGAGCGGGGCACCGGACTGATACACGGTAATATATTCCCATATGCACGACATAAAAATCCCATATTTCAGTTGACTGTCTCCCGATTACACGATATTTTTCCACCATGGACAATACTCAAACTCTCTACCCTCGCCTTCTTGAGACACGCATCGCCGAGGCAATGGCCGATACACCCGTTGTTTTAGTAACCGGTCCTCGCCAAGCGGGCAAAACCACGCTTGTGCGGCGGATAGCAGCGCAAGAAATGCGCTACCTCACTCTGGACGATGAACTTACATTGTTGGCGGCAAAAGAGGATCCCGTGGGCTTGATCAGAAGTCTCGATCGTGCCGTGATTGATGAAATCCAGCGTGCCCCTCAATTGTTGCTCGCTATAAAAAAAACAGTCGACGAGGATCGACGCCCAGGCCGTTTTCTTTTGACGGGGGCCGCCAATTTGATGGCTCTGCCGATGGTGGCTGACTCGCTTGCCGGGCGGATGGAAACGTTGACTCTGCTACCCCTGTCGCAAAGCGAAATTCACGGTAGCAACGCAAACTGGGTCGACAGCGCTTTTTCCGGCCATCTCTTAACCGCGACACAACCGTTTCTGGGCAATGACTTGATCGAGATTGTCTTGCGGGGAGGCTATCCTGAAGCTGTATTTCGGTCTTCAACTCGACGCAGGGCTGAATGGAGCAGACAATACATCAACTCCATTATCCAACGTGATGTTCGTGATGTGGCGGAGGTCGGAAAACTTGATCATCTGCCCAGATTTTTGCGGGCGCTGGCGCAAGTTTCCGGCCAGATGTGCAACTATTCCCAGCTTGGAGGGCAAGTCGGGCTGGATCACAAGACCGCTGCCCGTTACATTGGCGTGTTCGAACAGATGTATTTGCTGATGCGCATTGAAGTCTGGGCGCAAAATAGACTGAATCGCATCGTTAAAACGCCTAAAATACAGTTTGTCGATTCCGGTCTTTTGTCGACGCTGGTTGATGTTACGCCCACACTTGCACAAAAGAATCGTAATTGCTTTGGAAAAGCCTTAGAGTGTTTTGTTTATGGTGAATTACGTAAACACATGGCTACGGCGGAGAGCGATTGTCAGCTTCTTTACTACCGCGATCACGACCAATACGAGGTGGATTTCATCATTGAGAATGCAGCAGGAAATCTGGTTGGAGTGGAGGTGAAGGCTGCCGCGACAGTGACGGTTGGCGACCTCAGAGGTCTGAAACGACTATCGAGTGTCGCTGGAGAACAGCTCAAGATGGGCGTAATTCTTTATGATGGCTCGGAGACCCTGCCCCTTGGAGACGGCTTTTGGGCGGCTCCGCTGTCATCTTTGTGGGGCCGAAGTGAGCATCGGGGTCTGGGGACATGATACTTATACTGGTTTAGGGTGAAACAATAAAAAAAATTTCTGATGACGCCTTTATGCCGCCCTTTCAGGGCTATTTTTGTTTTAACTTCATCTACCCAGGGCGTTGCCCTGGGCTATAATATGTCGCCCCGTTGGGGCTTCAGACAAGCCCTGAAAGGGCGAACTACCGTAGCCCAGGGCAACGCCCTGGGTAAAACGCCCCCCAACAATAATAGCCCTGAAAGGGCGGCATAAAATGATGCAACGCTACCCAAAAACAGCGATGGCCCTCTTGGAACGCCAACAAATTTAAATATTCAACCTCAAGCAGTATAATTCCAAGCAGAAAATACACCGGATAAACCGGTGATTTTCAAGTTCACCGCCGATTCATCCAACTCCCCACGAAAACATCCGGCCCGCCAGCTCCCCTCTTTGCTCGTTCACGGACAGGAAAACGAGCAGAGCCGCGAAGAACTACACCAAGCAGCGCAGCACGGAGAATTGCAATCCGAACCGGACCTGGAAAACGTCCAAGCCCTGGAAGCCGAAGCATAGCCAAAATGACTTTCTCCCGACCTGACCGTCACCGCCGGACCGGAACGGCGATGACGGCGATACGCTTTCTTGTATCACGCAGTCATTTGGAATATGGACCTAAAGCAGCACGGTCATCAGCATCCTTGACCCTTTCTTTGCTCCGGATTTTCAGTCCAGGCTGAAGGAGGAGAAGGCGCTTCGGAGAAATCTGGATTCGTTAAAAAAATGAATACTAGCGAGCCAAGAGAAGACTTGGCCCCTCTCGTTATTGACCGATCCTTGGGCGGGATCCGGACGGGACAGACAGCGTCGCCGTGGGAACCAGAAGATTTGTGGAAAGCATTCAGGCGAAGCTGGGTTTCAAGGCGGTTGGGAGAAAAATCATAGAGAAAAGCACTAACGTTGAGTCGGCGTTTCGTGAGGAACCAAATATTTTCAATGCCCATTTTGAGGTTGAAATTGGGTTTTAAGCAACAATAACAGTCTGTTTTCGAACGTAACTTTAGAAAATTCAGCATATTAGCTCGGTCCGACTTCAACTTCTTCGTGGCATCTCGGACTTCATTATGCCACTGTCAGCAGGATCATCAAAAAGAACGAAAAACATCAAAAAACAAGACCTGACCCCAAATCACTGTGGCCGCATTCGAGCATCCTGGCCCAGGCCCCGAAGTTTCTAACCGCATTTTTCATACGAGGTGCCGAATGGAGGTGAAAGAAAAAGTCGAGTACTGGGTTAATTCTGCCAAGCACGATTTGGATGTGGCTGAATCTCTTTACAAAAGCGGCAAGTATGATTGGTCCCTATTCATTGCTCATCTTGTCCTGGAGAAGCTTTTCAAGGCTCTTTTCGTCAAGCGCAAAGAGGCTTTTCCGCCACGAATTCATGATCTAGTCAGATTGGCTGCCATGGCGGATGAGAGCTTTGACGAGGAAACCCTTGATTTTTTGGATGGCGTCAACACGTTCAACATTTCAACAAGATATCCTGACGAAAAGTTAAACTTTTATCGAATTTGCACGAAAGAGTTCGCTGCGGCAAACTTGAAGCGCATCAAGGAGGTCCAAGAATGCCTGCTGAAAAAGATATATTCATAAACAAGGCAAAAATGTTTCTCGACTTTTTGCGTCAGGACGGCATCGATGTCGCGGACGCTTACCTTTTCGGTTCGGTGGTGGAAGGCAGGGCCAACGATGAGAGCGATATTGATGTCGCTGTTGTTTCCAGAGATTTCCAAGGTATTCCTTTTTATGACATGCAAAGAATCGGCAAGCATCGCAGACGGGTTGACCTGCGTCTGGAAATACATCCATTCTCCTTGCATGACGTACAGACTGATCCCTCACAATTTTATTTGAAAATAAAGCAGGTTGGAATTCAAATATCCTAGCCAATGACATATGAACAGTACCCATGAACATATTTTGAATACGGACCTAAAGCATGGCCAACAGCATCCTTGACCTTTTCTTGCTTTCGGCTCCAGTCCAGGCTGAAGGAGGAGAAGGCGATTCGGAGAAGGGTGGTTTCACAGTAATAAAGAAAACTTCGGGTCAAGAGTAGACATGATACCTCTCGTTTGTGGAAAGCATTCAGGCGAAGCTGGGTTTAAAGGCGGTTGAGAAACTCCGCGACACCCTGCTGCCCAAACTCATGAGCGGCGAGGTGCGGGTGCACTGCGAACAGTAGGCGGCAATGGAACAGGACAAAATTCAGATTTATCAGACTGCCGATGGCGAGACCCGGATTGATGTCCGCTTGGAGCGGGATACGGTGTGGCTTTCGCAGGCGCAGATGGTCGAGCTGTTTGGGCGCGATCAATCGGTTGTTTCGCGGCACATCCGCAATGCCCTGGCCGAGGGAGAGGTAAGCGAAAAAAGCAATATGCAAAAAGTGCATATTGCAACTATTTTGTGGTCAAGAACCACCCCTTCGTCGATGGCAACAAACGCAGCGGCGCTTTTCTGTTCGTCGATTTTCTGCACAGCAATGACTGCCTGCTGAATCCACAGGGCGAACCGGTGATCAACGACACCGGCCTGGCTGCTCTGACCTTGCTGGTGGCGGAATCGGATCCAAAGCAGAAAGAAGTACTGATCCGGTTAATCATGAACATGCTGGCGCATTATCGTGTTAGCCAAGAGCAGACTTGACCTTTCTCTGCTCTGCCGTGGGAACCAGAAAATTTGTGGAAAGCATTCAGGCGAAGCTGGGGTTCAAGGCGGTTGGGAGAAGAATCATTGAGAAAAGCACCAACGCTGAGTCGGCGTTTCGTGAGGAACCGGACACTAACGATGTCCATTTTGAGGGTGAAATTGGGGTTTTAAGCCACAATAACAGTCTGTTTTGGAACGTAAATTTTGAAAATTCAGTATATTAGTTCGGTCCGACCCCAATCCACACAGTACACCAGCAATTTTTTGATTCTTACTGCATCATATCAAGAAGTTGAATGCTAAAACTGAAGTATTTTGCGATAAAAGTTGTCTGTATGATCCTAAAATGGCCTTTTTTGAGGGTCAAGTTGAATAAAAATAGGTGGTTGCTTGTCTCAGAGACCCAGTCGACCAGATCAGGCCGATATGGCGGCTATGCCCACAAGGATATTTCCTTTGATGAGCAAGGACGGCAAGTGGCCTTGCAGATTCAGGAGTGCCTTGCCGGAAAGTAATTGGCTCGCAGTGCTTTGGTCAGCCAAAAAAAGCGGACTGCAGACAGGCGGGTTGAGTCAAAGCGGAAGGGAACAGCATCGCCGGAGGAACCAGGAAGTTTGCGGGGTGCGTTCAGGCCAAGAAACAAGTCCGCTCCTCAAGTCGCAGGCAACAACCCCAGCCCCTTCAAATCCCCCCCCAGATACGCCCTTTCGTTTTCGCCGAGCATGCCCAGGGACAGGCAGATCAGGGTCCAGAGGTGGACGGTGTGCCAGTCGTGGCCGAAGTGGTCGGCCAGGTCGTGGATTTGGGAGTGGCAGTTGTGGCAGGGGGCGATGCAGTAGGTGGCCCCGGTGGCCAGGATCTGATCCCGCTTGCGCAGTCCGTAGGCCCTGCGGGCTTCGGGAAAGCCGGCCTGGAGGGCTCCGCCTCCGCCCCCGCAGCAATAGTTGTTGGACTTGCAAGGATACATTTCCACAAAGTTCTCGGGGCCGACCACGCTTTTGACCACGAAGCGCAGGTCATTGGCGATATCGTCGCCCAGGGACTTGCGGACCAGCTGACAGGGGTCCTGCACGGTGAACTTGATGCCCAGGTCGCGGTTCCAGTCGCTGGTCACGGGCAGCTTGCCCTCCCGGATCCAGCGGGCGTACCAGGTGATGATGCTCTCCAGGCGAAAGTTCGGGGTGATGCCGAATTTTTGCAGCCCGACCCGGACTGCGTAGAATTCGTGGCCTCACTCCGTGTTCAGCCAGACCTTGGCCCCCAGCTCCTCCACGGCCTTGACCTTCTCCCGGACGATGCGCTCCCAGGCCGCGTCGTCCGCCGCGAACATGCAGTAGTTCTCCGCGGCCCAGCCCAGGGAGCCGTACGTCCAGTCCGCCCCGACATGGTCCAGGATCTTCCACAGCGGAACCATTTCATCCGGCTCGGTCATGGGCTCCCGGGAATTCTGATTAAGGAAGAAGAAGGAATCCGGCTTGTTCATGGGGGCCCGCAGCCGCTCAAAGCCCTTTTGGGCCGCATGCACCTCTTCCAGAACATCGCCGACAACGAATTCAAAATCCTCCGGGCTGGCGCCCATGGCCGAGCCGGTTTTGGTGCGCAGGGACTGGTCGCAGGAGGCGACAACGCCTTTGGGGCGCGTGTCCCTGGGCCAGCAGGTCCGGGCGTGGTAGATCAGGCTGGGGATGTCGATGTTCATCGGGCAGACGTGCTGGCAGCGCTTGCACATTGTGCACATCCAGACCCAGGGGGTTTGGAGCAGTTCCGCGTCCAAGCCCAGGGCGGCCATGCGGACGAATTTGCGGGGATCCATGTCCGCCAGGCCGGACGCGGGGCACCCTGAGGAGCACAGGCCACAGGCCAGGCACATGGTGTAGTTGGCGTCCCGGGGCAGGAGCTCATGGGCCCGGCGTCGAAAGACGGAGGCGGTGATGTCGGTGGAGAGCGTGGAGGAGGGTTCCGGGTTCATGGTTCACCGTTCACGGTTGGAAAATGGCGTTGTATTTCGACGGAAGAACATCGCTCTGCCGGTCGTTCAGCCCTCAAGCTTAGCCCAGGCCTTTTCCTGAGGCAATGGTTGTGCATATTCCCCGGCTCGGATAGATACGGCTCATTTCATCATCTCAACTTCATGATAAGCAGAGCCATGCAACAGATGCAAACGGATGTACTGATCATCGGCGCGGGGGCCGTGGGCACGGGGATTGCCCGTGATTTGGCCTTGCGGGGAGTTTCCTCCGTGGTCGTCGAACGCGGGGACATCAATTCCGGAGCCTCCGGGGGCAATCACGGGTTGCTGCACAGCGGGGGGCGGTACGTGGCCGGGGACGTTCATTCCGCCAGGGAGTGCCGGGAGGAGAACGAACTCCTGAAGCGTCTGGCCCCCCAATGCATCGAGGAGTGTGGCGGGCTCTACGTTGCCGTGGCCGGTGACGACGAGCGGTATATCGCGGATTTTCCGGGATGGTGCGAGGCCGCGGGGATTCAGACGCAAAGCGTCGCACCGGCCGATGCCCGGAGCATGGAGCCCGCTCTGAGCGAGAATCTGATCGCCGCCTACACCCTGCCCGACGCCTCTCTGGACCCGTTCCGCCTTTCCCTGGAAAATCTGGCCCATGCCAAGGCCCTGGCCGGGAGCACCCTGCTGACCCGGACCGCGGTTGACGGCTTTGAGCTGGATCGCGGCCGGATTGCCCGGGTTCACTTGAAGGATATGGCCCGGGGAGAGACCCGGACCGTCGAGGCCTCCCAGGTGATCAACGCCGCCGGGGCCTGGGCCGGGCGCGTTGCCGGACTTGTGAACTCCAGGGTCGGAACGTCGATTCCCCTGCTGTGCTCCCAGGGAACCCTGCTGGTGACCCACGACCGGTTGTCCGAGCGGGTCATTCATCGTCTCAGGCCCCCAGGAGACGGCGATATTCTCGTTCCCGGAGGCACGGTTTCCATTCTGGGAACCACCAGCGTGACCATCCCGGACCCCGATCTGGCCAGGCCCTCTGTTCGGGAGGTGGACGTCAACCTGACCAACGGCGCGGAAATGGCCCCGATTTTAGCCTCGACCAGGTATGTTCGGGCTTACTGCGGCGTTCGCCCGCTCCTCGCGGACGACGGTTCTTCCGAGGCGGACCGGGATGGGCGGTCCGCAAGCCGGGGCTTCCTGCTTTTTGATCATGAAAACGTCGGATTGGGCAATTTCTGTTCCGTGGTCGGGGGCAAGTTGACCACCTATCGGTTGATGGCTGAACAGACCGTTGACCTGGTCTGCGGCCGCCTGGGCAACAGCACCGCCTGCCGGACCAGGGAAGTACCGTTGCCGGTCATGGACGCCTGCTCCTGGACCGAGCCGGGGCGCTCGGCCAAGGTCTGGGTCATGGGGCACGCCTCGGACGACGAGATTCTTTGCGAGTGCGAGTTGGTCTCGGCCAGCGCCGTGGATGGCCTGCTGCAAGACTGCCGCGACATTTTTCCCGATCCTGACCTCCAGCTCCTGGGCAAGCGCAGTCGGATCGGCAAGGGGGCCTGCCAGGGGGCGTTTTGCGGTTTGCGCGTGGCATCGCACCTTTATGACACCGGGGCGCTGTCCTCGCGGCGCGGGCTGGGGGCCATGCGTGTTTTTTTTCAGGAACGCTTCAAGGGCCAGCGCCCGATTCTCTGGGGGGCGCAAATGGTTCAATCGGAACTCGCCGAAGCCCTGCACTGCGGTTTGCTGGGCCTGGAATTTCCGGCTCCAGAGTCCCCGGAGGTCGAATTGTCACATGAATGACATGATGCAGTGCGATCTAGCCATTATTGGAACGGGCATCGCGGGCATGGCCGCCGCTGTTTTCGCCGCCAACCGGGGGTTGTCCGTGGTCCAGGCCGGGAGCACCGGAGCTCTGGCCTATACCAGCGGCGTTTTCGACGTCCTCGGGGCGTTGCCATCGGAGACCGCGGGCGGTCGGCCCACGGTGGTCCGCAAGCCCTTTGCCGCGATGGCGGACCTGTTCCGGATCGAGCCGGGACATCCCTATGCAGGGGTGCCCGCTGAGGAGATTCGGGCGGCTTTCGCGGAAGTTTCGGCATTTCTGGCGGACATCGGACTGCCCTACCAAACAGGCGGGGACGATAACTATCGCCTGCCGACCCCGGCCGGCACGGTCAAGCACTCCTGGTGCGTTCCGGAGACAGCCCTGGCCGGCTGCCTGGCCCTGGAGAGCGGCAAACCTGCCTTGATCGTCGCCCTGCATGGCTTGAAGGGCTTTTCGTCCAGGCAGATTGCCGCGAATCTCGCCGAAGTCTGGCCGGGTCTCCAGCCCGTGTCCGTCCCCATGCCCGGCCACACGGGGGGCGAATTGTATCCGGAGCAGGCGGCCCGGATGCTGGAGACGGCTTCGGCGCGAAAAGCCCTGGCCGAAGTGGTGGCCCCGCACGTCCGCGGCGTGGAGGCCGTCGGGTTTCCGGCCGTGCTGGGCATGCACCGCCCCGGAGATGTGACCCGCGACTTGGCCGAGCGTCTCGGTGTGCCGGTGTTTGAAATCCCGACCATGCCCCCGGGAGTGCCCGGAATCCGGCTGAAGGAAGCCTTTGAGAGCGCCTTGCCGGAGCGCGGGGTGGCCCTGTTTTGCCAGCAGAAAATGTCCGGTATCGTGCCGGAACCGGCTGACCCGTTTGTCCTGCGGATCACCGGGCAGCCCGTGGAGCGCGAAGTGCGCGCCGCCAAAGTGTTGCTCTGCTCGGGCCGGTTTCTGGGAGGCGGGTTGGCGGCCCGCCAGGATCTGGGCATTGTGGAGACGGTCTTCGACCTTGCGGTCCGGCAGCCGGAGAGCCGTTCCGGATGGCATCGACAGGACTATTTTGATCCACGCGGTCACCCGGTGCACAGGACGGGTTTGGCCGTTGACCAGCAGTTTCGTCCCTTGGCCAAGGACGGGCGTCCGGTCCACCCAGGCTTGCACGCGGCAGGATCAATCCTGGCCCACCAGGACTGGATTCGGATGAAGTGCGGCGCCGGAGTGGCTATTGCCACGGCCTACAAGGCCGTGGAAGCCCTACGGCGGGGCCGGTGAGAAAAATGATGACCTGATCCGCTTTTCCGGTTAGAGAAGGGCGATCATCAACACGTCAACCCCACAACAAGGAGTGAGCATGATGAGAAAGTTGTTCGGCTTTATGGCGATGATCCTGATTCTGGCCTTGGCCCATCCCGGCTTCGCCCAGGTCTGCGAGCATCGCGGCAATCTGGACGAGCGGTTCTGCGACAACGATAGGGATTTGGTCGCCGACTTGCTGCCCGCGGGGCAGTGCAAGGATCCTTCTACCCTGGTCTTCACCTATACCCCGGTTGAAGATCCGGCGGTGTACCAGGACGTGTTCTCGGATTTCATGAGCTATCTGGAAAAGGCCACCGGCAAAAAGGTCATCTACTACACGGTGCACTCCAACGCGGCCCAGGTTGAAGCCATGCGCTCCGGTCGGCTGCATGTGGCCGGATTCTCCACCGGCCCGACGGTTTTTGCTGTAAATCTGGCCGGATACGTGCCCATCGCGGTCAAGGGCGGTCCGGAAGGTTTTCAGGGTTACAACCTGATCGTGCTGGTCAAGCAGGACAGCCCGATCCAGACCATGGAAGACCTCAAGGGCAAAACCGTGGCCCATACCTCGGCTTCCTCCAATTCCGGCAACCTGGCCCCCCGTGTGCTGTTCCCGGAACTGGGCGTCACCCCGGATGAGGACTACAAGGTCGTCTACTCGGGCAAGCACGACCAGTCCGTGCTGGGCGTGGCCCACGGCGACTACGAGGCCGCTCCGGTGGCCTCGGACGTTTACGAGCGGATGCTCCGTGCCGGACGCGTCCAGGAAGGACAGCTGCGGACCATCTACACCAGCGAGAAGTTCCCCACGTCCTCCTTCGGCTATGCCAGCGAACTCTGTCCGGAGCTGGTCCAGAAGATCGTCGGCGCCTTCCACACTTATCGCTACACCGACAAGATGAAGGAAGCCTTTGACGGCGCGGACCGGTTCTATCCCGTGACCTACAAGGTGGACTGGGGCATCATCCGGACCATCAACGAGGCCCTGGGCGAGACGCTGCAGTAATTTCAGGTGGTAGGGGCGGTTCGCGAACCGCCCCTACTCATTAACTCTTAACGCCGGATGGAGCGGGCAAAAACGTCGCCCGCTCCTCTCGGCGCAAATCCGCGCAGGGGATATCGTGACGGAGCATTCCACGAAAGGAAGCGGGGGCAAGGCCCCAGCTTCCTTGATTGTTTCCAACCTGGTCAAGGCATACGTTCCGGGCAAGCCGGTCCTGAACGACGTTTCGTTTTCGGTCGGCGGGCAAACCACGGTGGCCATCATCGGGCCGTCCGGCACCGGGAAGTCCACGCTCTTGCGGTGCATCAACCGTCTGATCGATCCCACCGGAGGGACCATCAGCGTGGCCGGCCTTGAGCTGTCCAGGCTGTCCGGCAGGGCCCTGCGCGAGGCGCGCCGCCACATTGGGATGGTTTTTCAGGAGTTCAATCTGGTGGAGCGGTTGACGGTGATTGAAAACGTCCTCTGCGGCCGGTTGGGCTTCGTGCCGGTCTGGAGGGCTTTTTTGCGCAAGTTCGAGCAGGCCGACATCGACCGGGCCTTTGAGCTGATCGACAAGGTCGGATTGACGGACTTCGCCACCACTCGGGCCGACGCCCTCTCCGGAGGCCAACGCCAACGGGTGGGCATTGCCCGGGCCGTGATGCAGAACCCGGCCTTGCTCATGGCCGACGAACCCACGTCGTCACTGGACCCGAAGACCTCCGTGGAGATCATGGAGCTGCTCAACGACTTCTCCTCGTCCCAGGGCATCCCGGTATTGATCAACATTCATGACGTGAATCTGGCCAAACGCTTCGCGGACCGGGTCATCGGCATGTCCCAGGGGGCGATTATTTTCGACGGGCCTCCCAAGGAGCTGAGCGACACCCATCTGCAACAAATTTATGGCGGCGAGGGCTGGCTGACATGAGCGCGACCGCCTCGCGAAGACCCTTCAAGGCCAACTGGGGCGCGCGCATCGGCTGGGTCCTGCTGGCCCTGTACTGCGTTTACGCGACCTTGTCCCTGGATTTCACCTGGTCCCGCTTCGTGACTGGATTAGACAACGGGGCGAGGTTTCTGGGGGCCATGTTTCCGCCGGAGTTCACACGGTGGCGCATGCTGGTGGACAATCTGATCGAGACCGTGGAGATCGCGGTGATCGCCTCGGCTTTCGGCGTGGCCTTTTCCCTGCCCATCGGCTTGATCGCGGCCCGGAATCTGATGCCAACCTGGGCTACCTGGCCGGCTCGGACCCTGATCGCCATCTGCCGCTCTTTCCATCCGGTGATTTTCGCCATTCTGTTCGTCAAGGCCGTGGGCTTCGGGCCTTTGGCGGGCATCATCACTCTGGTCTTCGCCTCCATCGGCTTCATCGGCAAGCTCTTCGCCGAGGCCATCGAGGAGATCTCCCTGAAACCCGTGGAAGCCTGTCGGGCCGCGGGTGCGCCCTTCATGAGCGTGATCTTCATGGCCGTTCTGCCCCAGGTGCTGAACCGGTTCATCGGGTTCGCCACCTACCAGTTCGACGCGAACCTGCGCAATTCGACCATGGTCGGGATCGTGGGCGCCGGCGGCATCGGCGGGACCCTGTTCGCCGCGTTCCAGCGCTTTGACTACGACTTCCTGGCGGCCATTCTGCTTTCCATCATCGCCCTGGTCATGCTCGGTGAGTATCTGGCCTCCATCGTCAAGGCGGTGTTCAATGACTAGCCGCAAATGGCAACGCTTCACCCCCTTGCAGCGCCTAGCCCGGTTCAGCGTCTTTCTGGCCGCCGGGATCGCCTTGGCCGTATCCCTGCGCACGGTGCACGTCGTGCCCGAGTTTCTGTACGACGCCCCAAGCCAAATGGGGGACATGTTTTCCCGGATGTGGCCGCCGGCTACGGGGTATTACTGGACCGGCGTGCACAGCGCCCTGGTGGAGACCATGCACATCGCCGGGATGGGCACCATTCTGGCTCTGTTCCTGGCCCTGCCCGTGGCGCTGATGGCCGCCAGGAACATCACTCCGGTCCCGGCCCTGAACTGGCTGGCCAAGCTGATCCTGGTCTCCTCCCGTTCGGTGAACACCCTGGTATGGGCCATTTTGTTCGTGGCGGTCTTCGGTCCCGGAGCCCTGGCCGGGACCATCGCCATTGGTTTCCGGTCCATCGGCTTTTGCGGGAAACTGCTGGGCGAGGCCCTGGAAGAATGCAACCCCGGCCCCATCGAGGCACTCAAAGCCGCGGGCGCGCCTTGGACGAGCATCATTCTCAAAGGCTACTGGCCCCAGGTGGCCCCGGCCTTCTGGGGCATCAGCCTGTTTCGTTGGGACATCAATGTCCGCGAATCCGCGGTCATCGGCCTGGTGGGCGCGGGCGGCATCGGCATGGCCCTGGACACGGCCATCAACCTGTTCCGCTGGAACCAGGTGGCCTTGATTCTTTTGTGCATCTTCGCCATCGTGATCGTCGCGGAAATCGTGGTGACCAAGATTCGCCAACGCATTATTTAAGCCATGCGCCCCCTGCACCACATGCCCCGCGACACGGCCAGGGCCGTCCAGGTCGTGCTGACGGACATCGACGACACGTTGACCGACGACGGTCGACTGGGTGCCGCTGCTTATTCCGCCCTTGAGCGGCTCCAGGCTGCGGGGCTGATCGTCGTGCCCATCACGGGGCGGCCCGCGGGCTGGTGCGATCAGATCGCCAGGATGTGGCCCGTGGACGCGGTGGTGGGGGAAAACGGGGCCTTTTATTTCCGGTACGACCGCGAAAAACGGGCCATGATCCGGCGGTTCTTCAAGAGCGAGCCGGAGCGGGCCGCGGACCGGGAGCGTTTGGCCGGGCTGCGGGACGTGATCCTGGCCCAGGTTCCCGGGGCCGGACTGTCCGCGGACCAGGCCTACCGGGAAGCTGACCTGGCCATTGATTTTCGGGAGGACGTCCCCGCCTTGCCGCCGGAAGACGTGCGCCGGATCAAAGTCTTGTTCGAGCAGGCCGGGGCCCAGGCCAAGATCAGCTCCATCCACGTCAACGGCTGGTTCGGGGACTGGGACAAGCTGACCATGACCCGGCTGCTTCTGGCCGAGGCCTTTAACATGGACCTGGACGCTCTGGCGTCCAGAATCGTCTTTGCCGGGGACTCGCCCAACGACGCCCCGATGTTCGCCTTCTTCCCCCATGCCGTGGGCGTGGCCAATGTTTTGGATTTTGCCGGAGAACTGGAAGCCGAACCGGCCTGGGTCACGCCGTCACGGGGAGGCGCGGGATTCGTCGAGTTGGCCGAGCTGCTTCTTCTGGCCCGTCGCGATTGATCCGCCCGCTCCTTTGAAGCGTATCTCCGCCCTTGTCCAAGAACGGTCGGCTTCAATCGAAATCGAAATCGAAATCGGTATCGAAATCGGAAGGCAACGTATTCACCCTGCCTTGGAAGGATGCTTGTTCAAAATCGATTTCGATCACGATTTCGATTTCGATTTCGATATCAGCCCGGTCGAAATCGTGCCGTAGTGAAAATCGCGGCCCGCATTTACTTTAACCGCCCACCGACGTAGGATCGACAAGGTCCGTAACCAAACATCATCGGCTCGGAATCCGACACGGCGGTTTGTTCCGATCTTTTTCCTTTTGGAGGTATCTCATGGCATTGATTACATTACGGCAGTTGTTGGACCACGCGGCGGAGCACGGCTACGGCGTTCCCGCCTTCAACGTGAACAATCTGGAGCAGGTCCAGGCCATCATGTACGCGGCCAACGAGACCAACAGCCCGGTGATCCTGCAAAGCTCCGCCGGGGCGAGGAAGTACGCAGGGTCCGTGTTCATCCGCCATCTGATCCAGGCGGCCCTTGAAGAATGGCCGCATATTCCGCTGTGTCTGCACCAGGACCACGGAGCTTCTCCGGCGGTGTGCGCCCGGTCCATCCAGTCCGGCTTTTCCTCGGTGATGATGGACGGCTCACTGATGGACGACGGCAAGACGCCCTCCACCTACGAGTACAACGTTCAGGTCACGGCCCGTGTTGTTGAGATGGCCCATGCCTGCGGCGTGTCCGTGGAAGGCGAGCTGGGCGTTTTGGGGTCCCTGGAGACCGGAATCGCGGGCAAGGAAGACGGCGTGGGCGCGGAAGGCAAGCTGTCCCGGGAGCAGATGCTCACGGACCCGGAGCAGGCCGCGGACTTTGTGAAGAAGACCGGAGTGGACGCCCTGGCCATTGCCATCGGCACCAGTCACGGGGCCTACAAGTTCACCCGCCCGCCCAGCGGCGAGGTTCTGGCCATCAGCCGGATCAAGGAAATTCACGAGCGCATTCCGAACACCCACCTGGTCATGCACGGCTCCTCCTCCGTGCCCCAGGATTGGTTGGCCATTGTCAACGAATTCGGCGGGGATCTGGGCCAGACTTACGGCGTGCCGGTGGAGGAGATCCAGCAGGGCATCAAGTTCGGGGTACGCAAGATAAACATCGACACGGACCTGCGTCTGGCCTCCACCGGGGCGATCCGGCGGCACATGGCCCAGAAGCCCAAGGATTTCGACCCGCGCAAATACCTCGGCGTGGCCCGGGAAGCCATGAAGCAGATCTGCCTGGATCGCCTCCGGGCTTTCGGCACCGAAGGCTACGCCTCCAAAATCAAGCCGATGTCCATGGAAGTCATGGAAGAGCGCTATGCCAAGGGTGAGCTGGCCGCGCTGGTTCGGTAAAGAGAGAGGCTTATGAGCACATACACGGTTCGCACCGCCTGCCCGGACTGCGGGACGGAGCAGGAGCAAGCGCACACCGCCCAGGACATGGAGCGGCGATACGGCTCCGGCGGCAAGGTCACGGCCACCTGTCCGCAATGCGTCAAGGATTATGAAAACGAAATGCGCACGGCCTGCCTGGAATGGGACGAGGTCTGCCAGATGCAGACATCCCGTCGCGGATAGACCTTCAGGTTCCATCCGGGTATTCTCCAACGCCGCGCAAACGATGGTTTGCGCGGCGTTCGTCGTTTGGCAACTTTTCAGCGCATACGTCGCATGGGTGTTGAACCGCCCTGGATTCCGGCCTTCGCCGGAATGACGAGGAACAGTTCCCAAGTCAGTCATACCGGCGAAGGCCGGTATCCAAGGCGTTTTTGCTCAGATCATCTGGGTTGTTACGTCGTTTGTTTCCAAAACGCGTTGCTTGGCCTACGGTCCAGGATTTTCGCATGTCCCAGTCTCTCTCCCGCCACCTTCCAGCCGTCTTGAAGATCAACCCCCGGTTGGCCTTGTTCGCTCTGGGGGCCACGGCGGCTTCCGGATTCGGCCAGACGTTTTTCGTCTCGTTTTTTGGCGCGGAAATCCGACAGGCCTTTGACCTGACCCATACGGCCTACGGCAGCCTGTATAGCGGGGCCACGCTGTGCAGCGCCCTGCTGCTCCTGCGGTTCGGCGGCCTGGTGGATACCTGTACCCTGCCCAGGGTGACGGCCCTGGCCATCGGCATTCTGGCCGGAGGGTGCCTGCTGGTCGGGTTTGCTCCGGGCGCGCTGGTTCTGGCCGCTGGATTTGTCTGCATTCGCTTCGGCGGACAGGGCATGATGTCGCATATCGGGATGACCACCGCGGCCCGGTACTTCGCGGCCCATCGCGGCCGGGCCGTGGCCCTGGCGGCCATGGGGTTTCCCCTGGCAGAGGCCGTTTTACCGGCCGGAGCGGCACTGCTTCTGCTCTGGGTTGGCTGGCGGGTGCCCTGGGTCGTGGGGGCGGGCCTGCTGTGTCTGCTGATCCTGCCGGTGCTGACTTTTTTATCCCGCGGTGCGCCGTCGGCCCATGAAGTCGCCTCCAAGGACCACTCAGAGGCGAGTCCGGGCACGAATTTGGGCACGGACCGCAGCCGGTTCAGCCGCCGGGACGTGCTTCGCGACCCCGGATACTACCTGATCCTCCCCGCCACGCTGCTGACCCCGTTCACGGTCACGGCCCTGTTTTTTCATCAAATGGCCTTTGCCGATGAACTGGGCTGGTCCCTGGAACTGCTGGCCGCCGGGTTTTCCGTCTACGCGGCCTGCCACCTCGGCGCGTTGTTCGTTGCCGGGCCGATGGTGGATCGCCTGGGCGCGGCCCGTGCCCTGCCTCTGGCCCTGGTCCCGATCGTCACCGGCCTGGTGCTGCTGGCCTCGGTTCCCTCTCCATTGATCGTTTATGCCTATCTGGGAATGGTCGGGGCCACCCAGGGGCTGGCCGCCACGGTATCCGGCGCGATCTGGGCGGAACGCTACGGCGTCCTGCACCTGGGCGCGATCCGCTCCATGAACCAGGCGGTCATGGTCGTGTCCACGGCGGTATCCCCGATCCTGCTGGGATTCTTTCTGGATAAGCATGTCGGGATCGCGACCTTGGCGCTGTGGCTGGCCGGGTGCGCGGCCCTGGCCGCGCTGTTGGCCAGGCTGGGGGCCTGGCTGGAAGGGCGAAAGCTGGGGGAAGCGTGAACGCGTTGAGGCCGCGAATTTCCGGACTCGGAGAGGCCCAGGACCAGTTTGTTCACTGCAAAATCTCAATAACTTCAGAGTGATCGAAATCGAAATCGCTATCGAAATCGGAAAATTAGCAGGAGTCGATTTCGATCACGATTTCGATTTCGATACCGATTCAGAACGCCCGTAGTGCGAGAACAAATCTGCCCTGCGGAGAGGTGTGGCGCGGTTGCGGCACGGGGCCTGGGGTGGTAGACGCTGGCTCTTTACCATGACAACAAGACCGTTATGAGGATAGTCCATGCTTGATGTAAAAATGATCCGTCAGTCTCCGGACCGGGTGCGCAAGGCCCTGGACGACCGGGGGGCCGAGGTCGATCTGGAGACCTTTCTGGCCCTGGAAGAACAGCGTCGCACGCTTTTGCAGGAAGTGGAGGGGCTCAAGGCCCGGCGCAACCAGGCTTCGGGCGAGGTAGCCAAGCTCAAGCGGGCCAAGGAGGACGCCTCGGCCTTGATCGAGGAGCTGTCCATTCTGTCCGACCGGGTCAAATCCCTGGACTCTGAACTGAAGGAACTGGATCAGCGTGTTCAAGACTGGCTGCTGGGCGTGCCCAACGTGCCCCACGATTCCGTGCCCCTGGGCCGAACCGAGGAGGACAACCCTGTTTTGCGCACCTGGGGCGAGCCCGTGCGTCCGGACTTCCCGCCCCTGGAACACTGGGATTTGGGAGCCCGTCTGCACGGTTTGGACTTTGAGCGCGCCGCCAAGATCACCGGAGCCCGGTTTGCCCTGCTGACCGGCTGGGCAGCCAGAATGGAGCGGGCCCTGATCAACTTCATGCTGGACCAGCATACAGTGGAACATGGCTATCTGGAATGCCTGCCGCCGTTCATCGTCAACCGGGACAGCTTGACCGGCACCGGCAATTTGCCGAAATTCGCCGAAGATCTGTTCAAGCTCGAAAAGACGGACTTTTTCCTGATCCCCACGGCCGAAGTGCCGGTGACCAACATCCATCGCGGAGAAATCCTGACCGAGGACGCCCTGCCCCTGGCCTATGCCGCCTACACGCCCTGCTTCCGCTCCGAGGCCGGTTCCCACGGCAGGGATACGAGGGGCCTGATCCGTCAGCACCAATTCAACAAGGTGGAGCTGGTCCGCTTCGCCAATCCGGACGCCTCCTACGCGGAGTTGGAACTGCTCTTGGGCCATGCCGAACGGATTTTGCAACTCCTGGAACTGCCCTACAGGGTGATCACCCTGTGCACCGGAGATATGGGTTTTTCCGCGGCCAAGACCTACGATATCGAGGTCTGGCTGCCGGGTCAGAACACCTACCGGGAAATCTCCTCCTGCTCCAACTTCGAGGACTTCCAGGCTCGACGGGCGGACATCCGCTTCAAGCCCACGGCCGGCGGCAAGCCCCGGTTCGTGCATACCCTGAACGGCTCGGGCCTGGCCGTGGGCCGAACATTGGTGGCCATCCTGGAAAATTGCCAGCGGCAAGACGGCAGCCTGGTCATCCCCCAAGCGTTGCGGCCTTATATGGGTGGGGCGGAAGTCGTGTTGCCGAGGTCATAGCGAACAGAGGGCAGGATTTTTGTGCTCTTTAGAATTGTAATGATTTCATTGTGGTAGGTTGCAGGGTGCTCAAAGGAAAGCCCCAGGGAGGGGCGACACCCAGCGAAATCGAAATCGCCGCTATCGCTATCGAAATCGGAAAGTTGCCGGAAATCGATTTCGATCACGATTTCGATTTCGATACCGATCTAGAGCTTCCGCGGTTCGAGAACAAAAAATTTCCTGGAACAGAGGGACATGAAAGGTAGACATGTACGCCATTGAAGCTGAAAACGTAGGCAAGCGCTATTATGTCCAAGGTGTAGGCCAGCAGACCCTGTTCAGCACCCTGTCCGGGGTGTTCAGCGGGGGGGGCAAGCAGGAATTCTGGGCCCTGCGCAACCTGAACTTCAAAATCCCCAAGGGCAAGACCGTGGGCGTGGTCGGTCCCAACGGCTCGGGCAAGAGCACTCTTCTGGGCCTTGTAGCCGGAACCATCACCCCCACCGAGGGCGTGCTCCGCACCCATGGCCGGATTTCTTCGCTTCTGGAGCTGGGCGCCGGGTTTCACCCCGACCTTTCGGGCCGGGAAAACGTTTTTCTCAACGCCTCGATCCTGGGCATCCCCCGGGACTACATCCAGAAGCGCTTCGACCACATCGTGGATTTCGCCGGGTTGCGGGACTTCATCGACACCCCGGTGAAGCACTACTCCAGCGGCATGTACGTGCGTCTGGGCTTTGCCGTGGCCGTGGAAATGGACCCGGACATCCTGCTCATCGACGAGGTCCTGGCCGTGGGCGACGCGGCCTTTCAGATGAAGTGCCTGGACCGGGTCCGGCAGTTCCAGAAGAAAGGCAAGACCCTGTTTCTGGTCTCCCATGCCCTGGAAACCGTTGGCGAGTTCTGCGACGATGTAATGCTGATCCACGACGGTCAACTTTTGGACCAGGGCGACCCGTCCACCGTGATTCTCAGCTACCTGAAATCCTACATGGTGCGTATCGGGATGCTTAACGTGGAGGAGCACGGCACCCGGGATGTGGAGATTGAGGAAACCCTGCTCCTGGACGATACCGGCACGGAGACGAATATCTTCGAGGCCGGCAGGGAGATGATCATTGAGGTACACTACAAGGCCAAGAAGCGGATCGACAAGCCGGTCTTCGGCTTCAACATCAAGACCGGGAACGGGATCTACGTCTTCGGCTCCAACACCCAGATTTCCAAGACGTCCATCGAATTCATCGACGGACGCGGAACCATGCGTCTGCGTATCGCGCCGTTGACCCTGAAAAGAGGCAACTTCTTTCTCTCCCTCTCCATCCATTCCTGGGACCACGCCACCCAGTTCCATCGCCGAGAGGATTGGTACCCCTTCGTCATCCGGGACGCCAGTGAATCTCCGGGACTGGTGCATCTGGACACGGAATGGCGGTTGGAGCCGGAACTCCCGGATGCTTGATTCGTTGGACTTTCCCGTCTCTTTTTCGCCTCCCCGTTACTGTTAAGCTGTTTCAGCGCATAAATGCCCCCTGGCCGTAACGGCCAGGGGGCGTTTATATTCATGCCTCCACTGCCAGCACACTTGCCCGCGGGCACCAAGATGTTCGTACTCTTTCTCGACGCCCAGGTTTGGGAGTGCCCGGGCCCGCGGCTGGTGGACTTTCTGGAGCCCGAGGCCTTTGCCCGGCGCATGGATCAACTGCTCAACACCGATTCACGGGAGGAATGATCATGGTCTAGGTGCAAGCGAACACAAACTTCTGTTTCAACTTCCCCTGGTGGGACCGCCTGTTCCGCACCTACCAGGACCAGCCCGTCCAGGGCCACGAACACATGCCCATCGGCCTGAACATCTTTCGGGACGTGAACTTCCAAAAACTCCGCAAGCTGCTGCTCATGCCGTTTGCGTGAGCGCCAGCCGGCTCCAGTCTGTCCATCCGTGGCACTGCATTACAATACCGCTCCCCTTGCCCAGGCTGATCAACAGGCCGCCCAGTGCGGAAATGATCACCACGGCCCAGGACGGGGCTTTTTCCAGCAGTACGAACCCCGTCAGGGCCAGGGCGAACTCATACGGGCCGTAGCCCGTCAGAACTCCTTGCTATTCAAAAAAACGGAAATACGTTCCTGAGCGGACGGCGTTCGTTTCACAGCAACTGGTCCTCTTTGTTGAAAAACGTGCGACAGCCCAACTGAAGCATGGTGATGATGGTCAGGGCCACGGCGCCGAGGATGCCGAGCATGATGGCGATCTGGTAGGCAATGGCCGTGGTCGGGACGGTGCCTGAGAGGATCTGGCCGGTCATCATCCCCGGCAGAAAGACGATGCCCATGCCGACCATGGAATTGATGGTCGGCATGATCGCCGAGTCAAAGGCCCCGTTGATGATTCCCCGGGTGGCGGCCTTGGGCGTGGCGCCGAGGATCAGGGCTTCCTCCACCAGATGTTTGCGAATGGTCATGCCCTCCAGCAGCGACTTCACGCCCAGGGAGATGCCGGTCATGGAATTGCCGATGATCATCCCGGCGATGGGCACGAAGTATCGCGGTTCGTACCAGGGCGTGACCCGCACCACCACCAGCAGGAAATAGACGATGCAGGTCAGGGTGCCGAAGCACATGGAAAAGGCCACGACCTTGCGCAGGGGAGTGGTCAGCCTGTCCCGGAATTTCCGGAATACCGTGTGGATCGCGAACGCTTCCATGACCACGATGATCAGGCCGGTGACGTACGGGCTCGGATTGTCGAACACGTAGACCAGCACGTACCCGACCAGGACGAGCTGCAGCGTCATGCGCAGCGAGGAGAGCACGATCTCCTTCTCGCGGCCGATGCCCCGGAAACGGACGATGGCCAGGACAATGAGCACGAAGATGTAGGCCAGGCCGACCTGGAGCATGGTCAGATCAATGACGTCGTTCATGAACGCGCCTCCTCTCGACGCACTTTCCCTCCGGACATCTCGATGATCGTGTCGGAGTACTTCCGGGCCACGGCCCTGGAATGGGTGACCATGATGATGGTCTTGCCCGCTGCCCGGACATGGGCCGTGAGCATGTCGAAGATCAGTTGTTCGGTTTCCTCGTCCAGGGCCGAGGAGGGTTCGTCCAGCAGATAGACCCGGGGCTCCAGCAGGAGCACCCGGGCCAGGGCCAGCCGCTGGCGCTCCCCGCCGGAAAGCTTGTCCGCCGCCTCGTCCAGGGATTTGGCCAGCCGGACCTGCTCCAGCAACCGCTTCAGAACTTCGTCGCCCGGCGGATCCTTTTCCTGAAACCGCGAGCCGGCCAGCAGATTGTCCCCCACCGTGCCCTCGAAGATCGCCGGACTCTGGGAAAGCATGACCACGTCGCGACGGTGGCGGACCGAGTCCCTTTGGCCCAGGTTCTCGCCCTGAAACAGGATGCGTCCGCGGGTGGGCGAGATCATCTTGTTCAGCAGTCGCAACACCGTGGTCTTGCCGCTGCCGCTGGCCCCCACCAGGGAGGTGACCTGCTCCGTACCGAGCACCAGGCGCGGCAGGTCCAGAATGTTGTCATAGTGCACGTCGATGAATTCAAACACCGTTGATCCTTCCTAACTGAGTGTTGAAAAAGTCCTTATCCGGCAGTCAGTTCAAAAACCCCAAGTGCAAGGAGCAAAAAAGCTATCCGGACACGTCCTGTGTCCGGCCCCTACGGGCTGTGGCTTCGCCACATTTTCGATTTGCCGTCCTGGCAATCGAATCAAGGTCGAAGCGTATTTATTCATACGTGAGAGTTTGAACTTTTTGCGGCGACGCAGCAATTGGGAGTATTTCAACGGACTGCTAACCGGTTTCCGGAGCGCCTTGTTTCCGAACTTCCCCATGCCCCGGCATGGTTTCGCCCACAAGCTCCCGCAGCCGTTCCTTGGCCACGGCCAACCCCTCCAGCCCCTTTGCCGTGGCCCGGTAGTGCTTGCGCGTCACCTTCCCGTCCTTTTCCGTGCGGGAGACCAGGTAGCCCCTGCGCTCCATGGCGTGCAGCATCGGATACAGGGTCCCCGGACTCAGCCGATACCCGTGCTCGGCCAGTTCGTCGATCATCCACTGCCCGTAAATTTCCTGCTCCGAGGCGTGGTGGAGCACGTGCAGCCGGACCAGGCCGGAGAGCAGGTCGTGGTGTTCCAGCATTTTCGTGGTGCTTTCTCGTGGCATGTTGAACCCGCCTTTTTTCGATATCGAAATCCGATATAACTTTTCCTTGCCCTGATGGCAAGCGGAGTAAATCGTCTTCCCGCCGTTACTTTCGGGTATGTTGACCGATACATGCGGTTGGAGCAAAATGAAACGTATTGCGAATGCCTTGCGAAATCACTGCTCGGCCAACTGAGTGTTGAAAAAGTCCTTATCAGGCATTCCGTTCAAAAACCCCAAGTGCAAGGAGCAAAAAAAGCTCAAGGTCGAAGCGTATTTATTCATACGTGAGAGTTTGAACTTTTTGCAGCGACGCAGCAATTGGGAGTTTTTCAACGGACTGCAAACCGGCAACACCGGAAGGGCGGAAAAGCGACTCTCCACGTCACGAACACTCGTGTTCAAAATACCAACCGGAGCATGACATTGGACCGATTAACCCTCGAACGTCGTCAGGTCTGGTTGTACCTGTCGACGATCATCGCGGGGCTGCTGGTTGGCAGCGCGTGGCCCGGCGTGGGTCGCCTCTTCGAAGCCCTGCTCTGGCCGACCTTGATCGTCCTGCTCTATGCGACCTTCATCCAGGTGCCGTTGCTGCACCTGCGCGATGCATTCACGGATCACCGATTTCTCGCGGCAACGTTGACCGGAAACTTCCTCATCCTGCCCGTCCTGGTCTGGATCCTGGTGCAGGCGCTGCCTCCGGATCCGGCCTTGCGGCTGGGCGTCCTGTTGGTTCTCTTCGTGCCCTGCACGGACTGGTTCATCACGTTCAGCCAGTTGGGCGGCGGGAACGCGGCCCGGGCCATAGCGGTGACCCCGCTGAATCTGCTTTCGCAGTTGCTGTTTTTGCCCGTCTTTTTGTGGTTGACGCTGGGAACCGAGCTTTCCGCCGTGCTCGGCTTTTCCGAGGTTTGGCCCGCCCTCTTGGTCGTTCTGGTCCCCTTGCTCGCGGCCGCCGGGTCCGAGCGCTGGATCGAGGCCCGCGGGCGAGGGGCCGTCCTGCGCGAGCGATTGGCATGGTGGCCCGTGCCGCTCCTGGCCTTGGTGGTTTTCCTGATTGCCGGAGCCCAGGTCGGCGCGGTTCGCGGCGCACTCGGCCAGCTTGCGGTGGTCGTGCCGTTGTACGCGCTGTTTCTGCTCCTGGCCGCGCTGACCGCCAAAGGACTAGCGACATTCATGCGCCTGCCCGCGGATCAGGGCCGCACCCTGGCGTTCAGCCTCGGCACCCGCAACTCCTTCGTGGTCCTGCCCTTCGCCCTGGCCCTGCCCGCCGGCTGGGAAATCGCCGCCGTGGTGATCGTGGTCCAGTCCCTGGTCGAACTCTTCGGCATGGTCTTCTATCTGTGGTGGGTGCCGCGTAAGCTCTTCAGGTGAGAAAGTTTTCCAAGATCAGCCTCAGCGTCATCCTGACCGCCTCCCCATCGCCGGTCACGTTCGAGGCCATCGCGCTCAATTCCTCTCCCGTGCCTCCAGATCACGGAAAGCTACAGCCAGTGTTTGCGCTTGAAGTAAAGGAGCATCGTCACCGCCACGCCCAGCATGAAGAGCAGGACGAGGGGGTAGCCCCATGACCAGCGCAGTTCGGGCATGAATTCGAAATTCATGCCGTAGACCCCGGCGATGAAGGTCAGGGGGATGAAGATCGTGGCGATCAGAGTGAGGACCTTGATGGTCTCGTTCATGCGCTGGCTGTTTCTGGAGAGGTGCAGCTCCAAAAGGCTGGACGCCAGGTCCCGGAGGCTCTCCACGATGTCCATGGCTTGAACGGCGTGGTCGTGGACGTCGCGAAAAAAGACCCGGGTCTCGGGTTTGATCAGGGGGGAGTCGTCGCGCGTCATCCCGGCAAGGGCCTCTCGGACCGGCCAGATGATCCGGCGCAAAAGGATCGCCTCCCGTCGCAGGCTGTGGAAACGGTGCAGGTCGCTCGGCCCGGGGGCGGTCAGCAGGGCTTCCTCCAGGTGCTCCAATTCCGTGCTGATGCTTTCCAGGACCAGAAAGTAGTTGTCCACCACGGCGTCCAGCAGGGCATAGGCCAGGTAGTCGGGACCGCTCTGGCGGATGCGACCTTTCCCGATGGTGATGCGCTGGCGCACCGCATCGAAGACGTCCCTTTCCGACTCCTGGAAGGAGAGCAGGTAGGTGTCGCCCAGGATCAGGCTGAGCTGTTCGACACGGAAGGAATCGCGGGCTGGTTCGGGGACCAGCATTTTGACGACGATGAACAGAAAGTCGTCGTGGACCTCCAGTTTGGGCCGGTGGTCGGTGTTCAGGATATCCTCCAAAACCAGTGCGGACAGGTTGAATTCACGGCCCAGGGCCGTGACCACGTCAACCTGGTGCAGGCCGTCCACGTTGATCCACGTGATCCCCTGCCCAATGGATTCGGCAATGCCCTCGGCGCTGTCGCGAAGAGGCCACGTCTTCACCTCCGCCGCGTTGTACGTCACCACCCGCAAGGAGGTCTTGTCGGCCATCCGCTCCCCCACATGCACCATGGTGCCCGGAGCGGCCCCGACCTTGGCTTGTCGACTCTTCATGAATCTGCTTCTCATTCGTTCACCAATCCATTGCCTGATACGTCCAAGAGGAAGAAAGCAACCTGTGACAAAACCCCATGCAAACATCCAGAAAGCGCCGTACCCTTAAGCTATACTGCTTGAGGTTGAATATTTAAATTTGATGGCGTTCCAAGAGGGCCATCGCTGTTTTTGGGCTCGCGTTGCATCATTTTATGCCGCCCTTTCAGGGCTATTATTGTTGGGGGGCGTTTTACCCAGGGCGTTGCCCTGGGCTACGGTAGTTCGCCCTTTCAGGGCTTGTCTGAAGCCCCAACGGGGCGACATATTATAGCCCAGGGCAACGCCCTGGGTAGATGAAGTTAAAACAAAAATAGCTCTGTAAGGGCGGCATAAAGGCGGCATCAGATTTTTTTTTTATTGTTTCACCCTAAACCAGTATAATCCGCGCAAAAGCGAACAGGATACCCGTCTTCGCGGTCATGACTGATTCGGATGCGGCGTGGGATCGGCGAAGAATTTCGCCCACCCGCCAGCCGCCGCCAACTGGCTGCCGGCCTGGGTATGCGTCCTGGGAAACCTGGAGCTTTACGCCGTGATAATCTTCCTGTTTCCGACCTTCTGGAAGGCGTGACGGTCAAAGCCCGGAGTAGGAGGAAGAGCCACGGGGCTACCCAATCAACGTTCACGCGCCCCAGCGGTCCCGTCTCCTTCTGCCAGCACTTTCCAGACAAAAATATTCTTGGCGATTTCGTCGTCCAGGGCCAGTTCGGTTTGCTCGTACTTGATGCAGAAGGCCGGGGTCTTGCGGTGGACCGTGACCACCACGCCGGGATTCAGGCCAAGGGAGATGAGCTGTTGCAGGTTGGAGTGGCTGCCGGGCTTGATGTAGGTAATGGTGCCTTTCTCGCCGGGTTGCAGCTCGTTCAGTCCGACCACCGTGTTGCTGATGGTTCGCTGTCCGGCATGACAACACGGGCCCTTGGGGATGGGCTTGCCGTCCGGGCAGAATTCCGGATGCCCCAGCAACGTGCAGATGGATTCTTCCACCTCGGGCAGCAGGGCGTGCTCCACCTCGCAGGCGATCTTTTCCATCTCAGCATTCTTGAGTTTCAGGATGCTTTTGAGCAGCACCTCGGCCAAGCGGTGCCGACGCATGATTTTCTCGGCGTGGGCCTTGCCTTCTCGGGAAAACAGGATTTTTCCCTCGCTGGAGACGAGCAGGCCCTGGCGTTCCAGTTCGGCGACGTCCTCGTCCGAGAACTCCACGCAACAGTGCTTTCTGACGTCGTCCAGAGCATACTTCCCGCATTCGCTGGCGCAGAGGACGGCTTCCAGAATTTCTTCGTGTTTGTGTTCCATAATTCATGATCCTTGCGATCGAAGACGTTATGTGAAGGTGATCCCGGCCAGGCGGCAGAGGTGGTTCAGCAGGCTGGCCAGGATGATGGCGTAGACAGTGACCGTAGCCAGGATCAAGGCTCCGGCCCGTGCGCCGCGCTCCTTGAAGAGCACGATGGTCGCGTTGATGCAGGGGGCCAGGAAGGTCATCAGCACGAGATTGACCACGATCTGCAGATTCGTGAACAGAGGGCTGAGATGCTCCAGTTCGGCCACGCCGCTTTCGCGGCGGATCATGGTCTTGATGAACACCTGGACGCTCTGTTCCGGCAGGCCCATGACCATGTTGATCACCGGTCCCAGGGCGGCTTCCAGGGCGCTCAGGCCACCCACGCGCTGGAAGAGAAAGATGAACATCGAGGCCAGGACAAAGACCGGCAGGGCCTCCTTGATGAAAAACCAGGTTTTCCTGGAGGCCATTTTCATCACCGCCCAGGGCTTGGGCAGGCGCATGGTCGGGATTTCCAGGATCAACTGTGAGCGCTGTCCGGGAATGATCTTATTCGCCAGCCAACCGGCCAGGAGCAGTTGGGAAAAGATCAGTCCGTAGATCGTGATGGAGGCCGAGACGGGCATCTTGGCCAGGATGACCATCATCACCGCCAAGAGCGGAGCGCAGGGCAGGCAGAGGAAGACCAGGAACGAGGCGATGTTCTTTTCCTTGGTCGTGCTGAGCACACGGGTGGTCAGGATGGACATGGTCACGCAGGAAAAGCCCATGACCAGAGGGATCACGCCCTTGCCGTTCAGGCCGATCAAGCGGAAGACCCGGTCCAGGAGCAGGGAAAGACGCACCAGGTATCCGGAATCCTGAAGAGCCCCGAAGGCGATGTAAAAGCAGAAGATCACCGGCATGACCAGCCCCAGGGCCAGAAAAATCCCGGTGGGGATGACGCCGAAGTCCGGGTCCATGAGCATGTCCCGGAGCAGGGCGCTGGGAATGAAGTCGATCAGGGCCGTGAGCAGCGGGATCAGGTGGGGCTCGAAGAGTTCGTCGTGAATCGTGTCCACCAGGAACGTGGCCCCGAAGGCACCGATGAAATAGTACAGGAGCACGAGAATTCCCAGGGCAATGGGGATGCCCGTGGAAAGTTGGGTGCACCAGTCGCCGAAGGAGAGAATCAATGAACTCTTGGAAGGCGGCTCGACCTTCTGGACCTGTTCGGCGATCCTGGCGGCCTCGGCTTGGTACTGGTTGCTCAGTTCGATATCCACGGCAATGGGGCTTTCCCGGCGGGTCTCCGCGGCGAGCCGGCGGAGCTGGTCCAGCATCCCGGCCCCGTATTTGTCCAGGATGTAGCGCTCCACGGCCGGGTCTTCGGTGAGCAGAAGAATGCCCAAGGCACGGGAGGAAAACGCGCCTGAAGGTATGAGTTTCTCCACCACCGCGAGAAACCGGTCCACCCGCGGGGAGTAGGCCGCGACAGGCTTTGCCGGACGAACGTCGTCCAGGGCCCGGGCCAGTTCGCGAACCCCGATCCCTTCCCTGGCGATGGTGGTCATCACGCGGACGCCCAGTTTTTCCGAAAGCTTTGCATAGTCGATTTCAATGCCCCGGGACGCGGCCTCGTCGACCATGTTCACCACCAACAACATGGGCAGCCCGTATTCCGCGAACTGCAGGGCAATGGCGATGGTCCGCCTCAGGTTCTTGGCATCGGCCACCAGAACGATGCGCAGATCCTCGCCGGGGATTTCCCGGGACAGCAGGATGTCCCGGGAGGCGCGTTCATCCTCGTTGGTGGAGAACAGGGAATGGATTCCCGGAGTGTCCAGGGCGACCCCGTCCCGCCCCTTGAGCCGCCCCCGGGGAATGGAGACCGCGATGCCGGGAATCGCGACTTCGGCGCAGTCGGAAGCCGTCAGCCGGTCGTACAAGGTGCTCTTGCCGACCTTCATCGTGCCGAGGAACACGTAATGGGGGATGGGCCCCTTGGCGGCGTCGGAGTGGCAGGTGTCGCAGTGTTCGCAGGTGGTCATGGTTCTCTCACGGTATTCTCGCAATGGTCGGTTATATGGAGGCGGAAGAGGGGAGCCGTCCGTTCTCTTTGGTCGTCGAGTTCCTTCCCAAGCTTTCTGAAGTCCGTCAAGGATACTTGCTTCAAAATGGCGGCTCGTGATTCGTCGGGAGTTCTTCTGTGATTGATTTTTTTCGTGTCTGCTGCCACGTTGTCGATGAATTGATCGAATATCAGGCGGACCCATAAAGACAAGTCTGTCCGTCAAACCAAGGAGGGAGCATCTTGAAAAAGACCACTCTCATTACCAGCCTGGCTCTGGGCGGTTTTTTACTGTTCGCAGGCACGGCAGCCGTTTCCGCCGTAGCCCTGGACGGGGAAAAGCTCATTCAGGAGCGGTGTTCCCAGTGTCACGGTCTGAGAAAGGTTGAGCGGGCAACCAAGGACCAAGCAGGTTGGGAAACCACGGTGGACCGGATGATCGGCAAGCGGGCCGGATTGCTCAATGCCGAGGAGCGGGACGCAGTGGTGGAATATTTGGCGAACCGGTAGGACGATTTCGTGAACAAGGATGTCACAAGTTCGGCCGTTATCGCCTTGGCGATGGCGGCCGTGCTTTTTTGGGCGTTGGCATGTCCTGGTTTTGCGTTGGACCAGGGCGACCTGGAGCACTTGCTGGTCACCCGGTCTTGTCCAGGATGCGATCTCAGTTAGGCGGATTTGAGCAAAGCCGATCTGAGAGGGGCCGAGATCGATGACGCGGAATGGAACGGGGCAACTCTTGACGGGGCCGTATGGATCGATGGCCGCGTGTGCGGAACTGGTTCCAGAAGCGGATGCAGGTTGGATTGAAATGAGGGCTTGCGATTGATGTTTTGCATGGATTCAGAACATCCAGGAGCAGGATATCTTTCTGGTAGAGGTAAGGAGGTCACATGTCACGTCATTGTCATCGTCCGCGCTTTTCGCTGCTCGGGCTGTGCTGGTTGTGGCTCGTCAGCCTCACCGGCTCGGGCATGGCTCAGGTTGGTTTTTCGCCGCCGGACGAACTGGAAGCGACCATGTTCCGTCTGATGGACAAATGGCAGGTGCATGGAACATCCGTGGCCTTGGTGGAGGACGGGAAGGTGGTTTGGGAGGAAGGGTATGGGTGGGCGGACATGGAGGCGTGGCTTCCGGCCCTGCCGGATACGGTCTTTCAGGCGGCCTCCATTTCCAAGGCCGTGAGCGCGGTACTGGTCTTGCGGTTGGTCCAGGACGGGCTGTTGGATTTGGATGAACCGGTTTCCCGGTACGTGACCCGCTGGCGACTCCCGGAATCGGAGTTCGACCTTGACGGGGTGACGCTGCGCCGGATTCTCAGCCATACCGCCGGGCTTTCCGTGCCGGGGTACATGGGCTTTTTGCCGGACCAGCCGGTTCAGGCCTTGGAAGCATCCCTGACCTCGGCTTCGGACGGCGGCGATTCGGGCGTGGCCGTGATCCTGCCGCCCGGGGAGCAGTGGGCCTACTCCGGTGGAGGCTACACCCTGATGGAACTGCTGGTCGAAGAGGTCACCGGGAGGCCTTTCGCTCAACTGGCCCGGGATCTGATTTTGAATCCGCTGGGCATGGAATCGAGCAGCTTTGGCGACGATCCTCGGCTCCACGGCCACAAGGCCTGGTCCTACACCGCGGACAACGCCGCCGTGCCGGAACGCCGGTTCACGGCCCTGGCCGCGGCCGGCCTGTGGTCCACGGCCGGAGATCTTGGCCGCTTCGCCGCCGGGTTGACCGCGAGCGGACCGGAGGAAGGAGAGGGCGGTCCCAGCCTGGGTTTGGAGCGCTCACTCCTGCGGGACATGCTTTCCCCTCAGCCCGGCGCAAAAAGCGGACTGGTCTTTTCCGGAAGCCGCTGGGGGCTTGGGCTGGGGCTGTTGGAACTCCCGGAGGGCCAAGGCTTGTTGGCCTTTCATCCCGGCGACAATCTCCCGGCTTGGCATTCCTTGCTGGCATTCCTGCCCGGCCATGAGCCGGACGGCTCCCAGGTACGGGGCCTTGCTGTTTTGACCAATGGCGAACACGGAGACGAACTGGTTCTGGACGTCGTGTGTCTGTGGCTGGAGGCGATGAGGGTGCGAGGTGTCGAGGAATGTCTGGAGAGGACACCCTGAGGTAAGTTGAAAAAAACTACAATGAATAAAAGATGCGGACAAACGTCTTTGTTGCCATTAAATCGATGTCTTGACGCATTCAAAAAGGTGATTTTCGCGGTGCTGTTCGCGGGAGCTTGCCTTTTCTAGATGGCGGGGATAGATATAAAGAAATTTTTCAGAAACACATTCTGTTTGTACTTTGTACCCAAAATGGGCTCCGGTTTTTTACCGGAGCCCATTTTATTTTTTGTTTTTGGCAAAAAGAATGATTTCAGTGGACGCGTGATCGCGAAAGGAGAAGGAAAATGCTCGCTTATGTCAAAGGATGGATCGGGTCCGCCGTCAAAACCGAAACCGAGAAGGAGGTTTTCGCGGAGCGGTACAATATCTTCAAGGAGCTATTGGAGAAGAACACCGCCTCGCTCCATGTGATCAATGACATCGAAGACATGATGCTCAATCCGGACGCGTTCGATTACGACGAGGTCGTTGCTTTGTGTGAGCGTCTCGTGGCCATTGTTCGCGATCTTTCATCCGATCTGGATGCGCTTTCCCGGAATCGGTTCACGGATCTCAGGAGCGTCGCCGACAGGATCGGCCGGTCCGTTCTCAAGGAGCTGCGGGGACGGCAAAGGCTGGAAAAGAGCAATTGGACCATCTCCCTGGCCAACTTGAGTCGCGAGAAAAGCGCGTTAGTGGGGAACAAGGCGGCCAACTTGGCCGATATTTCAAACAGGGCGCATTTGCCCGCGCCCAAGGGGTTCGCGGTCACGGCCTTCTCGTGTCACCATTTTTTCAAGCAGGCGGGAATCTATGAAAAGGTCAGGCGTAAGCTGCGGCAACTCGA
This sequence comes from Desulfonatronum thiodismutans, assembly GCF_000717475.1. NCBI lineage: Bacteria > Pseudomonadati > Thermodesulfobacteriota > Desulfovibrionia > Desulfovibrionales > Desulfonatronaceae > Desulfonatronum > Desulfonatronum thiodismutans. The sequence goes on from NZ_JPIK01000012.1 coordinate 45,139, forward strand.
CGTCCGGGACATGGAACGTCTCGAAACGGTCTGCGCCGAGATCAAGGATCTGATTCTCGGCTCGCGGTTGCCCGACGACGTCGCGAGAGCCGTCATTCACGAGGCCCGGGTTTTAACCGGTGATCTCGGCGAGGATCTGCGTTTCGCCGTTCGCAGCAGCGCCAGCGCCGAGGATTCTCCATCTTCTTCCTTTGCCGGACAGTACGACAGCGTCTTGAACGTCCCCGTCGAAAATCTGCTTGCGGCCTATAAAGAGGTCGTGGCCGGGATATTCAACCCCAGGGCGGTATTCTACCGACGCGGCAAGGGATATCGGGACATCGACGATCTGATGAGCGTTCTGTGCGTGGCCATGGTGGATGCCGTGTCCAGCGGTTGCCTGTACACCATTGATCCGAACTATCACGTGACCGACAACATCTGCGTCAACGCCAACTGGGGCCTTGGGGTGAGCGTCGTGGACGGGTCGGCGAGAACCGACTACTGGCGGATCTGTCGGGAGACCAGGGAGGTTCTGGAGCGGGAGATTGCCGGAAAAGACACCATGCTTTGCATGGATAGGGAACAGGGGCTGCGCCTGAGCGAGACGCCCCCGGCCCGGCGGAAGGCTCCCTGTCTGACCCCCGAACAACTCCGCGTCCTGACCGACTACGGGTTGAAGCTGGAACAGCATTTCGGCACGCCTTTGGATATTGAATGGGCCCTGGATCAAGCCGGCAAGATCATCATCCTGCAAGCCCGCCCCTTGCAGAGGGTCACGGACGACCTGCCCGTCGAAGAGCTGGGGAGGGACGTCCACGTGCCCCGCGAGCGCGTCCTGATCCACGCGGGCATGACCGCCGCCCCCGGCGCGGCCAGCGGCCCGGCGTATATCCTGGAGGACGATCAAAGCCTGGCCGGCATTCCCGAAGGCTCCATCCTCGTGGCTCGCCAGACGTCGCCGACCCTTGTTCCGGCCATGAGCCGGGTCAAGGGGATCGTGACGGATGTGGGCAGCGTCACCGGGCATATGGCTTCCGTGGCCAGGGAGTTCAAGATTCCGACCCTGGTCGGGATCGAAACCGGGACGCGGACCATTCAAGCCGGGGACATCATTACCTTGGACGCCACCCGCAGGACCATTTACAAGGGAGAAGTGCCCGCCGTCATCCGGCAAAAGGCTCCGGCCAACCTGATCGCGGACAGTCCGGTCCATATCCGTGTCCGCGGGGTGTTGAACAAGGTCGTTCCGCTGAACCTGCTCGACCCGCGAAGCGCGGAGTTTACCCCGGAGGGCTGCGCCACGTTGCACGACGTGATTCGTTTTGCCCACGAAATGGCGATGCGGGAGATGTTTCACCTGGGAGACGGGCTCAGGGGCCGATCCGGGGCCGGACGGATTGGAAAAAAGCTGCGCGATACGCCGCTGAACGCCTATGTCCTGGACCTGGGCGGAGGGATCGAACGAACGGGGAACTCCGCGAAAGATGCGGGCGAGGTCGCCGTGGAGGAGATCGCCTCGGTGCCGTTCCAGGCCCTGCTCAAAGGCGTGACTCATGAAAAGGTGCGCTGGTCCGGTCCGGTTCAGGTGAACATGCGGGGACTCTTGGCCGTGGTCGCGAAGGGCGTGCTCAACGATCCGCTCCTGCGTGGAGGCCTGGGAGAGCCCAATTACGCCATTATTTCCAAAAGGTATCTCAATTTCAACGCCCGGCTCGGCTACCATTTCGCGACCATCGACTCCTTTTGCTCCGAGCAGGTCAACTCCAACTACGTGACTTTCTCGTTCAAAGGCGGGGCAGCGGACGTTGGACGGCGGACGAGACGAGCCGAACTGATGGCCCTGATCCTCAAAAGGATGGGGTTTCGGGTCGAGCACAAGGGCGACCTGCTCAAGGCTGAAATGCGAAAGTACGATGTCGGGCGACTAACGGAGAAGTTAGACCTGATCGGGCGTCTGTTGGGCTCCGTGCGGCTGCTGGACATGGTCCTGACCGACGATGGAGAACTTCAGTGGTATGCGGAGGAGTTCTTCAAAGGCAACTACACCTTTGAACAACAGTCTTCGCGAGTTTTGGGCCGCTGATGTCCGCAAGGAGTAGGGGCGACCGGCCGGTCGCCCCTACGGCCTGGGCATGAACAACCGCAACCGGAAGTGTCAACCAATTTACGCGGCAAAATGAACCAGCCCACACATTTTGTTGCCGTGAAAATTCGCCGCAAATGCAGGGGCGACCCTCGCGGCCGCCCTGGGTGGGCGAGGAGTGGTCACGTCGTCAAGCCTTTGATCTGGTTAATGAATTGGCATTCGTGTGGAGGCAGCTGTAGGATTGACGGCCTGTTGCCCTCCGGATCACTCTGGAATACGGGATTGAGCGGAGACAGGCATCGGAAAACACAGATCGAAAGGAGTCCTCTTCATGCTGCACCTGCCCGTAGGGATCAACGCGCTGGATACAATCCATTCCCGTGGATTCGCCAATACGGACGAGACGGAGTCCGTCAGCCAGTCGGCGTTCACGCCCGGAGCCCGCATCCTTTCCCGTTCCCTCCGCCTTGATAAGAGCCTGCTTCTGGAAACCAGTAAATTCTCCGCGTCATGACCTCCCCTTCCTTGGACGCCTTTATCCGCAAATGGCGCAGCGCAGGCGGGGCGGAGCGGGCCAATGCCCAGCCGTTTTTGTGCGATTTGTGCGAACTGCTGGGCGTGCCCGGTCCGGACCCGGCCCAGCCCGAGGACCGGAACAACGCCTATGTGTTCGAGCGCCGGGTGATCTTCCAGCACGGCGACGGCTCCTCCAGCCACGGGTACATCGATCTGTACAAGCGCGGCTGTTTTGTCCTGGAATCCAAACAGGGCGTCCGGCGCAAGGAGGCCGAACGCCTTTCCCAGGCTGGGCGGGACAGCGCCCGCGCGGCCAAAAAGGGCATCGGCCCGCGCCACTCTCCGGCCTGGGACGACGCCATGCTCCGGGCCAAGGGCCAGGCCGAACAGTACGCCCGGGCCCTCCCGGCGGAGGAGGGCCGCCCGCCGTTTCTGGTGGTCGTGGACGTGGGCCATTCCATTGAGCTGTACAGCGAGTTCACCCGCACCGGCGGCGCCTACGTTCCCTTCCCCGACCCCCAAACCCACCGTCTGCTGCTGTCCCGTCTGGATCAGGACGATTTGGACCTGTTGCGCGCGGTCTGGACCGATCCGCTGTCCCTGGACCCGGCCCGACGCACGGCCCGGGTGACCCGGGAGATCGCGGACCGGCTGGCTCGGCTGGCCCGCTCCCTGGAACTGGCCGGACATGCTCCGGAAGATGCGGCCGGGTTTCTGATGCGCTGTCTGTTCACCATGTTCGCCGAGGATGTGGGCCTGCTGGAGAAGGAATCCTTTTCCAAGCTGCTGCGCGAGCTGCGGGACCGGCCCGAGAACTTTCCGCCGATGATCGAAAGCCTCTGGCAGAGCATGAAGACCGGCGGATTTTCCCCGGCCCTGCGCTCCCAGGTGATGCACTTCAACGGCTTCCTGTTCGAGGACGTCCGCGCCCTGGCCCTGACCCGGGATCAGATCGAGCTGCTCATCGAGGCGGCCCGGGCCGACTGGCGGGAGGTGGACCCGGCCATTTTCGGCACCCTGCTGGAACGCGCCCTGGACCCCAGGGAGCGGCACAAGCTGGGCGCCCATTTCACCCCGCCGGCCTATGTGGAGCGGCTGGTCATGGCCGCGGTGATCGGTCCGGTGCGCGGGGAATGGGAGGCGGTGCAGGCCGCGGCCCTGACCTTTGCCCGGCAGAACAAGACGAACGAGGCGATCAAGGCGGTCCAGGCCTTTCACCGCAAGCTGTGCCGCGTCCGGGTCCTGGACCCGGCCTGCGGCACGGGCAATTTCCTGTACGTGATCCTGATGCACCTCAAGCGCATCGAGGGCGAGGTGCTCCGGCTGGAACAGGACCTGGGCTATACGTGGATCCGCCTGGAAGGCGGCCTGACCATCAACCCGTCCCAGTTGCTCGGCCTGGAGGTCAATCCGCGGGCCGCGGCCATCGCCAACCTGGTGCTCTGGATCGGCTATCTGCAATGGCACTTCCGGACCATGGGCCATGTCCGCCCGGCCGAGCCGGTGATCAGGAAATTCACGAACATCACCTGCCGCGACGCCCTGCTGGATTGGGACGCCATCGAGGAAGTCCGCGACGCAAAGGGCCAGATCCTGACCCGCTGGGACGGCCGCACCACCCGCCCCCATCCAACCACGGGCCGCGAAGTGCCCGACGAGACGGCCCGGGCTCCGGTCCTGCGCTACGTCAATCCCCGCCCGGCGGTCTGGCCCGAGGCCGACTACATCGCCGGCAACCCGCCGTTCATCGGTCCGGCCCGGATGCGCGAGGCCCTGGGCGACGGCTACACCGAGGCCGTCCGCGCCACCCACACGGACGTACCCGAGTCCTGCGACTTCGTGATGTACTGGTGGAACCACGCCGCCACCCTGGCCCGCCAGGGCAAGATCCAGCGCTTCGGTTTCATCGCCACCAACAGCCTGCGCCAGACCTTCAACCGCCGGATTCTCCAACACCACATGCAGGCCGACCCGCCCCTGTCCCTGCTCTACGCCGTACCCGATCACCCCTGGGTGGACGAAGCCGACGGCGCGGCCGTCCGCATTTCCATGACCGTGGCCGCGGTTGGAGAACAGGAGGGAGTTCTTGAAACAGTTGTCAGTGAGAACAGCAGTGGTGAATTGGGGCGGGATGTGGTGTTGGAAGCCCGGCGGGGCCGGCTCTGGTCGGATTTGACCGTTGGTGCGGATATTGCCTCAGTCTCAGCGCTGAAAGCCAATCAGGACATAAGTTGCCGAGGCGTTCAACTCATCGGCTCCGGTTTCATCGTCACCCCTCCGGAAGCCGAACGCCTGGGGCTGGGCCGCATCCCCGGACTGGACCGACATATCCGCGAATATCGTCATGGACGGGATATCACGGCCCGGCCACGCGGCGTAATGGTCATCGACCTCTTTGGCCTGCGGGCCGAGGAAGTGCGGGAGAGGTATCCAGAGGTCTATCAGTGGGTCGTGGAGCGAGTGAAACCGGAGCGTGACCAGAACAACAGAAAGGGATACCGGGAAAACTGGTGGATTCACGGCGAACCGAGAGGCAATTTTCGTCCGGCTCTCGTCGGCCTTCAACGGTACGTCACGACTTCAGAAACCGCCAAGCACCGCTTCTTCGTCTTCCTTGACCAGTCCATTCTTCCGGACAACATGCTGGTGAACATCGCCCATGAGGACGCTTTTGTCCTCGGCGTACTTTCCAGCCGGATTCATGTTGTCTGGGCCTTGGCCGTTGGCGGAAAGCTGGGAGTGGGCAACGACCCTCGCTACAACAAGACCCGCTGCTTCGAGACCTTCCCTTTTCCCGTCGCGACGGAAGACCAGAAGGCCCGAATCCGCGAGCTGGCCGAGCGGTTGGACGGGCATCGCAAGAGTCGGCAGGAGCTGCATCCGGATCTGACCATGACCGGGATGTATAATGTGCTGGAGAAGCTGCGCTCCGGGGAAGCGCTCAGCGCCAAGGAGCGGACCATTCACGAGCAGGGGTTGGTGGCGGTGCTCAAGGAGCTGCACGACGAGTTGGACCGGGCCGTGGCCCTGGCCTATGGCTGGCCCGAGGAGATGACGGACGATGAGATTCTGGAGCGGCTGGTCCGGTTGAACCAGGAACGGGCCGCGGAGGAACGGCGGGGCCTGGTGCGCTGGTTGCGGCCCGAGTATCAGAACCCGGGCGGGATCAGCGGGGAGCGGGCGGCCCTGGGCGTCAGCACCGCGCCGGAGGCCGTTGTCGCCAAGGGCAAAAAATCCCCCTGGCCCGCCACCATGCCCGAACAGGTCCAGGCCGTCCGCGCCATCCTGGCCGCCTCCCCGTCACCGGCCACGGCCGACGCCATCGCCAAATCCTTCACCCGCGCCCCCCGCGCCCGAATCGCCGAAATCCTGGAAACTCTGGCCGCCTTGGGCACGGCTCGGGAGGTGGAGGAGGGGCGGTTTATCGGGCAGTAAAGAAGCGAGTAAAAGTAACCTGGACAGTGTGGCAGTTATTCCCGTGTCGCGTTTGACCCTCCGTAGGGGCAGGCCTTGCGCCTACCCTGGAAGGTCGCAATAATGCGGGACAGCGGCAATATGTCGGCATTCAGCGCGATTGCTTAGAATCAGGGCAGGCGCAAGGCCTGCCCCTACGGCAATAATTGCCAGAAAAATATTCCAAGATATCATTGCCTGAACCGCACGGTAACTCGGAATACGCCCATCTGGACTTCAATGGTCACAGGTTCGCTGATGTGGGCTCGGATGTAGCCTTTGCGTAATTGTTCCATGCTGTACGGCATACGATTGCTTCCACTCCAAATGTCATTTAAATGTTTCAACATTTGGTACGTTGGTTTCCCGAAGCCAGGGATGATTCAGGACATGTTGACATTCCAGAGTTGAACCGCCCGTTTCGCTCAGGGCACGAAGGTCGCGAAGAAGATTCCTCCCGTCGGTGAGGGGCAATGTTTTTTGAAAGCAGCTTTTTCCCTGCTTTCCAAGATCTTTTCCTTGCCTGCCCGGTGAAACCGGGTTCACTGGGATGTACCCAGCGCCTTGAGTGACCAAACGGGAGCGGGCGGTTCGTTTCTTCATCCGAGGTTGGCTTTATGTCCCGCTCTTTTGGTGATCACATTGGCTGCCGCATAAAGCCAACCTCAGTACAACGCATAATGCTGACATCGGCGTCTAGAAGGATTTGGTAGATGCTTCTTAATAGCCTGGAATGGTAGTATGAGTGCGGGTTTTTATTTCGGAAAATGCTTGCCAAATCAGCAGGTGGTAAAGCCAGGAATTTTTGGGGGCGGAATTTTGTGAGTTCCGCATAATAACACTGTTAGCCGCCATACGAGGAGGAGACTCTTTTGGGAGAAGCACTCATATTTCTAGCCAATGCGATTTCGAGCGGCGCAATAGGGCATTACGTCAGCCGAGGATTGAGCAGAATAGACAGCGAGCTGCCAATTCTGCTACAGAATGAATCCGACATGGCGAAGATCGAAGCCATTATCGAAAGTAAAGGTCTGTCTGGCGAAGTCGCGGCTTTCGCAGAACAAGCCCGGTACCACCAAGTCAACAATGAGAATGTCGGCAATGTTGTTAACTTCAGCGGAGGCTCGAACTACGGTTATATCGCAAACAAGATCGAAGTAAAAAATCAGAAGAAACAAGTTCGTATTGAGGCACCGTCAGGGACTATTGCATCCAGTGTCATACACCGCAACTATACGAAATATTTGATTGACCGCTACCACAAGTTTAAGAAAGAGGATGTTGGAAAGGCCAAGATGAACTACGCCGTTTTCTATGAGGCTATAAAACGTGAGTTCGGTGCGAAATGGGATCACATACAGCTTAGTCGGTTTGAACTCGTCGTGTCCTATATTCAGCAGCGCATTGAACGAACCGTGTTAGGAAAGAATAACAAAGTCAATGGTAAAAAGTCGTACTCCACCTTTACAGAGTATTGTGCCAAGCATGGCGGCTAACAAGGCCAGGCACGGCGACGGCTTTTTCGTTGCGGCTTCGCCTCCACTACAAAACCGCGCGTGCTGGCTGCGTTATCCAAAAAAATAGACAGATCGGAAGAAAAATGCAGAGAAGACCAGATCGCTTCAATACGAATAGAAAGATTCAATCTTTCTCAGAGAGTAACGCATCAGTCGCCTTGGTAAAGAACGTGAAATACTGAGGCAATCCTGAACACAAGAAAAATCCTGGTGATTTCGGATTAACACCGCCATCTTCGCCAAGGACTGCAAAATCTCTTTGTGATACAGTTAAAATCTTTACTAGAAAAATTGCTGTTGCCTACTTAAAGGCCGGTTTACGTAAAGGCATGATTAGCGAACAAATGAAAGGAAAATGGCCCCAGAATATATGGGCAGTTACTAGTGATGGAATTCCTTTGGAAGCTCAATTAGAGAACCCTGAGGCTGGGGTGTATCATGGCTATCCAATGCCAGAATCTGATCCTTTCTCCCATGAAGTAATTAAAGAGTGGAAAGCTCGTGACAAAAAAGATTGATTTTCGCCAAAGCTGGTCTAGTGTCGGCTCCGGAACACCTGAGTTCGCAAACACGTTAGCTCAGTTGGAAATTTATGCTGGAGGTTACAATCTTACAAGAAATGAGAATATTTTTTCTCAATCCATTCAGGACCATGTGATTGTATCATCCTATCCATTAGCATTGTGGATGCTACAAAATTGGTGGAGGCTGCTTTACGAGCCACTGCCGGCGAATAACAAGCCTGATATTAGCTGGCGGATGGCGCACGAATTAGGGGCGGCAAATCATGGATTTGTGTGGCCAAAAATCCTTTTTGCAAGTGACAGCCAAAACGTGCAAGTTTGGTCAATTCCTTCAGATGCAAATTGTCAGCAGTCTGTTAGATATATTAACGGGTTAAATAACCCTGTGTCTATTAGTATCGCCGATTTTCGACAAGCGCTTTTTGATTTTATCTCCACAGTCGAAAATAGATTGGAGGCCTTTAGGTTGGAGTCCTCTGATGTTTCAGCGTTGCTTACTCTATTAAAAGAAGAAGAGCAAATTGAAGAAAGCAGAATTTACCGTAAACTTGAGGCCCTTATGGGATTTGATCCAGATGAATGCTCTTCATATACAATGGAATATGCAATCAGGCTATATGAAGAGTATGGAGAAAGTACATTGTCGGAGTTAGCGCCAGTCTATGGGAAAATGGGGCAAGAAGAACCATTGAAGCATATTGAGAAATTTATAAGCGCTACAGGTGTATACGGAAAACCAACATTCTCAACAACACAAAAAGCAAGTAGCACCTGCTCTGATACAGTACCTTGGAAAGTAGCGGTAGAGAATGCTCGAGAATTGAGAAATGAAATCGGAAACACAAACAACCCAATTGATACTAAAACTCTCTTTGAATTATTGGGTATAGCCTCGTCGGCTATAGACAAGTGGGAGCCTATGGGTAGATCTAGTGTATCAGTAGGAATACCAACCGGCGATCAAACAATTAAATTTGTACCTCGCAAAAAGCACCCTATTAGTAAGCGGTTTGAGTTGTCGCGCTATGTCGGTGATTTCATGCAAACTGCCAGCAATCAATGGCTGACTAATACGGACTTAGGCACTTATAGACAAAAATATCAAAGGGCTTTTGCAGCAGAGTTCTTATGCCCAATAGATGGCTTAATTGGTTTTTTGGAGAACGATTTTTCCAATGAAGCCATTGAGGATGCAGCATATCACTTTAATGTAAGCGAGCAAACAATTACATCTCTGCTAGCGAACAATCATTATACTGAATGCCAAACGATAAATGAGTCACCATATCATATTGGATACAATTAACTTATATTTGGCTAACAAGGCAAATTAACTCGGATCGCAAATTCCGCTGCGCTTCATTTGCGAACAGTTATTTGCGACGTTTCGGCATTACACCACTGCTGTTGTAGATGCGTAGATTTATTCTCAATATTGCGGATACAACAGTGTTGATTCTTGAAAATACCCCGTACGTTCTCGATGAAGTCGCTTCTGAGCAAGTACGACAACGACTAGAGGTGATCGAAGAGAGGGTGAGCTTGCTCAGACGAACTGGGACGCTTACGGATGAGACACTGCGCGATTATTACGGGGAAAAGCGTTTTGAACAGGTTGCCGAATCCAATGCAATTGAAGGTTCCAGGCTCAATATGGGGGAAACAGAGCTTGCGGTACTAAAGGGAATTACGATTACAGGGCATGACCCAGCGTACACAAAGGACGCTATCGCGTTGGATCACGCGCTGACTCGGATTGCGGAGCTGGCGCGAGTCCGCGAGACTCCTGCCAATATCCAGCAACTCCACGAGATTCACGCTCTTCTCTTAGGGGATCGGCCGGGAGCCGCCTTGGATTGAGCCAGAAGGCTTTCCCAGTCTTCCGGAGGGCATCCTTTGTCCAGCATTTTTCGGAAGACCTTGTACGCGTCGTTTCCACTGTCGTACGCCCTTTTTGTCTGCTCGTCGTTGACCCAGGCATAGACAATGATTCGCTTTTTCCGATGATAACGGAAGAAGAGGCGGTATTGTTGAAAAAACTTGGCTCGAAGCCAGTGCTTGCGTTGGCCGCCCAACGTTCCGCCCTGGCGGTACTCCGGGCGCCCTGGATCCTGGGGAATGATCTCGAAGGCCAGCCTGGTGATGGCCGCAAGACGTTTGGCGACATTTTTTTTCTGATACCCATCAGGGTCCTTGTCCCTCAGACTCGACACTTGCGCCGCAAGCCGTTCCAACTGGTCCAGGAACAACGGGTGGGCGTAAATTGACCATCCATTGACGACGAGTTGCCGTGGAGCGTCGCTCATCCGTCTTCATCCAGCGGCTGGTCAAGATCCACCTGGATGTTCCGCGTCAAGGACGTGATTCGTTGGGCAAGACCACTGTCAACCGTCTGAATCCGTTCCGGATGCCGTTCCATGTCTCGGGCCAGAAACGCGAGAAATCCCTCCAGTATTGGATCATTATCCACCTCATCGACACGAGCAATGGACACTTTTCCGGCATCAATGCTGTACTTGAGCTTGTCCCCTTTCCCAAGCCCAAGGGTTTCACGGACGATCTTGGGAATGGTGGTCTGGTAGCGTTCCGTCAGAGTTGACTCGAACAAGGTTGATGTCGGCATGATAACCTCCTTCATGGTATTGGTCGAAGGTAATGCGTGTGCATTGCAGCGTCAACTCCGATTTATATTTCAAATGACTGCACCCCTTCCAACTCAAATCATATCCTGGCCGTGGCCAGAAACACGGCATGCAGGACGGTGATCAGCAGGATGAACAAATGGCGGGACGTGGTGGGCGAGAGGCGGGCGAAGCTGTAGGACAGGCGGTTGTCGCGGCAGCGGTGGATGCAGTCTCCGCAGAGGGTGCAGGACAGGCCGGGTTTCCGGTTGACGAGGTGTCCGGGCTCCAGGGCACCGTACCGACAGGCTCGGGCGCAGCGACCGCAGGCGTCGCAGTCCTGATTGATGCGCAGCCGCCAGGGCAGCAGCCGCCCCAGGACCACCGCGGCCAGTCCTACCGGGCAGAAGACCGTGCAGTGGGCCATCACGCCCATTTTGCGGGATATCGCGGCCATGATCCCCACGCCTACCAAGCCGAACCCGGCGGCCAACGTCACGGCCCAGGTCCAGTGAACGTCCAGCAGGCGCAGTCCCAAGGCCGTGAGCATGATCAGCGCGAAAATGGCCAGGCGGGCCGGGAAGGCCCAGGGCGGCAGGGCTTGCGGGCGTTTGGTCCGCAGGGCCGCCTGGTGGTCCCAGGCCCCGATGTAGCAGAGATGGCTGCACCAGGCCGGTCCCACCAAGAGAACCGTGCTCAAAAAGAGAATGAGCATGAAGAACCCCTCCCCGCGATAGATCGGTCCGGCCAGAATCAAGGCCGGAACCGGCAAATGCAGGTCCCCGGTCATCAAGAACCGCTCCCATCCGGCTAAGCCCAGGGCCAGTTGGCCGAAAAAGATCACGGAAAAAAACAGCCACATCCGGGCACGCACCTGCGAGGCCCGCTCCGGGTTGGTCAGCTTGCCGGCGATCCATGCCGCATAGAGCCCCATGCCCAGGATTTGCAGCGCGCCGAAGCCTGGAAAAAAGCGGTCAACGAGAAGGATCGGGAAGGAAACCTTGGCCTGGGCCAGCGCCAAAGCGACAATGGTGAGCAGGAAAGCTCCGGCCTGGACCGCGGCCGCATCCGATTTATGGCTGAATCGTTCACGGAGGGCGCGGGTTTCCAGAAGCAATGCGCTGGCGCCGGTGACCACGGCCACCGAGCCCAGGATCAGGGCCAGCCGCAGCCACGGCAGACCGACCACCTGCCGAAACTGGATCAGGTCCATCATGGCCAGCACCCAGACGGCCATGCCCGCGGCAAAGGCCGCCTGCAACACCGGACGGACCCAGGCCCGGCGCAGAAAAAACAGCACGGGCAGGGTCAGGCAGACCACGACCATTCCCAGATCCCCGGAGCGCAGATAATGGGCCGCCAGCAGCAGACAGGACAAGGTCGGTGGGGTCAGAGCGCCTAAAGTGCATAGGGTGGTGCGCAGGGTGGTGCGCGGTGGAGATGATGTGGGCGGGGTCATGCGGGCTCCGTGGCAAGAGGAAAGTGAAACCCACCGATAGGCCGAAAATATTCGCACCTGCCTTGATCTGGATCAATTCTCGGCGCACATGCTCTTTTGCTCTTCTACGTTACAGAATTTGATTCAGATCAAGATGCGGGATTGCCGCGGGGGCCAGAGTCGAGACAAGCTTGCGCCAAATCTTCGATACTACCTCCCGTGTTGACGGATTTCCTGGAACGTGGTTTCAGACGAGAAGCTGAATGCGACCATGAACCGCTCTGGTGCAACGTGGCTGACGACCATGGGCACAGGCGATAACGCCGACACGCTGCTCAAACCCGCCGATCAGGCGTTGCTGCGGGCGAATGCCAGCGGGCGCAACCGGGTTGAGAGTAGCGAGTCCGACGGGCAAGACGCTTTCACTGCCCCTTGAGATGCAGACCCGACGCGCTTGCGCCGCGTGCCGACGAAAGTCGTAAAGCTCCGGGAATGGCCTTTGGCTAAATAACAGGAGAACATATGAGCATAAATACCCGCCTGGCCGCGACGATTGGGGGAGTTATTCTTGTCGCCGCCTTGATTTCGATTCTCTTTGTAAATGCCAGGATGAAAGAGCATGCCTTGCTCGAAGCCCAGGAAAAGGCCCAGGTGATTCTGGATTCCAGGTTGGCCGTGCATACCTATTTCTCGCATCAACTCAAACCGACATTGTTTGACTTCGCCGCGGCAAACGCACCTGAACTGGGCGAGCAGTTCGACCCGGTGTGGATGTCCTCAACATATGCCGTGCGCGAAATGGAAGAGTATTTTAAAGGATTGCACGACATTCCTTATTATTACAAGGAGGCGGCAATCAATGCTCGTCACCCGGCTAATGAAGCCGACGCCCTGGAGCGGGATTTCATTGAAAGGCTGAACCAGGACGATGGGGTGCATTCGTTGTCTGAAATCCGGATTTTCGACGGTGAGCCCTACTTCACCGTTTTGCAGCGCGGCGAGGCCATGGAAGCAACATGTCTTCGTTGCCATTCCGAACCGGAGTTCGCTCCGCGGGGCCTCGTGGAAGCCTACGGCTCGGAGCGCAGCTTTAGCCGGACGGAGGGTGAGGTCGTCTCAGCCGTATCCATCCGGATTCCCCTTGAGGCGGCATACACATCCGTCAATCACCTCACTTTGCAGTTGGCCATTGCGTTCGGGACCGTACTCGTAGGCCTTTTCTGCGTGACCGTGTTCCTGAACAAGCGCTGGATATTCAGCCCATTGGGATATCTTCGCGACAAGGCCCAGGCCATCGCCACGGACCCCGCGCACTTGGGGGAGCAGATCACGCCGCCCAAAGGCACGGAACTGGTCGATCTCGCCAACACGTTCAACAGCATGTCCAAAGCCCTCCAAATTGAACGAAACGAACTTGAAGATCGTGTTCGGCGACGAACGATGGAGCTTGAAACGTCCAACGCCAAGCTACGCAGCGAAATGGCTGAACGCGAACAGGCCGAGGAGATGATCAGGCAGGTCAATCAGCAGTTGCAAAGATCCAATGAGGACAAAGACAGACTCTTTTCCATTATCGCCCATGACCTGAAATCCCCCTTGTCCGGCCTGATGACCTCAACCCAGTTGCTTTCCGAAGACATCAAGCTCTTCACGGAACATGAGACAGCCCATCTGGCCGCGGAACTGCATACGAGCACGCGCAATGTGATGGCGCTTTTGGAAGACTTGATGCAATGGGCGCGCATGGAGCAAGGCAACCTGGAGTTTGTAAGGAAGTCGTCCAATTTGTCTGAATTGGCGAATATTAGTCTGAAATCGGCCCAGGGGGTGGCCGATCAGAAGAGCATCTCAATTACCATTGACATCCCCCATAACATGACGGCCATGATCGACAAGCCGATGATCAACACCGTCATTCGCAACCTGCTCTTCAATGCCGTGAAATTCACGCCCCGTGGTGGAGAAGTTCTCGTTACGGCCCGCCAAGAAGGCGACGTTATTCAGATGGCCGTGAAAGACAGCGGTATCGGCATAAACAAGGAGAGGCTGTCCAACCTCTTCGTCATTTCCAAGGACAAGCGTCAGCTTGGAACGGAAGGCGAGAAGGGAACCGGCCTCGGCCTGGTCATCTGCAAACAGTTTATCGAGAAGCATGGGGGCCGAATCTGGGTAGAAAGCGCACAAGGGCAGGGAACGACCGTGTATTTTACGCTGCCCAAGGGCGGGCGGGACCTCGTGTAGCGGCAACCATCACAGCGAGATGGGGCATGAGTCGACATGGGGGCATCTGCATCAACTGAACGAGACAGATGCGTCCTGGAAAAACTGACAGCGGACATTGCCGAAAAGCATCAGAAAAACGGATTTGCGGCTTTTTGACATAGATCAAGGCGCGGCTTTGCAAGTTAGGTAGAACGAGACCCGTGTTCGGCGGAAAATCCTTTTTACCAAACCTATAGATTCAGAGGAGGCAAGTCATGACCATGTTTTGTTACCAGTGTGAACAGACGGCCAAGGGCCAGGGATGCGAGAAGGTCGGCGTGTGCGGCAAACAGCCGGACGTTGCCGCGTTACAGGACCTGCTGGTGTATGCACTGCAGGGGTTGGGGCTGGTGGCCCACGAAGGCCGCAAGGTGGGCGTGAAGAGCGCGGAGATTGACGCTTTTGCCTGCGAGGCGTTGTTTTCCACGTTGACCAACGTGGACTTCGATCCGGAGCGGTTCGTGCCCCTGATCAAACAGGCTGTCACCTACCGCGAGGAACTGCGGGCCAAGGTCAAGGCAGCGGGCGGCGTCGCGGAATTCGATGCTCCGGAAGCGACCTTCGAGCCTGCTCCGACCATGGACGGCTTGGTCCACCAAGGCGAAGAGCACGGTCTGCACAACGACAAGGTGACCGACCCGGACAAGCGCTCCCTGAAGCATACTCTGCTGTTTGGACTCAAAGGTGTGGCCGCCTATGCCGATCACGCCCGGATTCTGGGCCAAACCGACGACTCGGTGTACGCCTTCATCCATGAGGCCATGGCCACCATGACCCGCACGGATCTGGAGCTGCCAGACTGGCTGGGACTGGTGCTGCGCTGCGGCGAGGTCAACCTGAAGACCATGGAGATTCTGGATGCGGCCAATACCGGCGCCTACGGCGACCCGGTCCCCACGCCCGTGCCCCTTGGCCCGATAAAGGGCAAGGCCATCCTGGTGTCCGGCCACGATCTGAAGGATCTGGAAGAGTTGCTCAAGCAGACCACAGGCAAGGGCATCAACATCTACACCCACGGGGAAATGCTGCCGGCCCACGGCTATCCCAAGTTGAAGGCCTATTCGCACTTCCATGGCCACTACGGCACGGCCTGGCAGAACCAGCACAAGGAATTCAGCGCCTTCCCCGGGGCCATCCTGATGACCACCAACTGCATCCAGCGCCCGCAGGAAAGCTACAAGGGCAACATCTTCACCACCGGTCTGGTGGGCTTTCCCGGGGTCCAGCACGTCAAGAACGGCGAATTCGGTCCGGTGATCGCCAAGGCCTTGGAAATGCCCGGCTTTGCCGAGGACGTCCCCGGCAAGACCGTAATGACCGGCTTTGCCCGCAACGCGGTGCTTTCCGCGGCGGACAAGGTCGTCGAACTGGTCAAGAACAAGAAGATCCGCCACTTTTTCCTGGTTGCCGGCTGCGACGGGGCCAAGCCCGGCCGTAACTACTACACCGAGTTCGTGGAAAAGGTGCCCTCGGACTGCGTGGTCCTGACCCTGGCCTGCGGCAAGTTCCGCTTTTTCGACAAGGATCTGGGCGCCATCGACGGCCTGCCCCGGCTGCTGGACATGGGCCAGTGCAACGATGCCTACTCGGCCATCCAGGTGGCCGTGGCCCTGTCCAAGGCCTTTGGCGTGGGCGTGAACGAACTGCCCCTGTCCCTGGTCCTGTCCTGGTACGAACAGAAGGCCGTGGCCATCCTGCTGACCCTGCTGCACCTGGGCATCCAGGATATCCGCCTCGGACCCTCACTGCCGGCCTTCACCTCGCCCAACGTGCTCCAGGTCCTGGTGGACACCTTCAACATCAAGCCCATCACCACTCCGGACGAAGACCTGAAGGCCATTCTCGGCTAGTTCGAAGTCGTGCGGATTGTATTAAAGAAGGGGGGCGTTACGCCCCCCTTCTTTCTTTTTTTGGCCCCACGCATGCCCGTCCTGACTCGTGAGCGTCCCCGTACACGTACACGAAAATTTTCGCGATGATTCAGGTGGGTTCGTGGACGTGGACGGGGACGGGGAAGAAATGACAATGGAAGGTTGTTCGCTTTTCCCGTTATTCATTCCGCAGCAGGGCCCAGGGCCGGGCGGCCAGGACCGAGCGCATTCCGGCCAAGCCGCAGGCCAGGACCACAAGCAGCCCCAGGGCCAGCACCGTCAGTAGGGTGCCGGGGAGAAACGTCCAGGGGTCGTCCAGGACGCGGCTCACGAACCACCAGGCCAGGCCCGTGCCCAGCCCGGCGGCCAGGGAGGCGGCCACGCCGCCCAGCAGCAGAAACTCCAGCCCCAGGGTGGTGACCACGTCCCGGCGGGTGGCCCCGCAGACCTTAAAGATCGCGGCTTCGTAGCGCCGTCGGTCCAGCCCGGCCCGGATCACTCCGGCCAGAACCACGACCCCGGCCAGCAGGGTCATGGCCGCGATGGCCCGGACGCCCAGGCCGATCTGGTCCGTGACCCGGGCTACGTCTTCCAGCACGTCCCGGACATCCACGGCCACCACCCGGCTGAAATTCTCGGACAATGCGGCCAGCAACGCCGCCCGGCGGTCCTCCGGTGTTTGCGGTGCCAGGGAGACGGTGGCGATATGCGTGTATGGCGAGCCGTCCAGGATGCCGGGGGAAAAGATGATCGAGTGGTTCAGGGCCAGGGATTCCCAGTCCACCTCCCGCAGACAGGTGATCTCGGCCTGGATTTCCCGGCCCAGAATGTTCATGACCAGGGTGTCGCCCAGCCCTGCGCTCAGGCCGCGGGCAATGCCCTCGTCCATGCACACCCGGGCCGGGCCGCGATAGCCCTCCGGCCACCAGGTCCCACCCACGATGCGGACGTCTTCCATGGGCCGGTCGGCAAAGGTCACCCCGCGTTCACCGCGAATAGCCCATTCCACGGCTGGGTCCCGCAGGGCCTCCTCCGGGGTCAGGCCGCCGATGGCCACGATTCGCCCGCGAATGGAAGGTTGGTCTTTCCATTCCGTCAGCTCCGGCCAGGACCGCGCCGTCTCACGCAATGCCTCGACCTGGTTCCGGGGAATATCCACGAAAAAGAAGTCCGGCGCGTTTCTGGGCAATTGCCGGAGGAGCCGATCCTGGAACGAGCCGTCCACCAGGGCCACGGTCACCAGCATGGTCAACCCCAGACCCAGGGAAAAGATCACGCTGGCGGTCATGGCCCCTGGTCGGTGCAGGTTAGCCACGGCCTGGCGCAACAGAGGCCCCGCCCAACGTGGACTGTGTCCGGCCCAAACTCCACTGACCTTGGCTGCACCCCATCCAGCGAGCCGGGCGGCGCCGTAGAACAGGAACACGCTGACCAGAGCGGCGCTGAAAAAAGCGGCCACGGTCCGGGTGTCCTCCACGGCCGCGGCCATCAACCCGGCCAGGGCCAGCCAGGTCAGGGTGATCATCACCCGTTCCCGGAAGCGCAAGGGTTGAGAAAGGGGTTGAACGTACCCGCGAAACAGCTCAGCCGGACGAAACCGCAAGGCGAGATACAGAGGCCGGAGCACAAAGGCCAGGGTGGTGCACAGCCCCAGGATCAGGGCCGTGGCCAGCACTTCAGGGTACAGGCCCAGAACCGCTTGCAGGCCAAGACCCCGGGCCAGGGCCGCGGCCCCGAGGTTGGCCAGACCGACGCCCAGGGCCAGTCCCGCGAGGCCGCCCAGCAGAGCCATCACCAGCACCTGGGTCAGGCAAAAGATGAAAAGGGTTCGAGACGTGGCCCCCAGGCAGCGCATGGTGGCCAGGGTCGTTCGACGGCCCTCGAAATAGGCCTGGACGCTTCCGGCCACCCCCAACCCGCCGATGAGCAGGGCGGCCAAGCCCACGAGATTGAGGTATTTGGACAGATTCTCAATGGCCCGGGTCAGCCCTCTGGCCGCGGAGCCGTGCTCCCGGATTTGCCAGGAGGCCTCGGGAAAAGCGGCCTCCAGCTCGACGCGCACGGCCCGCGTTGCTGCGGCCCGGTCGCCTTCAGGCGGCAAGGCCAGGCGCACCGCGTACCGGACCAGACTGCCGGGCTGGACCAGTCCGGTGGCCTCCAGGTCGTCCAGGGAGATCATCAGGCGAGGGCCCAGGCCGAAGAATCCCGCGGCCTTGTCCGGCTCTCGCTCCAGCACGTCCACCAACCGGAAAGCTGCGTCCCCAACGATCACCAAGTCTCCCACCTCGGCCCCGATCCTCGCCAGCAGCCCGGCTTCGGCCACGGCGCTTGGCTCGGCTCCTGGCTCGTTTTCTCCAGCGGTCAAAGCGGTTTGAAGGTCCGCCCCGGAACGGAGCCGGGCTTGGCCGTACAACGGATAGCCCTGGTCCACGGCCTTGAGTTCGGTCAGGGTCGAGGCCCCGGCCGGTCCACGAGCCATGGCCCGGAGGGAGGCGATCCGGGACGTTGCTCCAAATGTCCGGAACGCTTCCACGGCGGTGTCCGGAATGGGTGCATGGGCCTGGCGCAGTTCCAGGTCACCGCCGAGAATGGCCCGGGTATTGTTCCGAATCCCGGCGTCCAGAGCCGCGGACAAGGTCCCGATCCCGGCCACCGCCCCAACGCCGAGGACCAAACAGAGCAGGAAAATCCCGAACCCCTTGGGCCGGTTACGGATCTCCCGCAAGGCCAGGCCCATGGCAATGATCAGCGGGGTGTCCGCCGCAGCGTTCTCTCCGCTGAGACCGGCCAGGGTGTTTCGAGGCACGTCGCTCATGGGCCGCTGTCCGCGCCGGGCTCCAGGCGACCGTCGCGCATCGCCAGGTTGCGGTCGCACTGCCCGGCCAATCCGGCGTCGTGGGTCACCAGGACCAAGGCCGCGCCGTGCTCGCGGCGCAGAGCGAACATCCGGCGCATCACCTCGGAGCCGGTGGCAGCGTCCAGGTTTCCGGTGGGCTCGTCGGCCAGCACGATCCCCGGTGCATCGGCAAAGGCCCGGGCCAGAGCCACCCGCTGTTGCTCCCCGCCGGACAATTGGGCCGGGTAATGCCGCAGCCGCTCACTCAACCCGACCCGCTCCAGGGACTCCTCGGCCTTGCGCCGGGCATCCGGAGCCCCGGCCAGCTCCAGGGGCAGCCGGACATTTTCCACCGCGGTCATGGTGGGCACGAGATGAAACCCCTGAAACACGATGCCGACCCGCCCGCGCCGCAACCGGGCCAGGGCGTCCTCGCTCATGTGGGTCACGTCCCGGCCCAGAATGCGCACCTCGCCGGAGCTGACCGCCTCCAAACCGGCCATGACCATCAGCAGCGAGGTCTTGCCGGAACCGGACGGGCCGGTCACGGCCACGGTTTCACCGGAAGCCACGCGTAGATCCACGCCGCGCAGAATCTTGACCGTACTCCCACCCGCGTCTAGGCTCAGCCGCACGTCGCGCAACTCAATCACCGGATGATCATCAACATGACTTCCCCCGTTTTCCGTCCGCATCACATTCTCGCCTTCCTGGTGGTGTTCATGGTCTTCGCAACATCTCAAAAGCTTTCCGGTCCATCCTCCGGCCACGCCGCTTCCTCCAACGAAGCCATGCTTCTGGCCTTCGGCGACAGCCTCACCGCCGGATACGGCGTGGCCGAGCAGGACGCTTTTCCCGCCGTTCTCGAAACCCGACTGCGCGGCAAAGGCTATCCCGTCCAGGTGATCAACGCCGGGGTTTCCGGGGATACCACGGCTGACGGTCTGGATCGGCTGGAATGGGTGCTGGCCGGGTTGCCGTCGGATCGCAAAATTCTGGCAATTCTCGAACTGGGCGCCAACGACGCCCTGCGCGGGGTGAACCCGGACATCACCCGCCGCAACCTCACCGCCATGGTGGAGATATTTCAGGAGCGCGACGTTCCGGTCTTCCTGGCCGGGATGCTCGCCCCGCTGAACCTGGGCAGGGACTTCGCCGCACGGTTCAACGCCATCTTTCCGGACCTGGCAGATACATTTGACCTGCCCTTGATCGCCGACTTTCTGGGCCAGAATGGGGTTCAGCCTGTTCCGTAATGCCAGAGAAAAAACGTGCTCATGTTCAGCAAATCCGTGTCTGCAATCTGGAGGCCTGTGTTGCCGCGGCCTTAATAGATTGCGAACACGAGCACGACGAGCCGCCTCTTACTCCAGCAGATACCCGTACCGTCCCTTGATCCGGTCCGTTTCCGCGACCAGCACCTCGGCTTCCTGGGCCACCACGTCCGCGTCCACGAAGCCCAGGCGTTCCCCTAAAAAGTAGGCCAGAACCTCCCTGGATTCCACGTACCGCCAGACCAGCACGTAGGCTGAGCCGAGATACGGACGGTCCGCGAACTGGGGGCGGGTGACCAGGCGCAGGCCGAGGTGCTTCTCATCCGGCCCGGCCAGTCGGAACAGGCTGGATTTCTGGAACGTCTCCTTGAGGTGCAGGGCCAGACGCATGCCCACTGGATCCGTTCCCAGGTGTTCCACCAACACGGGAATCCCGACTTCCTTCACCGCCTCCGGCGCCGATTCCTCCACCGCTTCCTCCGTCGGCGGAGGGGCCTGTCTGGGCTGGGCCGTGGGTTGTTCTGGCGACTGGTCCGTGGTCTCCTGCGCCGAAACCGTTCCCACCGTACCAAACAAAGCAAGGCCGACGGCGAGCAACAGGCAATGAATCGTTTTTCGCGAGATCATGGATGATCCTCCTGAAAAGGGATAAGAAGCGCTCAATAAATACAATGCCGGACGGTCAAGGTCTGTCATGAACGGCGGTCATGTCAATACGTCGGGTGCATGTTGCCGCGAAACCAAATCATTGTAGCGGTCCAGCGACCGCGCGTTTCTATTGGGAACGGTAGGCGCGACCTGCTTTTGACCCCAACAAGTGATGACGCAAGAATCGCAAGCCAAACACCTATCCATTGCCCATTATTTGACTTTTCTTTAGCCCACGGCCGTGATACGCATTTAAACGCCTTGATGTTCAATATGTTGAGGAAAATAAGAAACCCTTGTATTTTCGAGATATTAACCACTGTTTTTAGTGTTCGCGACTATGTCCATTTGGAGACCCCATGGCACAAGAGATTGACTTACGGGAACGAAAGCGAATCGAAAAGGAATTGGTCCAATCCAAACAAATGCTTGAACTGGTCATGGACGCCATTCCCCAGCTCATCTTCTGGAAAGATCGCGACTCCGTCTTCCTGGGTTGCAACAGGAACGCGGCCAAGGCGGCGGGGCTAAGTCACCCTTCCGAAATTCAGGGAAAAACGGACCACGATTTGGCCTGGAGAAAGGAAGAGGCCGATTTTTATCGTGCTTGCGACGAAAAAGTGATGCGCTCAGGCCGAGCCGAATACCATATCCAAGAGCCTCAATTCCAGGCTGATGGAAAAAATGCTTGGCTGGACACCAACAAAATTCCCCTTCACGATGAGGACGGTAACGTCAGCGGTATCCTGGTGACGGTCGAGGACATCACCGAACGGAAGCAGGCGGAGGAAGCGCTACGAAAAAGCGAACGGCGCTACCGGGAACTTTTTGACGGCGCTCCAGTGGGTATTTTTCAGTCGACTCCGGAAGGCCGCTATCTGACCGTGAATCCGGAGTACGCCCGGATCGCCGGATATGCGTCGCCCGAGGAAATGGTGGCCCAGGTGACGAACATTGCCGACCAGCTTTACGCTCGCCCCGAAGAGCGGAAACTGTTCATGGAGGTGCTACGCGAACAGGGCGGGACGGGGTGCTTCGTCGCGGAGTTCAGACGTCGCGACGGGAGCACGTACTGGGCGACCATGACAACCAGGTGCGAGCAGGATGAGCATGGGCGTGTATCCTATACCGGGTTTCTTGCCGACATTACCCATCAAAAACTGGCCGAACAGTCCATCATCACGGCCAAGGAAGCGGCCGAGGCCGCCAACAGGACCAAAAGCGAGTTCCTGGCCAACATGAGTCACGAATTGCGTACGCCGTTCAACGGAATCCTGGGCATGCTGCAGCTTTTGCAGACCACGAATTTGGACGAGGAACAACGCCAGTTCGTCTCTCTGGCGGTAAAAGCTTCCGAAAGATTCACCCGGCTACTCACCGACCTGCTGGAGATTTCACAATACGAGTCGGGGATGCGAAGGGCAGTTGCCGAGCAGTTTCGGGTCCCGGGTCTCTGTGAGACGGTTCTTGATCTTTTCACGGTCATTACTTTGGAGAAAGGCATCGCGGTGGAATGTTCCATTGACGAGGCAATCCCATCGGAACTCGTCGGCGACGTGGGCAGGGTCCGCCAGATTCTGTTCAACCTGATTGGCAATGCCTTGAAGTTTACGCAAAAAGGGAGCGTCAAGCTGGGACTGACTCAACTTCCTCCAATCCGGGATGGAGATCCTCGAATTTTGTTTTCGGTGACGGACACCGGCGTCGGCATTCCCGACGACAAGCTCAAGGACTTGTTCGCGCCATTCGTCCAAGTCGATGGTTCCTACACCCGCGAATACCAGGGCGCCGGTTTGGGGCTGGCCGTGGTCAAGCGACTTGTGGACCAAATGGGCGGAAACATATCCGTGGAAAGCTTTCCCGACGAAGGGACTTCCGTTCACGTGGTCCTACCGTTTAAACACGTCCCCTGATCTCTTCCCGCAACCCGGAGTCTTCCCTCAACCGGGACAGGTCATCTCCGCTTGGGTCAAAGCAAAAACAGGCATTGCACTTGCATGTATCCCTGGCAAACCCCAAGCGAGAACATTATGCCCCGGCAAAAAGCTCCTCCTGAAAAATCCCCTTCAGTCCACCAACATCCCTTGAATATCCCGGAGTTTTCTCTGGAACGGGGCGAACAGCGGTCCGTGACGTGGTCCGTGCCCTGGTCCGACCTGATGATGGTCATGTTCATCCTGTTCCTGGTGCTGTTCGTCTTTTCCCTGCGCGAAAAGGACCGGATGGTGATCGGCCATCGCACCCCGGCCAGCATCCAGACCGTTTCCTCGTCTCCGGCTCAGTTGAACATGCTCCCGCTCTATGAGGTGCTCCGGGATCGCCTGCTCGGCCACGAGCGTTCGGTGAACGTCGCTTTCCTCGACGACGCTTCCATCGTTATTTCCTTGTTTGGCGAGAATCTATTTCCGCCCCTGTCCCACGAGTTGGACCTGCGTTCCAGGCCTCTGTTGTCAAAAATCGGACACACGGTTGCCCTGGCCCAGGGCAACGTGGTGATCACCGGCTTTGCCGATGACGCCCATACTGCTTCGGAAGTGCCTGGACCGCCCTCCGGCGGTCGCGCTCGACACCCCGGCGTCTGGGAGGTCGCGGCCTTGCGGGCCGCCGCCGTGGCTGAACATTTCGTGCGGGAAACTGGTCTGAATCCGGACATGCTGATCATCCAGGCCACCGGTGCCGATCGCCCCCTGACTCCCCGGCTGTCAGGACGGGAGCATATCCAACGCCGCGTGGAAATCCGGATCGAGCCTTGATCGTTCCAGAAAATCACCATCAAACGCCTTCAACACAGCGCAAATCTCTCCGGCCAAGGAGTTTCTCATGAAAAGCAGAACCCTGATCACAGCGGCTATTTGTTTCTTCGGCTTCATCGCCGTGTTTTTCTTTTCCGGTCAGGCCCAGGTCTACTTCAACCTAACGGCCTTGCTCGTGGTGTTCACCGGGACCTTGGGATCGGCGCTTTTGGGCAGCGGACCGGACGGGCTGCGACGGGCTTGGCGCTGCGTGCGAACGGCCTATGCGGAAAACTCCGTGCCGGAGCGGATTCTGGTCAAGGAACTGCTGCGCACGGCCCATGTCTACAAACGCACAGGTCGGCTTGCCCTGGAAGAAAACGCCCCGGACTATCCGCCGCTCACGCGGGGTCTGGAAATGCTGGAGGACGGCTATACCGAGGCGGAGATTCGGGAAGTGTTTCAGGCCGAGGCCAAGGCTTTCGTGCAATACCGAGAGGAGATGGAGCGCATTTTTCGGAATATGGCCACTTACGCCCCGTCCTTCGGCGTGGCCGGCAGCGTCATCGGGTTGGTGGGCATGTTGGTGGGTCTGGGCGACACGACGTTGATCCTGAAGAGCATCCCGGTCACCCTGGTCTCCACGCTTTATGGCATCGTCCTGGCCAACTTCCTGCTGCTGCCCCTGGCTGAAAAGCTTCGGGAGAGCACCCGCGGAGAACTGGCCCTGCGCCGCATCGTGCTCGGCGGGATGGTGGGCATGATCCGGGGAACGGACTTCCTGAAACTGCAAACCCTGCTCAACGCCATCACCACCAAGCACGACGCCCACGTGGACGGGTTACAGGTCATCCGGGAAATCAAGGCCAACCTGTCCAGACCGGCACAGCCGACCACGGCTGGTCGTCTGGAACTGGCTCCGGCGGTGAAGCGGTCCTGAAGTATCCTAATGGATGCGTTCCTTCCAACGGATGGAAAATTCAGTGGAAAGGTTGGCAAAATAGATCGCTGCAAACCTCCCAAGGGGGCGTCAAGTGAGCTTCGCCCGACTCACCGAAATTTCGTCGCGGCTCGCTTGAATCCTTCGGCGGAACGGCGGATGACGGTTTCGTCCACGCAGAAGGCCAGGCGGAAATAGCCGGGGGTGCCGAAGCCGCGGCCGGGGACGGCTAGAATCAGTTCTTCCTGGAGGGCTTGGACAAAGGCCACATCGTCGCCGCCAGGGGCTTTGGGGAAGAAGTAGAACGCGCCCTGGGGCTTGAAGAAGGGGATGTTTGCGCCTTCCAGGATTTCGGCCATGGCCGTGCGGCGCTGGGCGTAGAGGTTTACGTCCACCTGCGCGCCCAGGGCCTTTTGCATCAGGCGCTGTCCGATGGCCGGGGCGTTGACGTAGCCCAGGATGCGGTTGGTCAGGGTCAGTCCAGCCAGCAGTTCGGCCTTGCCGGGCATGGTCGGATTGACCAGGGCGTAGCCGATGCGCTCCCCGGCCAGGGCCAGGCTTTTGGAAAAGGAGCTGACCACCACGGTATGCGGGTACAGGGGCAGGAGCGAGGGCACGGGGTGGCCGTCAAAGGTCAGGAAGCGGTAGGGCTCGTCCGAAAGCAGGTAGATGGTCCGCCCCGTCTCCCGGCTCTTGGCTTGCAGCAGTTCGGCCAGGGCTTCAAGTTCGGACCGGGTGTAGACCCGCCCGGAAGGATTGTTCGGGGTGTTGATCAGCACCACTCGGGTCTTGGGACCGATGGCCGCGGCCACGGCGTCCAGGTCCAGGCTGAAATCATCCGGGTTCGTGGGCACGGGGCGCAGTACGCCGGAGTGATTTTCAGCATAAAAACCGTACTCCACGAAGAACGGAGCCGGACACAGCACTTCGTCTCCCGGCTCCAGCACGGCTCTGAAGAAGCTGTTCAGGGCCCCGGCCGCGCCGCAGGTCAGGATCACGTCCTGATCCGAGACGGGCACGCCCTGTTCCTGGGACAGAAAAGCGGCCAGGGCGGATCGGGCCTCGGGATATCCGGCGTTGGGCATGTATCCGAAGCGCTGGTCCCGGCGAGCCAAACCTTCCAGGGCCTCGTACACGGCTTCCGGTGGAGAGAGGTCCGGGTTACCCAGGCTGAAGTCGCAGACCGCGTCCACGCCGTGCCGTGCCTTGAGTTCCGCGCCGGTCTCGAACATTTTGCGGATCCAGGAGGATCGCTGGAGATAGGCCTGGATTTGCGGAGCCAGGGTGCTGGACTCTGTTGTCGTCGCTTGGGGCATGCTGCTTTCCTCCATCCGTTCAGGGGACCTGGAGCCCCATTTTTCGGTATTCGTTAAGTTTGTTGCGCAGGGTACGCACGGACACTCCCAGCAGCAGAGCCGCCTGGGTTCGGTTGCCGGCGGTGTGGTCCAGGCTTTTGAAGATCAATTGCCGTTCCACCTCGTGCAGCGGCAGGATCGGACGCTGGGCGTCGGAAATGTCCAGAGTGGTCGCGTCCGAGGATCTGTCAACTACGGCGGCTTCAGCATCTCCGACTTCGACTTCCACTTCGGTATCGTCCTCGTATTCGGCCTTGGCACTGGGCTCGCTTCGCGGCTCTTCAGCGCAAAAGCTCCCCAGGTCATTCCCGAAGGCTTGCTCCTGCCAGTCGCCGCTCTCATCCAGAAGAAAATGCCTGGACTCGATGGGCGCTCCGCCGCAGAGCAGCGCGGCTCGTTCCATCAGGTTTTGCAATTCGCGCACGTTGCCCGGCCAGTCGTGCTCCGTGAGCCACTGGCGGGCTTCCGGGCTGATGCTGATCTCGCCCAGGGAGTACATCTTGGCGAACCGGCCAACGAAAAAATCGGCCAGAAGCTGGATGTCCTCCCCCCGTTCGCGCAGAGGCGGCAGGCGCAAAGGGATGACGTTCAGGCGGTAGTAGAGATCCTGACGAAACTCTTTAGCCTCCACGGAAGCGGCCAGGTTGCGGTTGGTGGTGGCCAGAACCCGGACATCCACGGGAACCGTCTCGCTTCCGCCGACCCGGTCCAGTTCGCCTTCCTGCAAGACCCGGAGCAGCTTGGCCTGCAAGCCCTGGTCCATCTCTGAAATTTCATCCAAGAGAAGCGTCCCACCGTGAGCCAGCTCGAACTTGCCCAGCTTGCGGGTGATGGCACCGGTGAAGGCTCCTTTTTCGTGGCCGAACAGTTCGCTTTCCAGAAGGTGTTCCGGCAGGGCCGCGCAGTTCACGGCAATGAAGGGTTGCGCCGAGCGGTCGCTGAAGTTGTGCAGGAACCTGGCGAACATTTCCTTACCTGTTCCGGATTCGCCGGAAATCAGGATGGTCGCCTTGGAGCGGGCCACCTGGCGGGCCAAGGCCAGAGCCCGTTTCATGGTCGGGTGTCGGCCGATAATCGCGGTTTCCGGGTCGTGCTGGGATTCCGTGGGGCCCGGTTTCGGGGGCTCTTTGGGCTTGGTCTCGGACGGGGCCGTGAGCAGGGCGCGAACCTTGTCCCAGAGCAAAGGCTCCAGCCAATAGTCCCTGGCCCCCAGATCCAGGAATCGCTTGGCGTCCTCCGCCGAGCCGTTGTCCGTGAAGATGATCACCGGGGGCATGGAGTTGCCGGACTGTTGCATGGCGCGGAGCAAGTCCTCGGCTTGGAAGCCGGTCAGCCGGTCCCGGCAGAATACCAGAATCGGCTGCTGGCGCTGGATGAACTTCAACGCCCCGGGGATGGTTTCGGCCATCCCCACGTCCAGACCGGCGCGTTTGATGGGCTGAAAGAGCGGCGTGACCACGGAAGTGGGCGCCAGAAAGAGGATGCTCGCTACAGGCATGATTTCATCTAACTGGAAGACGATTGTTTTTCAATCGTTTCGTGTTGATGCTCCAGTGCAAAGCGAATATGTGACCAAGGCGGACGACAAAATCGAACACGCACGGAATGAAAACAAGAGGAGAACGGATGATTTCCCGAGACACGGTCCATGACTTCCCCAACGTCCAAGCGGCCTACGCCAATGCGGCGCTGTGCATCGCCGCCGCGCTACGCATTCCCGGTTCTCGACGGATCACCCTGGCCTTGAGCGGCGGGCGCTCGCCCATCAAGCTCTTCGAACTGCTCCGCGCCGATTCCCAGGGCCTTTTCAAGGACATCCCCTGGGAGCGAGTGGTCGTCTGCTGGGTGGACGAACGCTTCGTCCCGCCGGACCATCCGGAAAGCAACTTCGGTCTGGCCCGCAAATGGCTGCTCTCCAGCCTGCCCATTCCCGAGGAGCAAATCTTCCCCATACCCACCCAGCCCTCCCCGGAACAGGCGGCTCAAGGCTATGAACAGACCCTGCGTCAGCTGTTCGCTTCGGAAACGGAGCCCGCCGCCCCTTTCCCCCGCTTCGATCTCGTGCTCCTGGGCATGGGCCCGGACGGCCACGTGGCTTCCCTTTTTCCGGGCAAGCCGGCCCTGGACGAGCATGAGCGTTGGGTCACCCACGTGCCCGAGCCGGGCATGGACCCACGCATTCCACGCATCACCCTGACCCTGCCCGTGCTCAACAGCGCCCGCTCCACCGTGGCCCTGGTCACCGGAAGCAAAAAACAGCCCGCGTTTCAGGAAGCCTTGACCAATCCGCGAAGCGCCCTCCCCGCGGCCCTGCTCGCCCCCCAAGGGGACATGGCCTGGGTGACCTGCTTCGCGGACTGAACGAGTGGCGAAACGTCACGGCGCGTCCGGGTCATTGTCCAAGACCCGGCGAACCTCGTCCAACAACTCCTGCATGCGATACGGCTTGCCGATGAAGCCGGTCGCGCCCTGGCTAAGCAGTTCCGACGCGTTACCCTGGACGGAAAATCCGCTGGCGATGAGCACCTTGGCCCTGGGCTCGTGGGCCAGCAATGCGCTCAGACATCGCCGCCCTCCCATGCCGGGCATGTTCAGGTCCAGGATGATCATGTCCACGGCGGAGGACTGTTCCTGGTAGAAGCGCAAAGCCTCTTCCCCGCTTCCGGCGCCGACCACCGTGTATCCGGCGCTCTCCAAAACTTCTCGCGTCAATTCAAGGATCTCCGGCTCGTCGTCCACCACCAGAATGCTTTCTTCGCCTCCGGGCGAAGAGCTTTCGGTTTTGTCGGATGATGATGACGCCGGGGGCTGATCCGCCTCGGGAAAGTACAGCATGAACGTCGTTCCCAAGCCGGGCTCGCTGTGGCATTGGATCAGGCCGTCGTGACTGGAAACGATGCCGTAGACCGAGGCCAGCCCCAATCCCGTGCCTTTCCCCAGTTCCTTGGTGGTGAAAAAGGGATCGAAGATTCGCTCTCTGGTCTCCTGGTCCATGCCGGAGCCGGTGTCCGCGACTCGGAGCAGTACGTAGTCCCGCGGCGTATCGGACCGGTTCAACTCCTCCGGTAATGCCTTCCTGACCACATTTTCAGTGGAAATGCGCAAGAGACCCCCATCCGGCATGGCATCCGCGGCGTTGCCAACCAGATTGAGCAGGATCTGTTGAATCTGGACCGGATCGGCGTTGATCGGCCGGAGTGATTCGGCCAGAGACGTCTCCACCTGAATCATCCTGGGAAACCTCTGTCGCCACATCTTTTCGGTCTCGAGAATTTCCCGGTTCAAGTCCATGGGCAATGGTCTGGACTCCAGCTTGCGGCTGAAGGTCAGCAACTGGCGAACAAGACTGGTCGCTCGTCGACCGGCATTGTCGATCTGCTCCAAAGCGTTCAGATCCGGGTCGTCCGTGGCCTTTTTGGCCAACAAAAGCTGGGTATAGCCGTTCATGACCTGCAGGAGATTGTTGAAATCATGGGCCACCCCTCCGGCCATGGTCCCGACGGCCTCCATCTTCTGGGCATGCAGAAGCTGGGATTGGAGTTGCTCCCTTTCCTGTTCTGCCAGGACACGTTCGGTGATGTCCGTGTCCCTGCCATGGAAGCCGTAAAGCCTTCCCTGGTCATCCAACAGCGGCATTCCGCTGCTGTTCACCCAGACCGTGGCACCGTCCTTGGCCAGAAGAGGCTTGAGCGGCATGGAGAGACGCAGGCCGCGACTCAAGGCATTGTCAAAGATTTTTTGGCAGCCTTCGCGTTCCTCCGCCGGGCACATCTCGGTAAACCGCTTGCCGATCAGTTCCTCCGGGCTATACCCGGCAACCTCTTTCACCACCGTGCTGATGCTGGTGTAGCGGCCCTGGACGTCCAGCTCCCAGACAAAGGTTCGGCTCTGTTCAGCCAACTGATCAAACCGGAAGGTGGTTTCCCGCAATCGTGCGCTGATGATTTCCTGCTCTTGCAGCAGGGCGCCCAACTCCTGGTTGCGACGCTGGATTTCCTGGAAGGACTCCCAGAGTCGGTGACGCAGGGATTCGAAGGACGCAGCCAGAACACGGGTTTCTCCCAGGCCCACCAAGTCGATAGGCCGGTTCAGCCAGCCTTCGGTCATCCCCCCAACGGCCCCGGTCAGTTGGCGCAAGGGCCGGATATGGTAGTCGACGATCAGGTAAAAGATGCCGAACAAGACGGACAAACCGAGAATGCTCCAACCGATGTTGAACCGCAGGATGCGTTTTTCCGCGCCAAGCATTTGATTCAGGGGGACTTGGTATGCCAACACCAACACGCCGATGGGATCGTGGTGAATGGAACCGACCAGGGGGAGATAATCCGTCAACCCGGCTTCCGGCTGCCTGGAGAACGGCCCGGCCAGCTTGAGCGAGGGCAGAACGGGCTGAGCTGAGTCTTCTTGGCTCCACAGTCTCGAAGGCGGACTCCATGTCAAGCTCTCAGGAGCGGAGACTGGTCGTCCATCTTGAAAATCCAGGAGAATCTCGTCGGTCATGGAGAGCAGAGTCAGGCGATGCGGTGGCGTCAGGGAGGCCTGCTCCAAGTAGCGCATCAGGGATCGTTCCAGCTCCTGCCGGAAAAACGCGGCCTCCTCGTGCAGCCCCAGCCGCAGATCCATGACGTACATGCCCATGGTCGGCAGATTGGCTACGAACTGGAGGTCCATGCGCCGCTGTTGGATGTATTCCTGGATCAACCGCTCGCTGCCCTGTCGGGCAAGGGCGTAGTTGAAAATCACCCCACCCCCGGCGGCAAGCAGAAAAAAGGGCATCAGCCAGCCGAGCATCAGCCGCCGCAGGCCCCAGTAGGACATGGGCGGAAGTTTAGGGGTCAATGGCGATCTCCCCCAGGTTGAGCAGGTATCCGCTTCCGGAGAAAGAATTCTGGGCGATGCGCCGGTTCATGACGAAGATGCTGGGCCAGATGAACAGGGGCATGGAGTAGTGCTGGTCGTAAAGGTGGATTTCCATTTCCGCCAGGGCGTCGTGGACCCCTTCCGGGGTTTTGGCCCGCATGGCCGCGAGGAACAAATCGTCCGCCTGGTGGTCGACCTCGATCCAGCGATTGCCGCCGTCATTGAAAAACGCCTCGAAATGCGTGGCCACGGTGTTGGTATACAGCCCGCTCTGCACGATGGACAGGTCCCACCGCTCCGCCTCGATGGGGTTGTCCGGCCCGTGGGTATAGTTCTTGATCCGCTGGTAGTATTCCTGGCGGGTCACGTACCGCTCCAACTCCACCTCGACGCCTCCGGCCCGGAGCATGGCCGTGATGGCCAAAGCCAGCTT
This sequence comes from Desulfonatronum thiodismutans, assembly GCF_000717475.1. NCBI lineage: Bacteria > Pseudomonadati > Thermodesulfobacteriota > Desulfovibrionia > Desulfovibrionales > Desulfonatronaceae > Desulfonatronum > Desulfonatronum thiodismutans. Next base: position 76,490 of record NZ_JPIK01000012.1, read on the forward strand.
TTCCTCGCTGATGAAATATCCGACGACGATGGACAGGGGATTCTCCGGTCCGAACCCGGCTTCGGCCAGCAGCTCCTGGGCCGATTGCGGATCGTAGGGATAGGGCTGAAGCCCCTCGGCTTCGTCCAAGGGCAGGATAAAGGCGACCATCCGCGCGGTATCTCGGGAAACATAACGCAGCAATGTATGCCGATCCACCAGGAAGTTCAGGGCTTGGCGCACTCGGATGTCGCTCAGCGGTGTATCCGGCTTGCGAGTGTTGTATAAAGTGGTCAGGTGGCTTGTAGGGTAGGCAATGACACGGTGCAGATGGGCATGGCCCGCGAGCAGGGGCAACATGGAGGGCGTGCCGGCGTCGAACAGATCTGCCTTGCCGTCGATCATCCACTGGTAGGCGGTCTGGCTGTCCACTGCGGCGGGGCCATGGATCAGGAGTCGCGATGTCCGTGGATACCCCGCTCGCCAGTAGTCAGGGTTGCGTTCCAAAGTGCTCAACGCGCCGCCTCCGGAAATCTCCCGCACGATGTACGGTCCGGTCCCCCAGGGTCCGACTTGGAGAATATTGGCCTGATTTCCGGGAGGGTATCGTCCGGCTGTATGTTCGAAGTAGCTTGGCGAATACATGTAGAACGCGCGCAGATAGACCAGCATTTGCCCTACGTAGCCGTCCGGCTTGAAGTGCATGCGAACCATGTGGTCCCCCAAAGGCTCCACGTCCCGCACGGCCATGCGCAAGTCCAAGGTGGAGTAGGGTGCGACCTGGGCCGCGGTTTCCACGTACCGCTCCCAGTTATGAAGCACGGACCGGCTGGTGAATGGCGTGCCGTCGTGAAATACTACTCCTTGCCGCAAATACAGGTCCATGTGCGTGTCCGTGATTTCCCAGCGCTCGGCTAAGCGGGGCACGAACCGATTCTCATTGTCTACGCCCACCATCGGTTCGACCACGGAGTTGCCCACCACCCAGGAGGCGGCGATGTGCGCGATGACCCGCAACGTGTCCTCAGGCGCTTCCCCGGAATGCTCGGCGGCCCCCGCCGGAAACGCGACGAGCAGCAAGACGAGCCAGCAGACGGCAAGCTTTCCCAGCCGGGATGACATCCAAGCGGGCTGTCTAAAAAATAATTGGAGGGAGGACATGACTGATGCGGGATCGGACGCTTTCCGCGAGAAAAAGCGGAGTGCAGAGGCTGGACGCATGGGGGCTCCTTGTTTGAAAGCCGAGCTTCGAAACAGGGTTGGTCGACAGGTTGAAGGATTGTCGAGGACCGCCCCGGAGGACGGATTTCATCCGTCATCTTGCGGATATGTCCGTCAAACGGTCAAAGTCAACCTCCAACTTGCTATTGGAGTGAAAGTTGATCATATGCCGAACGGCTTCAAGCGATAAGGCGGTTTTCTTGCAGCCGTCGACAACTTTCCAACCGCCGTTCTGTCATGTACACCCGGACTTTTTATTGCATAGCCGACAAGCGACAAAACGAATCCACTCATAGGAGTTAAAAATATGACAAAGGCAAAAAACGCAAAGATCATCTACACCCTTGTGGACGAGGCCCCGGGATTGGCCACGAGGTCTTTTCTGCCGGTGGTCACGGCTTTTGCCGAAGCGGCCGGGATAAATGTCGCGACCCGGGACATTTCCCTGGCCGGACGCATTCTGGCCAAGTTCCCGGATCGACTTTCCGAAGAGCGGCGCATCCCCGACGACCTGGCCGAGCTGGGCGCCCTGGTGCGCGAGCCCGAGGCCAACGTGATCAAGCTGCCGAACATCAGCGCCTCCACCCCCCAGCTCAAAGCCGCGATCAAGGAACTGCAAGGCAAAGGCTACGACCTGCCGGACTATCCGGAGGAGCCGAAGACGGACGAGGAAGTTGAGATCAAGGCGCGGTACGACGCGGTCAAGGGCAGTGCGGTGAACCCGGTGCTGCGTGAAGGAAACTCCGATCGTCGGGCCCCGGATTCGGTCAAGAACTTCGCCCGCAAGCATCCCCACTCCATGGGCGCGTGGACCCCGGATTCCCGGTCCCAGGTGGCCACCATGCGGGACGGGGACCTGCGTTCCAGCGAACAATCGACCACCATCACCGAGGAAACAGCCGGGAAGGCCCGGATCGAATTCGTGGCCCCCAGCGGCGAGGCGACCACCTTGAAGGCCGGGATGGCGCTGGCCGTCGGCGACATCGTGGACGCCGCGGTGATGCGTCGCAACGCTTTGCGAACATTCCTCGCGGAACAGATCGCCGACGCCAGGGACCGGGATCTGCTGTTCTCGGTCCACCTGAAGGCCACGATGATGAAAGTCTCGGACCCGGTGATCTTCGGCCATGTGGTGTCCGTCTTTTTCCAGGACGTCTTTGCAAAGCACGCCGAGACCTTCGCGGCCTTGCGGGTGGTTCCGGATAACGGCCTGGGTGACCTCCTGGTCAAGGCGGCCACCCTTCCGGAAGACCAGCGAGCGGCCATCGAGGCGGACATCCGGGACGCCCTGGCCAAGGGGCCGAAGCTGGCCATGGTGGACTCGGACAAGGGCATCACCAACCTGCACGTTCCCAGCGACGTGATCATCGACGCCTCCATGCCCGCGGCCATCCGCGCCTCGGGCCGGATGTGGGGGCCGGACGGCACGTTGCACGACACCAAGTTCGTCATTCCGGACAGCAGCTACGCCGGGGTCTACCAGGCCGTGATCGACGACTGCAAGGCTCATGGGGCTCTTGACCCCAAGACCATGGGCACGGTGCCCAACGTCGGCCTGATGGCCCAAAAGGCCGAGGAGTACGGAAGCCATGACAAGACCTTTCCGGCTCCGGGGGAAGGCGTGATCCGGATCGTGACCGCCTCGGGCCAGGTGCTTCTGGAACAGCAGGTGAAACAAGGGGACATCTGGCGGGCCTGCCAGACCAGGGACGTTCCGGTGCGCGACTGGGTCAAACTGGCCGTGAACCGGGCCCGGGCCACGGGCTGGCCAGCGGTCTTCTGGCTGGACGACCAGCGGGCCCACGACCGCGAACTCATCGCCAAGGTCCGGGACTATCTGCCCGAGCACGACACCACCGGTCTGGACATCCGGATCATGGCCCCGACCCAGGCCGCCGCGTTCAGCGTGCAGCGGATGCGGGCCGGGGAGAACACCATTTCCGTGACCGGAAACGTGCTCCGGGACTATCTCACGGACCTGTTTCCGATCCTGGAGGTGGGCACCAGCGCGAAAATGCTCTCCATCGTCCCGTTGATCAACGGCGGCGGGCTGTTCGAGACCGGGGCCGGGGGGTCCGCGCCCAAGCATGTCCAGCAGTTCCTGGCCGAAGGCCATCTGCGGTGGGATTCCCTGGGCGAGTTCCTGGCCCTGGCCGCGTCCCTGGAGCACCTGGCCCACGTGACGGGCAACCCCGGCGCCAAAATCTTGGCGCAAACCCTGGACAAAGCCAACGGACGTTTCCTGGAAAGCAACAAGTCACCCTCCCGCAAATGCGGCGAGATCGACACCCGGGGCAGCCATTTTTACCTGGCCTTGTACTGGGCCGAGGAACTGGCCCGGCAACAGGAAGACACGGCCCTTGGAGGCGCGTTCGCCCCTCTGGCCGTGAAGCTGAAAGAAAACGAAGCCGGGATCAACGAGGAACTGCTCGCGGCCCAGGGCCGGCCCGTGGACATCGGCGGTTATTACCGCCCCGACGATAAGCTGGCGAACACGGCCATGCGTCCGAGCCGGACCTTCAACGCCCTGCTGGACTCGCTCGCTGGGTAGGCTTTTTTGAGCACGCTCCTTTCGCGAAAAGACGGTGCAGACTGAACATTAAATGACCACCTACCGCAACCGGGATTTCGGCGGCCCGCGCACGCCGGGCCGCAAGAAATCACGGCGCTGATCTCCACTACTGCACCGGCCCGCCGCCCCGGAACATGAAGTACACCGCGCCCACCAGGCACAGGGCGGCCCAGAGATAATCCAGGCGCAACGGCTCCTTCATGTACACGAAGGCAAAGGCGGCGAACACGCTCAGGCTGATCACTTCCTGCATCACCCGCAGTTGCCCCAGGGTGTAGAAATTGATGCCGATGCGGTTGGCCGGGATCATCAACGCATATTCGAACAGGGCGATGCCCCAACTGAACAGGATCACCAGGACCAGGGGCTTGGCGGCCATGTGCTTGAGATGGCCGTACCAGGCGAAGGTCATGAACATGTTGGAGAAGAAAAGCAGGATGATGGGTTTGAACATGGCGGATGGTTCGCGAAGGAGGACGGCCGTCGACTCAGGCGCGAGCCGCGGGAAGGAATTTACGATAGATCAACTTGTCGTCCCCCGGGGCGTAGAAATCCTTGAGCTCGGCTTCCAGGGCGTATCCGCACCGTTCGTAGAACCGCCGCGTGGGGTGGTAGAGATCGCGGGAGGACGTTTCAATATAGACCCTGGTGCCGCCCAGGGCCTGAATTTCTGCTTCGGCCGACTGGATAAGGCGCTTGCCCAGGCCGTGGCCCTGCCGACGCGGATCGACGATGATCCAGTAGAGGTCAAAGCTGGAAATCGTGCAGGGAATGGGGCCGAAGCAGGCGTAGCCCATAAGACAGCTGGCCGCGTCCTCGGCGAACAGAAAATGATACCCGCTGGCCGGGCCCTTGTTCAGGCGCTCCTCGGCCAGTTCGGCGGCTACGGCCACCTCCTCGGCGGTGAAGAAACCCGTGGCCTTGGCCAAGCGCGCAATGGCCGGAATGTCCGCGGCCCGGACCTCGTCGCGCAAAGCCATGGGGTCGCTCATGCATGCCTCCTTGGGACCGCGACGGCTCGAAAGATACGGTCCAGGGCCGTGTCGAAGGTCAGGCCCGAGGCCGACAGCGCGGCCTGAAACCCGGCGTCCGGAGAAAGGCAGGGGTTGGCGTTCACGTCGATGATCCAGGGCCGACCTTTCTTATCTACCCGATAGTCCACGCGGGCATACCCTTCCAGGCCGAAGACCCGCCAGCAGTCCAGGGCCAAAGCGCTCAATTCGGCCAACAGCGGCGCGTCCCGCTCCGAAAATGCCAACTCCCGCACGGTGTTTTGGAACTCGAAGCTCTGCTCCAGCCACTTGGCCCGAAAACCCACCACCTGGGGCTGGTCCGCGGGGAAGTCCAGGAAACGGATTTCCGCCGGGGCCAGGACCTGAACCGGCGTATCAGCCAGGCTGGGGGCCGCGTCAGGGTCCGCCAGCAGGGCCAGATTGAATTCCCGGCCTGGAACATATGCTTCGGCGAACCATTCCCCCCCAAAATTCCGTTGCCTTTCGCGCATGGCGGCCATGAGTTCCTCCGGGCCGATCACGGCCAGGACGTTGTCCGCGTCCAGGCCGTGGGAGGCGTGTTCCCAGACGGACTTGACGATGTACGTGCCGGGAAAGACCGCGTTGCCCCGGCCCTGGTGGTCCAGCCAGACCGGCGTGGGCAATCCGGCCCCGGTCAGATCGGCCTTGGCCAGCAGTTTGCTGGTGGAGCGCTCCAGTGCCCTGGCCGGACTGCCGGTGCAAGGCAGACCGTGCCGGGCCAGGACGGCCGGGACGTGATGTACGTGCCGGGCCGAGCCCTGAATGCTCTCCACCAGATTGACGACCAGATCCGCCGCGACGTCCGGGAACGGGCCAGGGGCGTCTGGTGCGCCAGAAGCACCGGGCGCGTCGGGCGCAAACCCAGCTTCTGGCCAGGGCCGGACCTCCACCTCATGGCCCAGCCGGGTCGCGGCCTCGGCCACGGCCCGGACCTGGGCCAAAACGTCCGCGTCGTCCAGAGAGGCTACCTCGCCCAGCGGGCTGTGCGCCACCAGGATCTTCATGCGGCCCGGACCAGCGACTGACCGTGCCCTCTCAGGTCCACTTTTAAAGCGGCACTTGGTTCCTGGGGATGGAAACAGTCCGACGCAAGCCGGACGGCGGATACGACCCCGAGGTCCGGTTCTTGGCCAAGAGCCACATTTCGCACTTCCAGCCGTTCCAGGGCCGACTCCATGATCATCCGGATCAGGTCCCGATGGGCGATACCCTGAAAGCCGCACAGAATGGACAGATCCGAACGAACCGGGTGCAGACCGGGCAGGGGGTTGACTTCCAGGATCTGGGCCGCGCCGTGTTCGTCCAGGCGGAAGTCCACCCGCCCTCCGTCCCGGGCCCCCAAACCGCGCCAGGTTTCCAGGGCCAGCAGGGACAGCATAGTTCCTTCCACGCCCTCCACCAGCCGGTAGCGGACCCGCTCCTCGTACTCCTCCTTGTTGTCCTGAGAGTAGATCAGCCGGTCCGCGCCTTCCAGAAGCAGCACCTCCATCACGCCCAGAGATCTGGCGCGCTTTCCCGTGCCGACGACGCCCACGGTGAACTCCCGGCCGGACAGGAAGCGCTCCACCAGCACCGGCTGGTCAAAGCGGCGCAGCAGGTCCGCGCAGGTCCGGGACAGCTCTTCCCTGGTTTGGATCAGGCTGGCGCACTCCACGCCCTTGCTGGTGCCCTCGGCCACGGGCTTGGCGAATAAGGGGAAAGCCAGGTTCACGGACTCCAGGTCAGCCAAAGATTCCACCAGGGCAAAGTCCGGCGTGGGCAGCTTCAGGTCCCGGAGCACCCGCTTGGTCATGGCCTTATGCAGGCACAGGCCAAGCAGCAGCGGATCGGAAAAGGTGCAAGGAATGCCGTATGCCTCCAGCAGGCTCGGCACCTGGGACTCGCGGCTGAAACCGCGCAGCCCCTCGGCGATATTGAAGACCATGTCCCAGCGTCGCCCCGCGCCCAGGGCGCGCATTACCGCGTCCAGATTGCCGATGCGCTCCGTTTCCAGGCCCATGGAGCGAATACCGGCCTCGATGGCTTCGATGGTTTCCGGGCTGTCGAACTCCGCGGTCTGTTCCAGCGTATAGCCCTGGGCCAAATAGTCCCGGCGCAGGTCGTAAGTCAGTCCGATTTTCATGCTCCACCTCCTGATTCCCGCGAGGCGAACGGCTCCGGATCATGCACGCGGAACGTTGCCCCCTCGAAGTTCCTGAACACCAGATCTTCCCCGACTCGACCTTGGAGATACTCCGGGCATAATGGCGTCTTGCCCCCGCCGCCGGGCAGGTCCACCACGAAGTGGGGCACGGCGTAGCCCGAAGTGTGTCCGCGCAGGCCCTGAATCATCTCCAGGCCTCTGGTTACCGGGGTCCGAAAATGGCTGGTTCCCACCACCTGGTCGCACTGGTAGAGGTAATAGGGCCGGACGCGGTTGCGCAGCAGGCCCTGGAACAGGCTGGTCAGCGCGGGTACGGAGTCGTTCACGCCTTTGAGCAGCACGGTCTGCCCGCCCAGGGGAATGCCGGCGTCCGCCAACCGGGTGCAGGCAGCGGACGCCTCCGGGGTCAACTCCTCGGCATGGGTGCAGTGGATGCTTATGAACAGCGGATGGTAGCGCTTGAGCATTTGGACCAGGCCGGTGGTGATCCGCTGGGGCAGGACCATGGGCACCTTGGTCCCAATGCGGATGATCTCCACGTGCGGGATGGCCCGCAGCCGCTGGAGCAGGTACTCCAGGGCGTGGTCCGTCATGGTCAGGGGATCGCCGCCGGAAACCAGCACGTCGCGCACCACGGAATTGCGGGCGATGTAGCGCAGGGCCGGTTCCCAGCGGCCCGGGCCTTGCGCGATATCCTGGCCGTGATCCGATCCCTGTCCAACGCGCCGGGAGCGGGTGCAGTACCGGCAGTACGTGGAGCAGAAATCCGTGGCCAGAAAGAGCACCCGGTCCGGATACCGATGGACCAGCCCCGGCGCCGGACTGTCATGCTCCTCGGCCAGGGGATCGCCCTGTTCGCAAGGAAGGACATGGTGCTCCGCCATGGTCGGGATCACGCACCGCCGCAAGGGATCGTGGGCGTCGCGGGCATCCACCAGACTGAGGTAGTAGGGCGTCGCGGCCATGGGCAACATGCTCAGGTCCGGACGCAAAGCTTCGCGCTCCGCGTCGGAAAGTACGAGCATCCGTTCCAGCTCATCAAGAGAGGTGACCCGGTGCTTCAGTTGCCAGCGCCAGTCGTTCCATTGGCCGGGCTTGGTTTGAGGATAGTGCTTGGCCAGAAAGGCCGCGGAGCGAGGATTGAGGGGAAAGGAAGGTTTCGTGGATTTGCGTGTCGCGAATCCACCCCAGGGACGGCCAAAAGTTTGGCCGATCACGCCGTCCAGCAGTCCGGTGAATCCGGACTCCGGTCCAGAGCCGATGCCCGCGTCACGTAATAAAGCGGGAGGCTCGCTGTCCATCTCCATGATTTCTTCCATGAATTGGCCTCGTGATTCTCCGGAAGATCGTCCCGGAATAATACATCCATATGCGCGACTCCCAAAAGGTAACCACCTGACATAAAGAAGTTACCTTGACATCACCACGGGGGACATCCGAGGGAGGCGAAAAAAGATGAGGCCATTTGCTCCGAAATGTTGAAAAACACAAGAGGGGGAGAAGGAAATGGAGTGCTGGTCGCTGATGGGAAAGATGAGGTTTTGGCTGTAATAGTCAGTAATAAAAGAATAAAATCCTAATGACCTGCAAGCGATGAATCTTTCGAGACCATGATCCGAGGATGAAGCTTAAGGGTAAAACGCGAGGCCCGTGGCCTTTTTGAGACAAAAAAGCAAACTCCAAAAGGTCGCCAATGAGTGATATATTCTCTTAAAATGTCGTTTTGTATGGCTAATTAGTCTCAAGCATATCCTTGAAGTCGCCTTCCTCAGCCCCAGTGGTTTCCAAAAATACGTTTTTTTTGATTCGAGACGACGCTGTGATGAATCGAACAGCTATCTCAATGAGATATGACGGAACTCGGGATGTGGGTCATTTTTGATATGGAGTTTCGTGATGCAAACTTGACACAGGTCAAGGCGGCTGATTCCGCAATGCGGCATACAGGACTCACGCGCAAGGGAAACTCGTCCGGCGCGACTGCAAAACCGCGACAACAAGGAGAGACGATTCATGACCAAGCGACTGAGAGAAATGAGAGATATCGTTCGTATCGACGAGGACCTTTGCGACGGCTGCGGGATCTGTGTACCTGGCTGCGCCGAAGGGGCCATTGAAATCATTGATGGCAAGGCCAAGCTGGTGGCCGAGAAATATTGCGACGGCCTGGGTGCCTGCCTGGGAACCTGCCCCAAGGATGCCATCACGGTCATCAAACGCGAGGCCGACTCGTTTGACGAGGAAGCCGTGGAAGAGCGACTGCACGAACTCAAGGCCTCGGAGCAAGCACAAGCCGACCAGAAGCCGAAAGCTGCTCCAACCCTGGGTTGCGGATGCCCCGGCTCAGCCATGGCCACTTTTGCCCCGGCCAAGCCCGCCCCAGGTGCCTCATCAGCCGCTTCGGGTCCGCGGTCCGCGGAAGAATCGGTCTCGGCCCTGACCCACTGGCCGATCCAGATCCGGTTGATCCCTCCGCACGCCCCGTTTTTGAAGGGCGCGAATCTGTTGGTGGCCGCGGACTGCGTTCCGGCCGCCTACCCGGCTTTGCACCAGGAACTGCTGCCCGGTAAGGTGATCATGCTCGGCTGTCCCAAATTCGACGACGCCCAGAGCTATGTCGAACGCTTCGTCGACATCTTCAACCAGGCCGGGATCAACAGCATCACCGTGTTGTCCATGGAAGTGCCCTGCTGCGCCGGGCTGGCCGAAATCGTCCGCCGGGCCCTGCTTGTCTCCGGAAAACATATTCCGTACCAGGAAATCGTGATCACCCGCCAAGGCCGAATAGCTCCCCAAGGCAGGGCAGAGTTCAAGGGCATGCAGCCTTTGTAAGAGCGAGTACGGCTACTCAGTTCCTCCAAGAATACGGACTGGATACCCGCCTTCGCGGGAATGACATGTTTATTAGTGCTGTTCCCAAGTCAGTCATACCCGCGAAGGCGGGTATCCAGCCGCGGAATGAGGCTCTAACCGGGCTGTACTGAATTGTTACGGGCGATTCGAATTAGCCGAAGCGAAAGTAAATCACCCCTCAACCAAGGAGTTCTATCATGAAGAAGATCAATCTGTTCGAAGCCAACGGTTTCAACGACCTGGGGTTGAGCAAGTTTCTGGTGCATGATTCGCCCTACTTCAAAATTCTGAATTTCAACTTCAGAGCCGGACAGCAACTGCCCATCCATTCCCACGACATCGAAGGACAGCTCTCGATCCTGGTCGTTGAAGGCGAAGGAGAATTCCTGGCCCAGGACGGAACCCTTCCGGCCAAGCCCGGTGACGTCCTGGTCTGCGACATCAGCGTGCCCCACGGCATCAAGGCGACAACGGACATGCGGACCTTGGTGACCATCGCTCCGCCGATCTGATGGGGCCTAGCGACAGAGAACAAATAATCGTGCCGGGCTGAAAAGCCCGGCACGATTATTTGTTGATCATTGGGAGGCCTAACCGTCTAATCGACGGATTCAGCTGTTGATATCCAGTACCAAGGCCCCGAATTCATCCACCCGGGCCTCGGCAAAGGGCGGGACCAGCAGGGTGGAGGTGTATTCCACGATCACGGCGGGGCCGGGAAGGTGGTTGTCGGCCAGGAGGGCGTCGCGTTGCCAGATGTTGGTGTCGTGGACTTGTCCGTCAAAGACCACCGGCCGGGTGTCCAACAGGGCGTCCGCTGGTGGCTGGGCCGTGCCTTGGGCAATGGAGGCAAAGACCGGTTTCTTGGGGACGCCTCGGGCTCGAAGGCGCAGGGTAACGATTTCCACGGGTTTGGATGGATTGCGGTAGCCGTATGCCTTTTCATGCAGTTCGTGGAAGGCGTCCGCTGGGTCGGCCTGAATGTCGAATGGGGTGATGATCTCAAAGGATTGGCCTTGGTAACGCATGTCCAGGAAGCGCTCCAGCAGGACATCCTCGTTGGAAACGCCCTCCTCGGCCATCTCCTGGACGGCCCGTGATTCCAGAGGGGCGAAAAGCCCCAGCAACTCGTCCGTAAGCTCTCGCGTTTTCCTTGATGAGGTTCCAGGCCCTGCTTCCGGCCCTGGTCCCGGCGCTTCCCGCATCACGGTCTGGGAATAATCCTTGATCACGTCGGCCATGACCATGCCCACCGCGGAGAGGATGCCCGGATTCATGGGGATCAGCACCCGGGGCATGTTCAGCAGCTTGGCCAGATACGCGGCATGCAGGCCACCGGCCCCGCCGAAGGAGAAGAGCGTGAATTCCCTGGGATCAAAGCCTCGCTCCACGGAAATGACCCGGATGGCCCGCTCCATGTTGGCGTTGGCCACGGCAAGGACGCCTTCGGCAAGTTCACGGGGGGCGAGCCTCATTTTTTGCGCCGTGACTTCGAAGGGTTCCTGAATTCGCCGGACGTCCAGGGCCATGTTCCCGCCCAAAAAATAATCCGGCAGCAGCCGTCCCAGAAACAGATTCGCGTCCGTGACCGTAATCCGCTCGCCGCGGCCGTAGCAGATGGGGCCGGGGTCGGCCCCGGCGGATTCAGGCCCCACGGTCAGGGCCCCCCCGGCGTCCAGCCCGGCAATGGACCCGCCTCCAGCGCCCACGGTGTGGATGTCCAGCATCGGGGTGCGCACCGGATAGCCGGAAATAGCCGCGTCCGTGGTCAGGGAGAGATCGCCGTTCAGCAGGGCCACATCCGTGGACGTGCCGCCCATGTCAAAGGTGATTAGCCGATCGAAGCCGGACAGCCGGCCCATGGCCAGGGCTCCGACAACCCCGCCGGCCGGACCTGAGAGGATGGTCCGCACGGACTCACGCATGGCCGTGGCCGCGGAAATGGATCCGCCGTTGGACTGCATGATCCGCAGGGTGCTTTCCGGATGGCCGCCCTCGGCCTCCGGGGCCTGGAGGTGGTCCTGCAGAAACGACAGATACCGGTGCATCTTCGGGGAGACGTAGGCGTTGATCACCGTGGTGGACATCCGCTCGAACTCCCGGAACTCGGCCAGAATCTCGTGAGACAAAGAGACCGGCGGCCCGGCCTCGCCGCCTAGTTCGGCCAGCAGTTCGGCCATGCGCCGCTCATGAGCCGGGTTGGCGAAACCGAACAAAAAGCAGACCGCCACGGATTCCGCGCCCGAGGCGAGGATTTCCCGGACCACCTCCGCGGCCCGCCCCTCGTCCAGGGGCGTGCGTTCTTCCCCGCTCTGGATCATCCGTCCTGGCACGCCAAAGCAAAGTTCCTGAGGAACCAATGGCTGCTCCTTGACGTAGGCCAAGTCGTACAGTCGGGAACGGTTCTGGCGGCCGATGGCCATCACGTCCTCGAATCCGGCGTTGGTGATCAGAGCCGTGCACACGCCCTTGCGTTCCAGAATGGCGTTGGTGGCCACGGTGGAGCCGTGGACCACCTGCACCGGTCCGTGTCCGGCTATGGACCGTAATCCGTCCAGCACGGCCCGGGCCGGATTGTCCGGCGTGGAAAGCAGCTTAAACACCTGCCAGCCGTCGCCGTCCTGGTAGATCAGATCCGTGAAGGTCCCACCGGTGTCTACGCCGATGATACAGGAGCCGACGCGGGTGCGGGATGATGAGAGCGAGCGTGGATGTGGGGTCATGGGGTGGAGATGATATTGGGATGAAAGGTTGAGAGGCGACGATGAACAACCTTGCCGAATTTTTCATGACCGTGTAACAGAGTTGTCGCAAACTTTCCAGCTTTTCCCCAACCGCTACAGGAGGATTTACAAAAATGCGAAAACGCCTTGCTCTGCTCGTCGCCCTGGTCTGTTTTTCGGCGTTGGCTTGCGTATCCTGGGCCAATGCCCAGACCATGCGCATGGATTTGAACGCCATCTACCCGGCTTCCAACTTCCACTCCCAGGGGGCGGTGAACTTTGCCGAGAAGGTCCGGGAGTCCACGGGCGGCTCAGTGGACATCACCGTGCACCCCGGCGGCAGCCTGGGTTTCAAGGGGCCGGAACTGCTCAAGGCGATCATGGACGGCACTCTGCCCATGTCCGACATCCTGATGGGCGTGGTTTCCGGCAGCGAAGAGATTTTCGGGCTGTCCACATACCCGATGATTGTGGGCTCCTACGCCGAAGCCAAGGTCTTTTACGACGCGGCCAAGCCACATTATGAAAGCGCCTGCGCCAAGTGGAACCAGAAGCTGCTCTACGCCGCGCCCTGGCCGCCCTCGGGGCTGTTCACCAAGAAGCCTCTGATGGCTCTGGCGGACATGAGCGGACTGAAGACCCGAACCTACGATCGCAACGGAGCCCTGTTTCTGGAAAAAGCCGGCGGCAATCCCATGTCCCTGCCCTGGGGCGAGGTTTATTCCGCCCTGTCCACCGGCCTGATCGACTCGGTGCTCACCTCCGCGGTCTCGGGCAAGGACGGGGCCTTCTGGGAGGTCTTGGACCACTTCACCAAGATCAACTTCGCCTATCCTCTGAACATGGTGACCATCAATCTGGACTACTGGAACGCGCTCAGCCCGGACCAGCGGCAGGCCATGCTTGCCGCGGCGGCGGAAGTCGAGGCCGAACAATGGGCCGCTTCGGAAACCGGCAACGAGGACTCCCTCCAGATTCTGGCGGCCAACGGCATCACCATCGCTGAAATGACCCCGGAAATCGAGAACGCCCTGCGCGACTTCGCCATGGAAATTCTCGAAGAATTCAAGGCCCAAGCCGGAGAGGAATCCAAGGCAGCCTTATTGGCCATTGGGAAGTAACGTTGTTTGGGGCGGCGGCGGGCGCCGCCCCTTTTTTTTATGACGTATGGGATTTATGCGACCTATGTGACCTATGGGACGACTGATTGATCGGATATTGCGCTTTTTTGATTTCCTGAGTCGCGCCGCTGGGTGGATCGCGGCGGGATTCGCGGTTTTGATCGTGCTGTTGATGACCGTGGAGATCCTCAGCCGGTCCTTGCTGAGCAAATCCACGATGGTGGTCAGCGACTACTCGGGCTATTTTCTCGTGGCCCTGGTCCTTTTGGGCCTGGGCTTCACATTGCGCGAGGACGGTCATATCCGGATCAAGCTGGTCCGGATGCGCCTAGCCGAACCCATCAGTCGCGTTCTGGACGTGCTCATTGCCTTGGGCTGCGCGGCCATGACCATCTTTGCCCTGCGGGCCACCCTGCGCATGGTCATGGCCTCCCACCGCCTGGACATGCGCGCGGACACCGTCGCCCAGACCCCGTTCTGGGTTCCCCAACTTGTCATCCCCATCGGCCTTGCTCTGCTGCTTGTCCAACTTCTGGCCTTCATCATCCGGAGGGTGCGGTCATCATCAGCGACCCGTTGATCCTTGCCCTGGTTCTGCTGGGGATCATGTTCGCCCTGCTCCTGTCCAGCATGTGGATCGGCTTTGCCCTGTTCGCCACGGGCTTCGCCGGGTTGCTGCTCTACGACGTGACCCTGCCGCCGACCATCTCCATCTGGGACCGCATCGCCCAGATCCTGGCCAATTCCATCTGGAACTCCTTGAATTCCTGGGCACTGGCGGCCCTGCCACTGTTTATCCTCATGGGAGAACTGCTCTATCGCACTGCTATTTCCACCCGGCTGATGAACGCTCTGACCCCCTGGTTGAGCAACGTGCCGGGACGACTCTACCACATCAACGTGGCGGCCTGCTCTCTGTTCGCGGCCGTGTCCGGCTCCAGCGCGGCCACCACGGCCACGGTGGGCAAGATCACCCTCAAGGAACTGCGCCGCAGGGGCTACGACAAGCGACTGGCCATTGGCTCCCTGGCCGGGGCCGGAACCCTGGGCTTTCTGATCCCGCCCAGCCTGATTATGATCATCTACGGGGTGCTCTCGGACACCTCCATCGGCCGTTTGTTCATGGCCGGGATTCTGCCCGGGCTGGTCCTGGCCGGGATGTACTCCCTGTACATCGCCATTGCCTGCCTACTCCGGCCCGAAGCCGTGCCCGCGTCCGACGAGCGCTATACAATGCGTCAGCGCTTGGTCGCCCTGAAAGACCTCCTGCCCGTTGTCCTGCTGATCATCCTGGTTCTGGGCGGAATCTACGCCGGATTGACCACCCCCACCGAGGCCGCTGCCATTGGGGTTCTGGGTGCGCTGGGGCTGGCTCTGGTCTCCGGAAGTCTGACCCGGACGGCTCTGACCGAGTCCCTGCTCTCCACGGTCAAGACCACGGCCATGATCTGCTTTATTATTGCCGGGGCGGCCTTCATGTCCCAGATGGTCGGGTTCGTGGGCATCACCCGTTCTGTCTCGCAGTACATCACCGCCCTGGAACTCTCCCCCTACATGCTCCTGCTTGTTCTCGGCCTGATGTATCTCTTGCTGGGCATGATTCTGGACGGGATATCCATCGTGGTGATGACCCTGCCCATTGTCCTGCCCATCGTGGTCCTGGCCGGATTCGATCCGCTCTGGTTCGGCATCTTCGTGGTGATCATGGTCGAACTGTCTCAGATCACTCCTCCGGTGGGCTTCTCCATCTTCGTCATCCAGTTCATCTCCCGCGAAGACGTGGGTACCATTTTCAAGGCCACCTTTCCCTTCTTCCTGATCACCGTGTTCATGGTCGTGCTCATCACGGTTTTCCCGGAACTGGTCTTTTACCTGCCGAACAAGATGCTGCGCTGATTGTGCTCCATGGTTCCCCCTGGAATCGTGCCTGAGTACGTGAACAAAACCAAAAATCCCTCAGCACCAGGGCTCCGCAAACGTTCGTTGGGTCACCGTGAAAAGGCTGCGGGTCCTTTCGTTTCGTTGACCATTGCCTGTTCCACGGGAAACAGATAAGATTGCAAACTTGGCACGCCACAAGGGGAAACGCTCCTTGTGGCTTTTTTTACCCGGAACAGCGGTCGCGGACTCTTCGGAGCGACGTGACCCTCAGAAGGATCGTTATGACCACCGAAAGCATCCAGGCCGGCAGTTCGGTCGAATCGGCATGTCGCAAATGCAAAACCGTCACGGATCACCATGTGGTGGTCATGATCGACGAGAAAATCGGCAAAGTGCAATGCAAAGTCTGCGGAGGGCAGCATGCTCACCGGCCCCCCAAGGCGGCCCCTGCTCCCAAAGCCGCCGCCCAACCCAAAGCAACGGCCGATAAAAAGCCGAGAGCCTCAGCGGCAAAGAAACCCGCGGGGCCTAAAAAGCCTTCCCCCGAGGTCTTGGCCCTTTGGGAGGGCAAAGTTGCCTCCACGGCTCCGGCGGATGTAAAACCCTACGCCATGACCGCCGACTTTGCAGACGGCGACGTGATCAGCCACACGGTTTTCGGCCCAGGGTACGTCCAGCGGTTCATCAAGCCGAACATGATCGAAGTGCTGTTCGAGGACGGCTTGAAAATGCTGCGGTGTTGCGCCGAAGCTCCCGAAGCACCTGGCAACTCCTGATCCGACCGCCGGGAGTCTTCCGTAGCGGCGCACCGCCGCTTTCGCACCCTCATGTCACCCGTCAGCGATCCTTCCGTCCCGTTCCCCGCGCGCGCTACCGAGAACAATTCCTCGCCAGGCCCGCCAGGAGGCCCTTCAAGCGGACCGGCTGATCCGGCTGGTCTGGCGGCGCCTTACGACCCGGCCTCCTCCCGCAAGATCCTCGCGGTATTGTGGGTGCTGCTCTTCGCCACCTGGAGCCAGTTCATGATCGTGGCTCCGCTGCTGCCCCAGATCAGCGTCCGCCTGGCTGTTCCGGAGGTCCATCTTGGCTGGCTGATTTCCGGGTACGCCATCTCCATGGGCGTCTGCACCCTGTTCTGGGGGCCCATTTCCGACCGGCTCGGGCGCAAGCGCCTGTTGATGCTGGCAAGCGGCCTGATGGCCCTGGTGCTCTTCGCCCATTGGTGGACCCACTCCTATTCGGCCATGCTTCTGATGCGGATTCTGGCCGGAACCGTCGGCGGCGCCTTGACCACCGGGACTCTGGCCGCGGTGGGGGACTACATCCCTCCGTCCCATCGCGGGTGGGCCACGGGCTGGATCATCAGCGGCTTCGCCGCCGGACAGATCTTCGGCGTCCCGGCCGGAGCCTTTCTCTCCGGGGTCATGGACGATCGCCTGCCCTTCATCTTGCTGGGGCTGCTCATGGCCGCAGCGGGCTGGCTGGCCTGGCGCTGGATGCCGCCCTTGCCGCCCACCCCGTCCATCTCCTGGCCGACGATGCTCATGGACATGCGCCGACATTTGGCCACCCCCCGGTTGCTGGCCGGGTGCGGGGTTGGAGTCTGTCTTTTCGGCGGCATGGGGTTGTTCGTCCCGTTTTTTCCATTATGGATGGAACGCTCCCTGCTGCTGACCAGCCAGCAGGTGGCCTGGGTTTTTTCCATCGGCGGCGTGGCCGTGGTGATCAGCAGCGTGGTCATGGGTCGGCTCTCGGACCGGATCGGGCGCTACGGCTTGATCATATTCGGCTCCTTGGGAGTGGGACTGTTCATGCTCGCCAGTCCGTTACTGCTCCATTGGCCTGACGGTGCGTACCTGCTCTTCGCCTTGATCATGGGCTGCGCCGCGGCCCGGGGCAGCGCCTTTCGGGCACTGCAAACCGAACTGGTTCCCGCCGGAGAACTGGGCCGCTACCTGAGCCTGTCCGCGTCCCTGGAAAACATCGGATACGCCGCGGGCAGCGCTTTGGCCGGCTTGCTCTACGTGGCCTTCGGTTTCTCCGCCATCGCGGCGGCCTCGGCCATGACCGGCCTGATCGTCCTTGTGCTCGTTCGCGGTTTTCTGCGGCCCAAATGACGGTTCGGACAACGGATCAGATAGCGGTTTGGGGCACGTTTTCAACGACCACGATGTTGAACATTCGCCTTGTTCGGGTTAACCATGCCGGGGACGGTAGGGAAGCCGAACGTGGGTGCGCCCCCTGAGCCTTTCGCTGGACCTCCCGCCGAACCGACATCAGAACCAGAAGGAAGGAGCTATCCATGGACGACGCATCGCGCAAGGACGGCATGTTTCACGAAATGGAACGGGAACCCGAGGAACAACGCCGAGACAGAAAGTGGGGGGCGGTCAGGAATCTGGTCCGCCAAGCCTGGACCGAGGCGCCCGCTTTCAAGTCCAGGTTGGAGAGCGCGGGGCTGACCCCGGACGACATCCGGTCCCCGCAAGACTGGCCGCGTATCCCGGTGCTGCGCAAGAAGCAGTTGATCGATCTGCAACGCTCCGGTCCTCGCCTGGGCGGGCTGTTGACCACGGATCTGGGCGATCTTCGCCGACTCTATTTTTCCCCCGGACCCATTGCCGACCCCGAAGGCCTTGGCCGGGATTTCTGGGGCTGGGCCGAGGCGTTTTACGCCGCGGGTTTTCGCGAATCCGACCTGGTCCAGATGACCTTCGGCTATCACCTTACTCCGGCCGGACTGATGCTGGAGGAACCGCTGCGCGAACTGGGCTGCGCCGTGATCCCGGCCGGACCGGGCAACACCATGCAGCAGGTGGAGATCATGACCTCCTGGCCGGTGACCGGGTTCGTGGGCATGGCCAGTTTTCTGAAAATCATCCGGGACAAGGCCGTGGGGCAGGGCAAGGATCCACGGCGGGACTTTCAGCTCAAAACCGCCTTCGTTGCCGCCGAACGGCTGACCGAGTCCGTGCGCCAGGACCTGGAAAGCAGTTTCGACATGCTGGTCCGTCAGGGTTACGGCACCGCGGATTTGGGCTGCATCGCCTACGAGTGCCCGGCCCTTGGCGGGATGCACCTGTCTTCGCGCCGCCTGGTGGAAATCTGCGATCCGAAAACCGGCGAACCGTTGCCCGCCGGGGAGATCGGCGAGGTGGTGGTTACCCCGTTCAACCCCGTATATTCGCTGATTCGCTTTGCCACCGGGGACCTTTCCCGGCTGGTCACCGAACCCTGCGCCTGCGGACGCACCGCCCCCAAACTGGCCGGCATCCTTGGCCGGGCCGACGACACGGCCAAGGTCAAGGGACAGTTCATCTACCCCCACCAAGTGGCCCAGGCCATGTGCCGTGTCCCGCCCGTGGCCCGGTGGCAGGTGGTGGTGTCCAACCCCAAGGGCAAGGACCGCCTTGAACTGCGGGTGGAACTCAGCGAGGCCGTGGAACCGGAAAAAATCCAGGCCGTGTTCCAGGAAGGATTGAAGTTACGGCCGGAAGTAAAAATTCTCGGCGACGGAGAGCGGCTGGATGAGAATGCTCCACCTTTGGTGGATGAGCGGACTTATGATGATGAAAAATAGTACGTGTTCCGCACCCGAAATCCCATCGAACGTCGGCGCTTGCCAGACCCAATCCAGCCGGGCTAAGCTCTACTGAACCGGTTTTCTTTAAGAGGAGAGACGAATGGAAGACGCCGTCAACCTGACCGGCTTCGCCTCGGTGGTGCTCATCTTCGTGTCCGCGGCCTTCACGGACAATATTCTCCTGACCCGCTTCCTGGGCATGTGCTCGGTGCTTGGCGTGTCCAAGAGGGTGGACACCAGCCTGGGCCTGGGGGCTGCGGTGATTTTCGTGACCACCTGCACCTCTGGTCTGAATTATCTTGTCTACCGGTATCTGCTCGTGCCTCTGGAGCTGGAGTATCTGCGGCTCATCGTGTTCATCGTGGTCATCGCCGCTTTCGTCCAGTTCGTGGAAATGGTCGTGGAACGCATCTCCGAGGGGCTCTACAACGCCCTTGGTATTTTCCTGCCGTTGATCACGGTCAACTGCGCCATTCTCGGCGTCTCGCTGTTCATGCTGGGCACGCCCTACAACCTGCTCCAGACCTTGGCCTACGGAGCCGGAGCGGGGACGGGCTGGGCCCTGGCCATCACCATCATCGGCGGCATCCGCGAGAAGATCAACGAACAAGCCTTGCCGCGCGGACTGGCTGGACCAGGAATCACCCTGATCGTCATCGGAATCATGTCCCTGGCCTTTGTCGGCTTTTCCGGCATGATCCGGATTTAACAGCGGCAACGCTCTAAGCCGATAAAACGCCGAGTTTTCGGCCCTTCCTCCCAACCAACCACCCACCCACACGACGTTCCATGCTCGCTTCCATCGGTCTCGCCGTCGGCTTCCTGGCCATTACGACCCTCCTGCTGGCCATCCTGCTCGTCTTCGCCGAACGCCGCATCCTGAACTACGGCCCCTGCACCCTGGACATCAACAACGGCAAGAAGTCCCTGGTGGTCACCGGCGGGTCCTCGCTGCTCTCCAGCTTGGCCGACAACGACATCTTCATCCCCTCTGCCTGCGGCGGACGAGGAAGTTGCGCCTACTGCAAGGTCCAGGTCCTGGACGGCGGAGGGATGGTCAGTCCGGTGGAAGAGCCCTACCTGACACCTGAGGACATCAAGACCAACGTCCGGCTTTCCTGCCAGGTCAAGGTCCGCCGGGACATCAAGCTGGCCATCCCGGACGAACTGTTCCTGGCCAGGCGCTTTCAGGGCAAGCTGGTCCACAAGCGCAAACTGACTTATGACGTAGTGGAGTTGCGTATTGCCTTGAACAATCCGGAATCCATCGAGTTCGCCGCTGGCCAGTACATCCAGCTTGAATCTCAGGAGTACGCGGGCCGCGACGCGGTCATGCGCGCCTACTCAATCTCGTCCATCCCTTCGGACAGTCGCCACGTGGAGGTAATCATCCGCAAAGTGCCGGAAGGCATCTGCACCACCTGGGTCTTCGACCATCTCCAGGAGGGCCAGGAGGTTTTCCTGAGCGGGCCCTTCGGCGAATTCAAGCTCTCCGACACCAAGGCCCCGGCGGTGTTTCTGGCCGGAGGCAGCGGCATGGCCCCGATCTGGAGCATCCTGCGAGACATGCGCGAACGCGGAGACGACCGCGAGGCGATCTACTTTTTCAGCGGCCGCAATCAGGACGACCTGTTCTTCACCGAGGAACTCTTCGCCCTGGAAAAGGAACTGCCCAACTTCCGCTACGTGCCCTGCCTGACCAGGGAAGATCCCGATTCCGACTGGAAGGGCGAACGCGGCCGCATCCCCGCGGTCCTGCCCAAGTACATTCCCGACACCACGGCCTACGAAGCCTACCTTTGCGGCTCCTCCAACCTCATCGACGCCTGCGTCGACGCCATGAAACAGCGCGGCCTCCAGGAACCGAACATCTTTTACGATAAATTCGAGTAGCGGATCTCCCGCAACGATTCCCCCGTACACGTCCACGGTTCTCATCCACTGAAAGTTTACCCGGAAATGCGGGCTTCACCTGGGTTTGGCACGCTCTTTATCTGTCCACATGGGAAAATAGTTGACATGGTTGGATCACAGTGACTAACAACTGCCAGCTATTCGTGAACAACCTCGAAACCGAGGGTTTTGTTGCGGAAGCTTCCGTGCCAAGGTTCTCCGCTGAACAGGAAAACACCGGCACGGCGTCGGCAACGTTCCCTGAATGATCTTTATTCCGTGCCCCCTACTGTTCAACGGAGATCACCGTCATGCAACGAGTTTTCATCTTCGCCCTGTTTTTTTTCACTCTGTGTCTCACTCTGGCTCCACAATCATCCCTGGCCTCCGCGGAGCTGCAGTTACACAAATCAAATTTTCAACAGCCGGCATCGCCTCCCGCGCACGACTTCGGCGACAATGACCCCAACGTCATTCTGGCCCTTGGGGACAGCATCACCGAAGGCACCCCGTTCGTCGGGCGTAGTGAAACCTATCCGGCGCATCTGCAGGCCATGCTCGGCAGGACGGTGATCAATGCCGGCGTTGGTGGAGCACGCAGTCGTGACGGTGTTGCCAGGATCAATGGTCTGCTACGGCGCTACAAGCCCGGCTACGTGCTGATCATGTACGGTGCCAACGACGTCATGGAACGATCAGCTGAGGAAATAACGAAAAATTTATTGACCATAGCCAATACGGCAACGGAAAACAAAACAATTCCTATTCTGGCCACGGTCACCCCGGTGGACGGACCGAGAATCGGCAGAAAAAACTTCATTCTCAACCTGAACGAAGTCATCACAACCAAAGCCACTGAATCTGGCTATCTCGTGGCCGATACGGCCACAGCTTTCGGCTGGGAAGGTCAATATCTTCTTTCCGACGGATTGCACCCCAACAGCGCTGGGATGGAAATCCTCGCTCAAACCTATTATGAAAAAATTCTTGAAGCGGAGAACGAAAACGGCGGAGGCGGAGGCGGTGGAGGCGGCTGCACCATTGCCGCTCATGGCCGACTCACCGGGGATTGGCTGATCGTGCTGGCGGGCCTGTTCGCGCTTTTCTTCCTTGGCCGACGTGGCCGAAATCCTCATCCGGCGAAAAACGCCGAGGTGATCACTGGTTAAGCGCAATAGGTAAATGCGCCGGCAGGGCGACCAAACCGACGAGGATGACGCGAATACGCCCGAAAAAGTAGGATTTTCGCCTCCAGGTCAACGACTGGTCAGCCAAGTCGGCATAAGCCGCCAGGCCGTGCGCATTTCCGCGCGGATACACTTGGCTTGCGGCTCGTGCATGGTCAGCAGGGTCCAGAAGTCAGGGCCGTGGTTCATGATTTTTGTGTGGCAGAGTTCGTGGATCAGGACGTAGCGAGTCCAGGAACGGGGGAGGAAGAGCAGTTTGCAGTTCAGGTTGATGCGCCCGTGGCAGGAGCAGCTTCCCCAGCGGCTTCGCTGATCGCGAATCGTGACCCGGGAAAAGGGCATCCGCAGATCACGCGCCAGTTCGGCCAGCCAAGTCGGCAGCACGGCGGCGGCCTTGACGCGAACCCAGGCCCGCAGCGCCTGGGCGCGATCTTCGGCACGGCCGGACTCCGGCCCGCAAACCCGGAGCACGCCTTGGGTCATGACGCGCACCCGGGTCGATGTGGACGCTTGATTCGCGTCCGGGTCGGCATAGCGTACCTCCCAATGTTCGTTAATGGCCGGAAGGTCGATGCATTCCGGCAATACGACCTCCCCGGCTTGGGCGGCGCGTCCCGCTTGCGCGAACCGGTGCAGATGACGGGCGATCCAACGGGACTTGTTCCGGAGCAGCCGCTCCAGGTTTTCGCGTGGCGGAGCCGCCCCGGCTGGCACGATCACCACCATGCCTTCCGCGGCGGACAGCCTGATTCGAATCTTTCTTGCGCGATCGGATTCTTGAATCCGGTATGGACAGGATCGCCCGTCGGCCAGTTCAACGCACTGCATGCGACCGTCATAGCCCAGACCGCCATTGGTGTCATTGCTTGAATTCCGGGCCGTGACTCGAACGGTCCCGCCTCCCTTCGATTCTCTTCCGCCCCCTCTTGCTTCACCATGCTTGGTTCCGTATTCTCCTGGAAAGCGTGACGCGTAGCGAAAGCGCTCCATTTCAACTTCGCCCATCGATCAGCCAAAGCGAGGATCCATGCCCGCAATCCAGCTCCATTTCCGATTTGCCCTGTTCATGTTTTTCTCCCTGCTCCTTTCCGCTCCCTCGCCATCATCGGCGGAACAGCCTTGGCGGCATGGGCTGGCCCTGCACTATGACCTGAAGTACCCGCCGGACTTTACGCACTTCGACTACGTCAACCCCGACGCCCCCAAGGGCGGGGAGTTGCGGCTCGCCGGCATAGGGACCTTCGACAGCCTGAATCCCTTTATTCTGCGCGGCACGCCTCCTCTGGGCATGGGGATGATTTTCGAGACCCTGACGGAACGGTCCCAGGACGAGCCGTTTTCCGAATACGGGCTGATCGCCGAGAGCATGCTGATCCCGGAGGACCACTCCTGGGTGGCCTTTACCTTGCGGGAAGAGGCTCGGTTTCATGACGGTTCGCCCATTACGGTGCAGGACGTGATCTTCACCTTGGAGCTGCTCCAGACCAAGGGCCATCCGTTCTACCGGGCCTATTACGCCAACGTGGTTTCCGCGGAGGAAATCGGTCCCAGACAGGTCCGCTTTTCCTTCGGGGAATCGGTGAACCGGGAGCTGCCGCTGATCATCGGCCAGATGCCCGTTCTGTCCAAAGCCTATTGGCAGGATCGGGATTTTGACCGCACGACCTTGGACATCCCCCTGGGCAGCGGCCCGTACCGCATCGCCCGGGTGGAGCCCGGACGGTCCATCACCTATCAGCGGGTGGAGGACTACTGGGCCGCGGACCTGCCCGTGAACCGCGGCCGGTACAACTTCGACGTGATGCGCTACGACTACTACCGGGACGTGAATGTGGCCCTGGAGGCCTTCAAGGCCGGGCAGTACGACTTCCGGCAGGAAAACGTGGCCCGGAACTGGGCCACGGGGTATGACGGACCGGCCCTGCGTCAGGGCCGGATCGTGATGGCGGAGATTCCCCACGAACTGCCCACGGGCATGCAGGGTTTCGTGTTCAACACCCGCCGCCCCATGTTCCGCGATCCTCTGGTCCGGCAGGCCCTGGCCGAAGTATTCGACTTCGAGTGGTCCAACGCCAACCTTTTCCATGGCGCCTACACCCGGACCGCGAGCTACTTTTCCAATTCCGAACTGGCCTCCGCCGGTCTGCCGCCCCCGGAGGAACTGACGCTGTTGGAGCCTCACCGGGACATCCTGCCGGAGAGTGTTTTCTCCACCGAGTTTCAGCCTTCGGTCACGGACGGGTCCGGGAACATCCGCGAAAATCTGCGCAGGGCTTTGGACCTCTTAGAACAGGCCGGCTGGACCATTTCCGGTCGAGACCGCAAGTTACGCCATGCTTCCGGCGGAGAGGCCCTGGAGTTTGAGATCCTGCTCAACGATTCAATCTTTGAACGGGTTTGCCTGCCCTATGCCCGAAACCTGGAACGGCTGGGCATCACGGCCCGGGTGCGCACCGTGGACGCCACCCAGTACCAGAACCGAATGAACGACTTTGATTTCGACATGACCGTGGGCCTGTTTCCGCAATCCCTGTCGCCGGGCAACGAGCAGCGCGACTTCTGGACCTCCGAGGCGGCCGCGACGCCCGGTTCCCGGAACATCGCCGGGGTCCGTGACCCGGTGGTGGACGAACTGGTGGACCTGGTCATCGCCGCTCCGGATCGGGACAGCCTGGTCACCCGCGCCCGGGCTCTGGACAGGGTTTTGCTCCACGGCCACTACGTGATCCCACACTGGCATTCGCGGGAATTCCGCGTAGCGTATTGGGACAAATTCGCCCGACCGGAAATCAACCCCAGATACGGGCTGGCCTTGGACGCCTGGTGGGAGAAGTAGTCCGCTCCGGAAGAGCCTTGTCAATAATCCCGGAACCATCCTAGCCGCCCCTTGCCGGAAGACCCGCCGTGACCGCCTACATCCTGCGTCGACTGCTGCTCATGATCCCCACGCTGCTGGGAATCATGGTCCTGAACTTCATCATTATCCAGGCCGCGCCCGGGGGTCCGGTGGAACGGGTGATCGCGCAACTGCGCGGCCATGACGTCGCGGCCACGGGGCGCTTCGCCGGCACGGACCGGGGCGAGATGCAGGCCGCCCATCTCTCGGATGCGGATCAATCTCGATATCGCGGGGCTCAGGGCATCGATCCGGAGCTGATCGCGGAACTGGAGCGGATGTACGGGTTTGACCAGCCTCCGGCGGCCCGGTTCGTTCAGATGATCGGCAACTACCTGCGGTTCGACTTCGGACAGAGCTTTTACCGCGACCAAACCGTGGTTTCGCTGATCCTCCAGAAAATGCCCGTGTCCATCTCCCTGGGGCTGTGGACGACCCTGTTGGTCTACGCCATCTCCATCCCCCTGGGGATTCGCAAGGCCGTCCGGGACGGCTCCACCTTTGACGTGGCCACCAGCGCCGTCGTCGTCGTGGGCTACGCCATTCCCGGCTTTTTATTCGCCGTGCTCCTGATCGTCCTGTTCGCCGGAGGCAGTTTTCTGGACCTCTTTCCTCTGCGCGGCCTGACGTCGGAGAATTGGCATGAGCTGAGTTGGCCCATGCGTGTTCTGGATTATTTCTGGCACCTGACCCTGCCCGTAGCGGCCATGGTCATCGGCGGATTCGCCGGTCTGACCATGCTCACCAAGAACTCCTTCCTGGAAGAGATCAACAAGCAGTACGTGACCACGGCCCGCTCCAAGGGCCTCGCGGAGCGACGGGTGCTCTACGGCCACGTGTTCCGCAACGCCATGCTCATCGTGGTCGCCGGTTTTCCCAGCGCCTTTATCGGGATTCTGTTCACCAGCGCCTTGCTCATTGAGGTGATCTTCTCCCTGGACGGACTCGGCCTGCTGGGCTTCGAGGCGGCCATCAACCGGGACTATCCGGTGATGTTTGGAACCCTGTACATCTTCACCTTGCTGGGGCTGCTGCTCAACCTGATCGGCGACTTGATGTACACGCTGATCGATCCGCGCATCGACTTCGAGTCACGAGGATGATCCCCGCCTGGTCAGTTCAACCTCTGGTCAACCCAGCACCCGATCAACTCGGCATGTTGGCGCGGGCGAACATGACCAGGGCCATGGCCCCGGCCTGAGCTACGTTCAGCGATTGCATCTCTCCCGGCATGGGGATGAACAGCTTGTGGTCGCACCTTTTGAGGACGTTTGGCCGAATGCCCTTGTCCTCGTTGCCCAGCACCAGCACGGCTGGGAAGGTCGGGGTGAATGAGAACAGATTTTCCGCGTCGCCGCCGACCACCGTGCCGTACACCGTGCAGCCTTGGTCCATGCAGTATTCCAGGCTTCTGGCCAGGTTGGTAACTTGGGCGATGGGCAGGCGGTTCAACGCTCCGGCGCTGGCTTTGGCGGCCACGGCTCCGGGAAACGCGGTTCTGTTCTTGGGCAGGATGATTCCCGCCCCACCCAGGGCGACCATGGACCTGGCCAAGGTCCCTAGGTTTCCGGGGTCCTGGACCTGGTCCAAGGCAAGGACCAAGGGCAGGGGAGCCGTCGCGGCCCGCTCCAGGACCGCGGCCATATTCGTGAAGCCCGGTTGAAAAATCCGGGCCAGCACGCCCTGATGGTTCCCGGGGTGAATACGTCGCATCTCCGCGTCAGTGACCTTGCGATAGCGGACCTTTTGGCTCTTGCAGACGTCCACGATGCGTTCCAAGGCATACGATCTGACGCCGTCCTGAATATATACAACGTCCACCTGTTCAGGTTTGGAAAACAAAACTTCTTGAACAGGCTTGCGCCCCACAGTCCAACAGCCTTGATCCTCGTCGATATCATGACTCATCTTGCCACTCTGCTCTCTTTTTGGAATTTTATCTTGCATTTCAGTATGTTTTTCGTTAAACGACCACGGAGTTAACAACTCGGTCAACAAATCTTCTCGAAATATCAATGAGATCGCTCACCCGTATCCCCTCATGAGCCCCATGCCCATGGAGACCACATGAACATCCGATTGTCTTTTCTCGTTTTGATGACGTTATTGCTACTGTCCGCCTGCGCGGCCCATCAGAAACCGTCTTCCCATACAGCTCTGCCCGACGGGGGCAAAGATGCTCGAATAGCCGCCGAAGGACAACCCGGCGCATCGATTTTGCTCGATGGGGAAGAACACCTTTCACTCCTCGACCCTCCTCTGGATGCCTACGGACGAATCGACGTGGATACCGACTCCCCGCTGACGGACGCAGAGAAAAAAGCTTTGGAATCGCCTTTGGAGTTCGAATTTGTCCTGGATATTCAGGAGACCAGGGAAGTAGAACGCTTTTTCCGCTATTTCACTCATGAGGGTCGTGAGCGTTTCGAAATGTGGCTGAAGCGATCCGAACAGTTTCTCCCAGAGGTACGCGACATTTTCGCCGAATACGGTCTGCCTCATGACTTGATCTATCTTCCGTTCCTGGAAAGCGGCTACAACCCCATGGCCTATTCCCGTGCCGGTGCCGGCGGCATGTGGCAATTCATGCCCAGGACTGGTCAATCCTTCGGAATGACCTTTGATTGGTGGCTCGATCAACGCCGCGACCCCCGGATGTCCACCCATGGCGCCGCCGCTTACCTCTCCCGACTGTACGACATGTTTGGGGACTGGAATCTGGCCCTGGCCGCCTACAACGCTGGGGAAGGGCGTATTTCCAGAGCCATGCAGCGCAGCGGAACGGACAACTACTTCGACCTGGCCGCCATTAACAACCTTCTGGCTCTGGAAACACGGCACTACGTACCCAAGTTCATGGCCATATTGAAAATTATCCAGAATCTTGAGGAACTGGGCTTTGATCCCATTGACTGGGGCAACACCCCAAAACTGGCGGAAATCGAGATTAAAGGCGGAACGGATCTCGTAGCTCTGGCCAATTCCTGCGGCATGGACTGGGACGCATTTCGCCAACTTAATCCCGCATTTCGACGTCAAGTGAGCCCTCCGGGCATGAATCTGACCATCTTCGTCCCCGAAGACAAACAGGCAACCGTGCAGGCCTACCTGAAAAAGCCCGCCGCGGCTCCGTTTTCAGGCTTTCAGCGCTACCAAGTCCGCCGTGGCGACTCCTGGTACGCCCTATCCTCCCGTTTCGACACGCCCATCAACGTCCTGAAGCGCATCAACAACAGAACCAGCAACACGCTACGCATCGGCGAATCCGTGATGGTTCCCGCATCCCCAGCAGCAGTGGCCGCTGCTCAGCAAACCGGCGGAGCCTCCGCGACCCAGCAACGGGCCAGCCAGCGCGCCAACCATGTGGTCCAGTCGGGAGATACGTTGTGGAGCCTGTCCAGGCGACACGGGGTTACGGTTCAAACCCTGGCCCAGGCTAACGGCATAACGACCGGCTCCACATTGCGCGTCGGACAGCGACTGTACATTCCCCAGATCGACCGCTCAGGAACTCGGACGGCGTCGTCCACGACCAATGTTGTCCAGTACCGTGTCCGCAGCGGCGACACCTTGTGGCGCATAGCCCAGCGTTATGGCGTGACAACCAACAACCTGGTCGCATGGAACAAGCTGCCGAGCAACGGGCTGATCCGCCCTGGTGACAACCTCAAGATTTACGTTACACAGTAACGCGGGGCGAGCCGATTGGCTCGATACTATCCGACCTCGCCAAGAGCGGATGAAAGCAACTCCCGAACGGGTTCGTTCGGGAGTTCTTTTTTGGTCCAGAGCCGAAACTGTCCCTGGGCCTGGGCGATGAACATCTCCAGCCCGCCGAGGAACGGAATCCCGCTTTCCTTGGCTTGGCGGAGAAAACAGGTCTCACGTGGATTGTAGATCAGGTCGTAGGCGATGCGAATATTGGACATTTTGCCGGGCCAAGGGCTCATTTCCTCAAACTTGCCGGACATGCCCAACGGAGTGGCGTTGACTAGCAGGTCTGCGCTCCATTGCCCGCGTTCTTCCCAGGGAAGCCCTTCGCAGCCCGCCTCTCGGGCCAGGGCTTTGGTCTTTTCCGGACTCCGTCCGCAAACCGTGACGCGTTTAACGCCGATCCGTTTCAAACCCCAGACCGCGGCTCTGGACACCCCCCCGACGCCAAGGATCAGCGCCGTCCTGATCCGGCTCCGCATGGCCGTCAATGGTTCCAGGAAGCCCTGGACATCCGTGTTGTCCCCCCAGAGTTCCCCGTCGCGCCAGAACAACGTATTCACGGCTCCGGCGCGCATCGCGTCGGCGGTCAGTCCGTCCAGGTACGGCATGATCGCGCGCTTATGAGGGATGGTCACGCTGGCCCCATGGATCGGTAAAGACCGTAGGGCCGCGACGAATTCCGGCAGCCTGTCGGTCGGCATCGGCCATCGACAATAAACAGCCCCCAAATTGTAGTGTTGGAAGCCCCAGTTGTGGAGCAGCGGGCTCAAGCTGTGCCCCAACGGATGCCCGATAATTCCGTAGAGTCGCTCAGGGATGAAGATCGGCTTGATTGCAATCATGGCGGAGAAGTAGGGGCGGGTTTGAAACCCGCCCCTCCTGAAGGTAGAAAACCAATATCCAGCAGTTGGGAGTTTTTCAACGAACCGTCAGCCCTTGACCGCGTCGGCCCCGGCCTGAATCGCCTGTTCGTTGGCGGGAATCATTTTCGCGTAGTTCGGGGAAATGACCTTCTTCAGACTGGCTTTGAGCACGTCCAGCGGCACGACGCCGGTCAGTTGAACGTACGCACCGATGGCCACCATGTTGGCCATCTTGGTATTGCCGAGACCATCCGCGATCTCGTTGGCCGGTACGCCCACGGCCCGGACCCGCGCCGTGTCGGCAAGCCCCATGTCCACCAGGGAGGAGTTGACCACAACGATGCCTTTGTCCTGGACCCGGGGCTGAAACTTGTCCAGCGACGGGCGGTTCATGGCGATCAACGACTTGGGCCGATGAATGATCGGCGAGCCGATGTCCTCCTTGGAGACGACCACGGTGCAGTTCGCCGTGCCGCCGCGCATTTCCGGTCCATAGACCGGCAGGTAGGTCACGTTGAGCCCGTCTTCCATGGCCGCGTAGGCCAGAAGCGTTCCGATCAACATGACCCCTTGACCGCCGAATCCGGCCACGATGACGTCTTGATATCCGCTCATCCTTCCACCTCCGTACCTTCAGCGGTTTGCTCCCACATGAGATCCTTGTACGTTCCCAAAGGGAAGTAGGGGATGAGTTCCTCGGCAATGCGCTTGTTGGCCTGCACCGGGGTCATTTTCCAGTTGGTGGGGCAGGTGGCCAGGATTTCCACGAACCCCAGGCCAAGGTTGTTCTGGGGCGCTTCAAAAGCCTTGCGCACGGCCTTTTTTGCCGCCCGAACGTTTTTGACCGAGTCCACGGCCACCCGAGCCGCGTAGGCGGTCCCGCCTAAAGAAGCGATGATTTCGGTCATCTTGATCGGCTCGCCCTCGTTGTCCGCGCACCGTCCGCCGGGACAGGTGGTGGTCCGTTGGCCGACCATGGTTGTGGGGGCCATCTGGCCTCCGGTCATGCCGTATACCGTATTGTTCACGAAGATGATGGTCACCCGTTCTCCGCGGTTGGCGCAGTGCATGGTTTCGGCCATGCCGATGGAGGCAAGGTCCCCGTCGCCCTGATAGGTGAACACCGCCGCCTCGGGTCGGGCGCGCTTGACGCCGGTGGCCACGGCCGGGGCGCGTCCATGGGGCGCTTCTACACAGTCCACTTTCAGGTAGTTGTAGATGAACACCGAACATCCGATGGAGCCGATGCAGATGGCTTTTTCGGACAGCGCCAGCTCGTCCAGGCACTCCGCGACCAGGCGTTGGGCCACGCCGTGTTGACAGCCCGGACAGTAGTGGGTCGGAACGTCCGCCAGTACGCCGGGCAAGGTGAAGGCCGCCTTACCGTTTTTCATGAGTTCACCCCCAATGCCGCAAGGATGGGTTGTTCAAAGTCTTCCGGGGTCGGCAGATTGCCGGGCATATGGCCGTAAAAATCCGAATCCGCGTGCTTTCTGACGGCCAGACGGACATCGTCCACCATTTGCCCCAAATTGTGTTCGATGGTCAGGAACCGCTTGCCCACTGCGGCCAGCTTGTCCAATTCCCGGCTGGGAAATGGAAACAAGGTGATGGGTCGATGCAGGCCGACTTTTTTGCCGGACGCCCGCAATTTGCGGATAGTGCTTTTGGCAATGCGACCGATGGAGCCGAAGGCGACCACGATCAACTCTGCGTCGTCCACGAGGAAGTTTTCGAAAAGTACGTCTTTTTCCATGGAGGCGTACTTGTCTCGCAGGTGCAGGTTATGTCCGGCCAATGCACCGTCGGTCAGGTGCAACGACTTCAGCAGTCGAGGGTCGCGTTGCCCCTTGCCAGTCAGGTTCCACCCCAGATCCGGGCTCTTGTTTCCCGTATCTTTGGGGTTACCCAGCGTAACGGGCTCCATCATTTGACCGATGATGGCGTCGCCGAGAAGCATCACGGGATTGCGGTAGGTAAAGGCCAAATCAAAGGCCTTGCCGATCAGATCGTAAGCCTCCTGCACCGTGCCGGGCGCCAGGACGAGCTGTCGGTAGTCCCCGTGCCCACCGCCTTTGACGGCTTGATAATAATCGCCCTGGGACGGACCTATATCGCCCAATCCAGGTCCGCCGCGGCTGATGTTCACGATCACGGCGGGCAGCTCCGTGCCGCCCATGTAGGAGATGGCCTCCTGCTTCAGCGAGATTCCGGGGCTCGACGACGAGGTCATGGCCCTCACCCCGCAGGCCGCCGCGCCCAAGAGCATATTGGCCGCGGCCACTTCGCTTTCCGCCTGCACGAACACGCGCCCGAGGTTGGGCATGACCTTGGACATGTATTCCGGGATATCGTTCTGCGGCGTGATGGGATAGCCGAAAAAACACTGACATCCGGCATCCACGGCGCCGCGACAAATGGCCTCGTTGCCTTTGATCAAGACTCGTTCACCCGGCGTGGACATCTGCAGTCTCTCCTTTCTTTGCTTTTGCCGGTTTGCGCCATACGGATACGGCATAGTCCGGACAGATCAGCGCACACGCCGCGCAGCTCGTACACTCTTCCACCACCTCGTCGCGCACCTCCACGACCTTGTAACCGGACGTGTTGAATCGCGAGGACATGGTGATGATTTCCTTGGGACAAACCGTCATGCACAGAGCGCAGCCCTTGCACCGGTCTTCCCGAAACTCAACTGGTCGCATCATTTTTCCTCCAGGTCGGACCTCTGAACATATTCCGTCGGTAGAGACGGCTTTCCAGCATTTACGCGAACCGAAGCGGATTGAAAAGTCGCCTTGAAAACTTTCTTCACCGCATTTTCGGCTTGCGGTCCAATTTTCGTCGTTTTCGACAAAGTCGCCGTCCGCGAAACATCATGGACGAATGAACATCGCGTCACCGTATGAAAAAAAACGAAACCCTTCGGCTACGGCCCTTCGGTAGGCGGCCAAAATTCGTTCTCGACCGGCAAAGGCGCTGACCAATACCAGTAAACTGGATTTCGGAAGATGGAAGTTGGTGATCAACCCGTCCACAACCTGAAACGTGAACCCCGGGCAGATGTACGTGTCCAACCAACCCTCAAACGGTTCCACCCCGCCCTGGATGGCGGCGACGCCCTCCAGGGTGCGCATGCTCGTGGTTCCCACGGCGACGACCGCCCGGCCTTCCTGTTTAGCCCGACGGACCGCCTCCGCGACGCCTTGGGTGATTTTCACGTATTCGCCGTGCATCCGGTGGTCACGGATATCGTCGCAGCGGATCGGGCTGAACGTGCCGTATCCGACATAGAGCGTCACTTCGGCCCACTCATGCCCGGCCTGGATCAGCTTGTCGCGCAACAACGGAGTGAAGTGCAGCCCGGCCGTCGGAGCCGCGATGGAACCGGCTTCCTGTTCGTCGGCGTAGACGGTTTGGTATCGCTCCAGGTCTCGTTGGTCCGATGGGCGGCGAATGTAGGGGGGGAGAGGGATTTCTCCGGAAGTTCGGAGAATTTTTTCCAGGACCAGCTCGGACGGCCAGCTCAATTCGACTTTGGTTTGCCCGAATTCACCTTTTTCCAATACTCTTGCCTGAATTTCGCTGAATTGAAACACTTTGCCGACCTTGGCTTTTTTAGCCGGGCGAAGCAGCACGTCGCTCGCCACCATGGATTTCCGTCTCTCGGTCCGTTGGGCGCGTCGCAAAAGATTGAGCGGCGTCAGGAGGAGCATTTCCATGCCGCCTCCATGTTCCCCCACTGTTCGAAGCCGTCCCGGTACTACGCGGGAATTATTGACCACGATCAGTGAACGTCGCGGAAGGTGGTCCAGGATATCTTCGAATACACCCACCTCCGGAGAGTCATCGCCCTTTCCCGTGATCAAAAGACGCGATCCATCGCGGGTTTGTGGCGGATTTTGGGCGATCAACGTCTCCGGTAGGTGGTAGTCGTATGCATCGAGGCAAAACCTCGATGGGATGTCTTTGGATTTCAGTTCATGAGTCATTAGCTCTTGAGTCCCAGGTTTACTTGGTCTACGATGAAAAACAAAAGAGAATCAGCTATTGAAGCGCAAGAAGCGCTCCCCGCGCACCGAGCACATTTCAAATAATGTAGGCTTTTGGGGGAGTCGCTATTTTCGGAAAACTAACTTCTTTTGTCGTCGATCCATTCTTTGCTTTAGGCACGTCAACCTCACTCGATCAACACTTTTAAGGAGATCACAATGAACACCGCCACCCGCATACTACTTGCTTGTCTCTTGCTCTTTGTCGCTTCCTGCGCTTCCAAGCAGCACGGTGGGAACGGCGATCCCACTGATCCAACCGTCACTCCGTCCGGTCCGGCAAATTATTATTATGATTTCGATGACATCCTCGTACCTCGGGACATGAAGCTGGTCCCGCGTTCTTCTTTCGTCCTGGAAACCCCGGGAGTAAAGGCCGGGATGCTCGTTTTCAAGGGGCGTATCGATCCGGTTTCCCTGACGACCTTTTTTACCAACAACATGCTCAAGGACGGATGGCACATGAGCAGTGCGTTCCGATATCAACGAACCATCATGGTTTTCACCAAGCCGGATCGGGACTGCATAATCAACATTCATGACGGACGCTTTTCCACGCAGATGGAAATATGGATCGCCCCCAAAGCGCCTTCCAGCGCACCCGCGTCGACTTTACGCCAGGAACGCACGCTGATCCAATGACCCATCCCCACACCGATTTCATCGGCTTTTCTGGAAAACGCCTGCAACTGGGCGTCACCGGTAGCGTCTCCGCTTTTCGAGCCGTGGACGTCATGCGTCGCCTTCAGCGCGCCGATATCCAGGTCGGGGTTACTTTAACCGCTGCGGCCCAGGAGTTCGTCAGGCCCTTGCAGTTTCGGTCCTTGACTTCGGGACCGGTCTATGAAGGACTTTTTGATTCGAATCAAGCCGAGTACGCCCACCTTGAGCCGGCTCAGAATGCCCATCTGTTTCTCATCGCACCATCCACGGCTAATACCTTGGCAAAACATACGGGCGGGATCGGAGACGATCTGCTCAGCTCGCAACTGTTCTCCTTCAAAGGCCCCATCATTCACGCTCCGGCTATGAATCCTCGGATTTGGACTTCCCTGGCCGTTCAGAGCAATGTATCCAAGCTGAAGGAACGGGGGATCGGAATTGTTCCTCCGGATACGGGGTTGATGGCGTGCGGTGAAACCGGGGAAGGGCGTTTGGCCGAAGTTGAGGAGATTTTCTTATATGCCCTCAAGGGCCTGCTCCCCCAGGAACTCGCCGGACAGAGGTTCCTCGTCAACCTGGGGCCGACTCGTGAATATTGGGATCCGGTCCGAGTAGTTACAAACGACTCCTCCGGGACAATGGGCGCATC
This sequence comes from Desulfonatronum thiodismutans, assembly GCF_000717475.1. Taxonomy (NCBI): domain Bacteria; kingdom Pseudomonadati; phylum Thermodesulfobacteriota; class Desulfovibrionia; order Desulfovibrionales; family Desulfonatronaceae; genus Desulfonatronum; species Desulfonatronum thiodismutans. The sequence continues at coordinate 111,517 of NZ_JPIK01000012.1, forward strand.
CATCGCATTGGCCGCCTGGCTGCACGGCGCCGAAGTCTCGGTAGTTAGGGGGCCGACCCCATATCTCTGGTTGCCTCGCTTTCTTCCAACGGTTGACGTAACCTCCGCCAAAGAAATGCACCAAGCATGTCTCGATCTCGCGGCTGGAATGGACATCATTTGCTTGACCGCGGCTGTTTGCGATTATCGTCCCGTCGCCGTGCAAAAAAACAAAGCAAAAAAAACCTCTCTGGGCGAGCGTATCACCTTAGAACTCGAACAGAATCCCGACATCTTGGCGGACATCGGGAGAGCTCGCAAGCCCTCCCAGTACATAATCGGCTTCGCTGCGGAGACGGATGACATCCTTCGTCACGCCCAAGATAAACTTCATGAGAAACACCTCGACCTGATCGTGGCCAATTCCGTTACTCATCCAGGCAGCGGATTCGGGACCTCTACGAATCAGGTTCACCTCATCAGCCGTTGCGGCCGAAGAGAGTCCTGGCCTCTCTTGGCGAAAACTGAAGTCGCGATGCGCATCATTGAATGGTTTCTTGACCATTCGGCCTGATCGACCATGGACGAGCGAACCCGGCTTTGGCAAGAAATCGGTTTGCGATTCGTGTTCCGAACGCCGCGCATCGCTTCCGCACTGGTCGATGTAAACTCTTGCTATACTTCATTTATATCGCCTCAACCAGTATTATCCTGGAGCATCGACCCAGACCATCCTTATCCTGAACCTCTCATGTTCTACAGGCGAAAGCTCAGCCCTCCCATCACCGCGTTCATAACCTATATAAATTTGGACCATGACTTTCGAGGATTGCCCAACGAATCCCGTATACGTTTACTTCACGCAATCATCGACAAAGCTATGCCCTGGTCCCTTGAAGATGTGGCTTTTTGGCCTCCGGCCGTGTACGCTTCCACTCCTGTTCCCCATGAGGATTTAGAGGTGGCCTTTCTCCGCGTAATTACAGACTTCAGTCCGAAATACATCCTTGATTTCGGCGGTTGCGTCGAGTCTTTATTTCCCGACCGTTTACATTCCGTGCTTCATAGGCCCACCAACTCAGCTTTACCCAAGTATGTTCTCCTCCCAAGTCTTGATGACATGCTACCCGATAATAAGCCTGTTAAAAAAGCTGCTTGGGAGATCATCCGACACTTGAACTCCTGAATTCTTATATTTACTCTCATATTAGCATTTAACGACGATTTCTTACCTAAGCGAGACCCTTATGAGACATGCGCTCTTATTCTACGTAATCTTAGTATCGTTTATTCTGTTTCTTGCCGCTCCTGTTTCGGCCAATGATCGTTTTCCAGTCCATGTTCTGAAGATTCAGGGTTCCATCAATCCCGCTCAACAAGATCTTCTCGATGAAGCAATAAACCATGCATTCAAGGAACAAGCCCAGCTCTTCGTTCTTCAACTCGACACGCCGGGAGGTCTTGGAGAAACTACCAGGAACATGGTCAAACAGATTCTGAATGCTCCCTTGCCCGTGGCCATCTGGGTTGGTCCTGACGGTTCACGGGCTGCCTCGGCTGGGGTTTTTCTCGTCGCCGCGTCAGCTATTGCCGGGATGAGCCCCAATTCCAACATCGGCTCCGCTCGGCCCGTTGGTGTCGGAGGAGAGGATATTCCTGAGGCTATGGCTGAAAAAATACTCAATGATTTCCTGAGTTTAGTACGCGCATCAGCTCAGAGTCGCGGGAGAAACGTCGAGTGGTACATTAGCGCTGTGAAAGAAAGCGCCAATCTGACTGGAACGGAAGCCGCCATGTTACGCGTGGTCGACCTTGTTGCGGTCAGTGTACCGGACTTCATAGAGCAGATCGGCATTCGAGGCTTTGAATGGCAAAACGAACGAATCTATTTCAACATTACCGATGTTGCTGTTGTCGACTTTGAACCAGGCCTTTGGTATTCTATTCTTTCCTGGATACTTGACCCCCAAATCGCCTATTTTTTGCTCATGGGAGGATTGGCTGGGATTTTTTTCGAACTGACCAACCCAGGCGCGATTTTCCCAGGCGTTCTCGGTGGCCTTTGCCTGCTTCTGGGGTTGTACGCGTTATCCATTTTGCCGACTAATGTTGCCGGCCTTTTGCTGATCCTTTTTGGCCTGATGCTTTTTGGACTTGAATTGATGATCTCCAGCTTCGGTCTCCTAAGTTTGGCCGCCGTGATTTCCATTTTTTTCGGGTCGGTGATTTTGTTTCGGTTTGAATACGGGATTGGAGGAGTCCCTATGCCCAGCATCATCGTAACGACCATAGGCATTTCCGCGTTTGTCGGGTTCTGTTTGTATTTGGTCGCCAAAGCCCATCGTAACAAGCCCTTCAGCGGGCCACACCAATTGATTGGGCAGACCGCGAAAGTCAAACACTGGTCTAAGGACCATGGCGTCGTCCACCTGCAGGGGGAATCTTGGACTGCCCTCAGCGACTCACCCTTATCACTTCAACCCGACGACGTTGTCTCTGTTTCCAACGTCGACGGACTTGTTCTTCACGTTATCCCAACGTCAACACACAACATGTCAGGAGGATGATTTCATGGGTGCTTTTTCTTCTTTTCTCCCGTTACTGCTCATTGTTGCTTTTTTTCTTTTCTCCGCGATTCGCATTCTTAATGAGTATGAACGTGGGGTCATTTTCCGATTAGGCCGGTATGTCGCGACAAAGGGACCCGGCTTGATCATTTTGATTCCTCTATTAGACAAGATGGTCAAAACGAGTCTGCGTACCGTTGCCATGGACGTGCCTCATCAGGATGTCATCACCAAAGACAACGTGAGTATTAAGGTCAATGCCGTCATCTACTTTCGTGTCATCGAACCATCCAAATCCGTTTTGGCCATTGAGGACTTCCTTTTCGCAACCTCTCAGCTTTCCCAAACGACTTTGCGCAGTGTCTGCGGCGCCGTTGAACTCGATCAGATTTTATCCCAGCGTGAAGAAGTGAACATGCAAATTCAATCCATCCTGGATGCCCAAACAGACGCATGGGGCATCAAGGTCTCCGGTGTTGAGTTGAAGCACGTCGACCTGCCTACGGAAATGCAGCGAGCCATGGCCAAGCAGGCAGAAGCTGAACGAGAACGTCGCGCCAAAATCATTAACGCTGAAGGTGAGTTTCAAGCAGCAGAAAGGTTGACACAAGCTGCTGAGATCATCTCGCGCAACCCTGAAGCCCTTTCCTTGCGCTACCTGCAAACCATGCGAGAAATGGCATCATCCGGACAAGCAACTATCCTGCCTATTCCTCTTGACTTTTTAAGACTGAATCGTCCATAGACAAAAAACAACGTACGCTAAATTAACTTCTAACACTTCTTCACCCGATGAATTTTCCAGCAATCAAATCCCAAATGCTCGATTTGTTTACTGCGATTATGCAGGCCGCTGATTCTGGTGAATTGCCTGCACTCAAAGACGTTACTTCTTTTTTGCAGGCAACTGAGAAAATGGCCATGAACGCGACTGAGGCGTGGCATTCAGAAGCAGAAGATTTTTTACACTTAACGCGACAACTACATATGGTTGTCAAAAAACAGAACATTCAAGAGTCTGTCCTTATTCTTGACGCACTTCAAGATGCTCAAGAATTCTGTCATCGGTCGTTTAAGCCGGAGAGTTAATGTTTCACGTGAAACATTAACTCTCCGGCTACCGGCTCATATTAAAAACCGGCAACCACTCACAGCTGTTCAGCGGCCTTTAATCATTTGGACGTCCGGCCATTTCCGGTGTTCTTTCTCCCGCGGTCGGTTGTGGGAGGACAAGCTCTGATTTGGTCGGGCGTCCGCGCTGAAATGAACTATGGGTAAACTTTTGGTGGGTATGATGTGGCTGAAGTTATAGTGCTTGCGAATCAGAAAGGTGGAGTGGGGAAAACGACTACCGCCGTGAACTTGGCGGCATGTTTGGCGGTGATGGAGAAAGCGGTCCTGCTGGTTGATTGCGATCCTCAGGGGAACGCCACCAGTGGAGTGGGATGGGACAAACAGTCAGATCGCGACGATCTTTACTCCGTCTATTTCACAGCACAAGATTTTCACAAGGCCGTTCACACGACGAACTTTCCATATCTTTCCCTGCTCCCTGCCACATCAGATCTCGTGGGCGCGGAGTTGGAAATGGTTGAAAAAAGGAATCGAGAATTTTATTTGCGTGATGGGATTAATTCTCTGAAGCAAAATTATGATTTCATCATCATTGACTGTCCCCCGTCGCTGGGGCTGCTGACGGTGAATGCGCTCTGCGCGAGCCGTCACCTGGTCGTGCCGATGCAATGCGAATTCTATGCTCTGGAGGGGATGGCCCAGTTGATGCGGACCTATACGCTGGTCCGCCAGCGACTGAACGCTGAGCTGGAGTTGCTGGGGGTGGTGCTGACCATGCACGATCCTCGCAGCAATCTGACCAAGGATGTGGAAAGCGAGGTGTGCACCCATTTTCCCGGCTTGGTTTTTTCAACGACGATCCCTCGGAACGTCCGACTCTCCGAAGCCCCCAGCCATGGCCTCCCAGTGATCAATTATGATATCAAGTCCAAAGGATCCCAGGCATATCTTAAGTTTGCGGAAGAATGCTTCGGCCGACTTGAAGAGAAAAGAAAGCGGGGCACGGGGCGCGGTTGAGGTATTGCCTCTGTTTTTCAGCTAGGCAAGACTCGCTTTCGAGGAAACGAATAACAAACGGCCCGACACCTTGGTCGCCATCTTGATGGCCAGGGCGTCGGGCCGTTGACATTGTCGTACGGATTGAATTCGTCCAGAAGGGCTATTTCATGCCCGGAGGGGTACAGCTTACGTCGATGGCGTCCTTGAAGTGATTTTTACGTACCCGAGCTTGGCATTGGCAACATTCGAACGAAACCAAGCCGCCGAGGTTGGCCGCCTTGAGCAGAAATTTTCGTGGATCATCCAGTTTCCAATCCTGCGTTTGATTGCCACAGAGTCGGCAATGGACGTCCATATCTACGGGATAGGGGAAGTCCCAGCATGAAACGAGCATTTCCCAGTCGCTAATGGGCTCTTTAATTCCCTGAAATTTTGAGGCGGGGCGATCCAATGTGTTTCGTATTTTCTCGTCCAGTTGCTCCCAAAGGGCAAACGGGATAAAGACTCCTAGCGGCTTGCCTTGAGCGTCAAAGGTGTGGATGATGTTGTTTAAGGGCATGTTCTCTCCTGTTTTAGGTAAAGATTCGTAAATTATTCCAGTCGGTTCGTGGATGCGCGTCGATCCCGCGCATTAGAGATGATACTTGAATGCGCAGTGTCAAGGTGGAAGGAGATAGTTCATGGCTGTACGAGGGTTGGGCAAAGGACTCGGCGCGCTGCTGGGCGACGCGGGGAGGAGTGATAGCCAGAACGGGCGCGACGTCACGTTGATCAACGTGGATAGCCTGAGGGCTAATCGATATCAACCGCGTAAATACTTTTCAACCGAATCTCTGGAAGAACTGGCCGCATCGATCAAGGCCCAGGGCGTCTTGCAACCGATCCTTGTTCGCCCTGGAGTTAACCCGGACGAATATGAGCTGGTGGCCGGGGAGCGACGATGGAGAGCGAGCAAGCTCGCCGGGCAGCGACAGATTCCGGCCATCATCAGGGAGCTTGGGGACAAGGAAAGCCTGGCTCTGGCTCTGATCGAGAACGTCCAGCGAGAAGATCTCAATGCGCTGGAACAAGCCCAAGCCCTCCAGCAGCTTCAAGTCGAATTTCAAGCCACGCAAAACGAACTCGCTGAACGAACCGGACTCAGCCGACCCCATATCGCGAACTTACTCCGCCTGTTGCAACTCCCGGAACATCTCCAGAAAGACATTCAAGAGAAGCTCTACACGGCAGGACACGGCCGAGTACTTGCGGGGATCACGAATCCGGAGAGTCAAATGATGCTGCGAGACAAGATCATCGCCGCAGACCTCAGTGTTCGTGAGTGTGAACGTCACGCCGCCTACTGGAAACAGCATGGGCGCTTCGGTTTCCAGGTTGTGCAGGAAAAAGAAAGAACAGTGAGCGCAAAGAGCGAGCGGATGGCTAGGTTAGAGAAGATGATCGTTCGAGAGGTTGGTCTTCGAGGAGTCAGACTTCGCGGTACGGAAGATAAGGGCAGCATGACCATGCGCTACGCATCAAAGGGCGAACTAGCTGGGTTGCTGGAAAAACTTGGGATCGACGCGACATGAATTTTCATAAAAAACGATGATTGAATTCTCATAAATACGGTAGAGAACATTTAACATGTTGACCATTACTTTCATCTCGCCATGAACGCCTCCTTCGTAAACGCATCCTACAAACCAGAAGACTTGCTCGCGAGCATAGATAGATTGGCCGGGAACACGGTGGTCATCGTCGGCGACGTCATGCTGGACGAGTACATATTCGGAGCCGTGGAGCGGATCTCGCCGGAGGCCCCGGTACCCGTCGTCCGGATTGAAAGCGAGGAATATCGGCTTGGCGGAGCTGGAAACGTCGCGAAGAACATTACCGCCTTGGGGGGGCAAGCCCAGCTGTTTGGTTTTTTGGGAAGCGACGGCTCCGGTGAGCGGATGCGCGAGATGTTTCGGGAACACGGAATCCAAGACAAGTGCATTCAAGAGTGGCAACGTCCCACGACCCGCAAGACCCGGATTATCGCGCAACAGCAGCAGATCGTCCGGGTTGATCGCGAATCCGTTTGCCTGCCCTCGACGGAGAGCTTGGACAACCTCCTGCACGGCGTCGACGAGGCGCTCGGGAAGAGCAGGGTGCTGATCGTTTCCGATTATGGAAAAGGCTTGGTTTCCGGGCCGGTCATGGACAGGTTGCGAACGTTTCGTGAGTCGATGGCCCACGAGCCCCTGATTATCGTCGATCCGAAACCGAAGAATTATCCGGTGTACCGCGGTGTCGACCTGCTCACGCCGAACACCAGGGAAGCCGGGGTCGAAAGCCTTGTGCGTCAAGATGGCGCGGGGGACGACAGCTTGGGCGACGACGTTTTCGAGGCGGGGAAACGTCTGATGCGCGAGCTTGGAAGTCGAGAGCTTTTGATCACGTTGGGAGCCAGGGGGATGCTGCTGTTTCGCTCCCCCTCCCAAGCCGTCCACATCCCCACGGCCGCCAGAAAGGTCTACGACGTGACGGGCGCCGGAGATACGGTCATCGCCGTGCTGGGATTGGCTTTGGCAACGGGGCTGGAAACCCTGACGGCTTGCCTCCTGGCCAACTACGCGGCCGGAATCGTGGTCGGACAGATCGGGGCCACGGCGGTTCTACCGGAACAGCTCCAAGAAGCCGTGAAATCGTGGCCGCTTTCTACTGTTCGTGAAATATCAATGAGCTAAATTCGGGAGCAAAAAGGAGAGAATGGATTCTACGGGCAAGCGGTCTTGAAAACGAAATGTTTTCGAGCCAGATAGTTCCAGCCGAAGACAAGCCCGATGGCGGCGATTTTGGCCAGCATCATGTCCTGGTGCAGGACGGCTACGCCGATGTAAAGGATGATTTGGTTGAGCAGCAGGCCGCATATGCTGACCAGGTAAACCCAGGCGAACTCCTTTCTCCCGCAAAAGCGAGCGCCACTCACAAAAACATAACGAATGGATAAAAGATAGTTGAAAATAGCGGCCACGGTGAACGCGCCGACCCCCACGAGCAGGTAGTGAAATCCCAGAAGCCACGCGAAGATGAAGAACAAGGAAAGGTCGACGACGGCCGCAGCGCCGCCGACGAAAAAATAGCGGACAACCTTGAGTTCGAGACAGCCTGCGAACAACTTGGGAAAATTAGAGGTTCTATGCATTCCAGGTTCTCACATGACGAGAAATTAACGCTAGCCACGACACTTCCGAATTACTATTGGCAATTGAGCGAGGCTGCGGCAAAAGCGCTTAGTAGTGCGGTAAGGTGTTGAAATTAGACGTAGTCAGCAAAATTACGTTGTGTGGATTGAAAAATCCGGTACGAGAAATAGAGAAAAATGAGTGGCCAAACTAAGCCCAAGACGACCCCCCAAGACCAAAAGAAAGCACTTTCAGGCAGAAGCAGAGCCCGATACATCGTAATAATTGATGCCATTGGGTTTAAAAAATAGAGATTGCCCAAAAAGGGAAAACGATCAAGAAGAGGCTGAATAAAGGTAAGGTTATAAATTGCCGGTGTCATGAAGAACCAAGCCGTCAAGAGTAAATTAACGAGGTGTTGGATATCTCTGAAATAGACATTGGCCGATGAAACAAGCAAAACCATGCCCAAGATGAATACGGTTTGATATAAGACAACTATGGGCATTGCAAACAAGCCGACTCCGAGCATGCTTCCTTTCCAAGAGAGTATTAAAAGTAATAGAAATAATTGGACAAATATTGTCAGTATGTAATTAATCAAATTGCCGGCAACAACAGAAAGAGGTAGGATGACACGAGGGAAGTAAACTTTTTTTATTAGCGTTGCATTCCCAGTGATGCTTGACATGCCTCCAGATATGCTTTGTGCGGTAAATTGCCAAGCAAACACTCCAATAATTACATCTTCCGTTGCAACTCCACGACCTACTAGTAGCCTTAAAAAAAACATATAAATGATTGCCAGAAAAAAAGGATTGAGGATACTCCACAAAAAACCTAATACGGAATCCTTGTATTTACCCTTAAGCTCTCTTTTTACAAGATTCAAAAGAATTTCTCGATGCTTTACGATATTTTCTGAAAATTTCATGATTTTTTCTTTGCTGAGTGCTAGGTTGGAAGACGTTTATAAAGAATACCAACAGGAAAATATTTATTCTCAATTTTATTTTGCGAAGTATTCGCGACCAGATTCGTCATTAAATCGAGCACGGTCACGCCGTCAATCAGTGTCGCTCCTCGAAAAAGAGCGTGATCTTTTACGGTCGCGCTAAAGGCAGAAGAATGGACATGGTTTTGAGTCTGAATTGAAAGCTGAGAGTGGTTTTGATTTAATCAGAATCCAATTAAGTGTCTACCGAAGGTTTGCTTGTAAGGAATCCAATAATGTTGAGTTTTTTTGCATCTGAAGTTTCACGGCTTTCGAAAAATCATGGCCGACAGGCAGGACGTTTTAACGCTTTTTTTACCGTTTGCCCTGGCCGAATAAAATAAGGCAAATGGTTTGAAATATCATGGATGAAAGCTTTCCTTGAATAATTGTCAATACTTCGAGAATATCAATCAGCCTCGATCAGATGAAAAATCTTGGAATTTAAGTTTTCTAGGTGCAGATGGTTAGTTTTTGGTGTCGTACAGTCGCCCTATCTCAACCCTGTATGCGGCTTGGTTGTCTCTTCCCGATGAAAAATAAAGAAAAAGTAATTCGTCTTCTCTTTCTCAGCGATCACCTGGGGTATTCCAAGGGGGTGACCCACGGTGCCACCACGTACTTCCTGAACGTCCTCCATTTGCTACCGACAGCGGGTATTGACCTGCGTGTTTGCTTTCTAAGAAATCGGCACACAGTGGCTGAGAAGTTGGAGGAACGGGGAATTTTTCCAATGTTCTTGGACCGGGGCAAATGGGATCCTCGAGCATTGTCTGATCTGGTCAAATTGATTAAAAAGCACGATATAAACATGGTCCACGCTGCAGGCATGAAAGGGATTTTGCTAGGACGAACGGCTTGCCGTATCTGTGGATGCAAGTTCATCATGCATCTGCACGACACCAGCGTTCCCGGGCCGCTCTTTCGCTTCCTGCACCGCAGCATGGCTGGCTGGACGGATCGCTGCCTAGCCATTTCCAAAGCAGTGGGAGAGCTGGCCCGCAGTGAATTCGGTCTGCATTCCGAGCAGGTGATTGTACTTTACAACGGAATTGATCTGGGCAAGGCCGCCAACCCTTCCTTACAAGCACGGGAAAAAATCCGTCGGAAATTCGCCATTCCCGAAGACTCGCCGGTAGTGGGCGTCGTCGGTCGACTCTCTCCGGAAAAAGGCCAGGAGGTTTTGATTAGCGAGATCCCACGCTTGTTGACGACACATCCCAAGGCCATCCTCCTGCTGGTCGGCGACGGGCCGACGCGTCTGAAGTGCGAAAGTCTCGCAGCCGAGCTTGGCATTATCCATGCCATTAGATTCTGTGGACATCGCACCGACATTCCGGACATCCTCGCAGCCATCGATGTGCTGGCGATCCCGTCGTTGAAAGAAGGGCTTTCCTTCAGCGCCATCGAAGCCATGGCGTCCGGACGACCCGTGGCAGCCTTTCGCGTTGGGGGCCTGCCGGAACTTATTGATCAGGAGCAGACCGGGTTGTTGGCCCCGGAACACGATGCGCCGGGCCTTGTGGACCAAATCCGTCGGCTCCTGGATGATGAGATATTGGCGGCAAGAATAGTCGTCAGCGCCAGGGCTTTTGCTTGTAAATTTTCAGTGACCAGCCATGTTGAAAGTCTACTCGACATATACCAAGCAGTTCTCTCAGAATCTCAGGTAGGGGAGCGCAATGCTCGGTAAACTCCAAAACAGTTGGGAGAAGAACTGGCCGGAAATCCGCTGTGGCTTGACAGGCTCCCTGCCGGACTTCATCTTGGCCCGCGCCCCGAAACCTCCCGGAAGCTCGGTGCCGGTATTTTGCTACCATGTGGTGGAAAGCGCGGATTTCGAAAAGGATCTCGTCTATTTAGCGGAAAACGGCTACGACACCATCACCGCCGATGCCCTGCTTACACATCTGACCGGGCAAGCTTGCGTGGACAAGCCCTCAGTCGTGCTCACATTTGACGACTGCTCGCGCAACCTGTTTACGACGGCCTTTCCCCTACTTGAAAAATACGGCCGCCACGCCGTGGCCTTCGTGGCCCCGCACTTCCATGATTTTGCCGAACTGACCGTAAGTTCAGACCTGCGCCCCTGCACATGGGACGAGATAAAGGTCATGAGCCAGTCAGGGCTCGTGGACTTCCAGTCCCATTCCCTAGAGCATCGCTACTTCCCGCGGTGGCCCGAGCCCGTGCCGCTGTGCGGCGCGGAGGCGGCACTCAACGCCACGGTTAATCCTCATTCCTTTCGGACAATGGAACAGGATCTGCGTGAATCGAAAAGGGTCCTGAGTCAGCGCCTGGAGGTCGACGTAAAGCATCTGGCCTTTCCCCGTTATGACGGGACAGATGAGGCCGTCAGGATCGGACAGGCTTTAGGGTATGAAGGGTTCTGGTGGGGAGTGCTGCCCGAGCGTCCGACTAACCGTCCGGGCGACTCGTCGGATCGTATCGTGCGGATCAGCGGAGAATTTCTGCGCCGGTTGCCTGGCGAGGGGCGAAGGCCACTGGCTGAAATACTGCGTGCCAGGTATGGGTTCGCGTTGCGCCGGATGCGCGGGTGGTGGTAATCAGACGGTTTTTTGAGAGGTGACTTCTCCGCCTACCAGGCCGCCGCGCAGGTAGAAATAGAATCCCGGCAGGCTGGCTAGGCGCACGATCACGTGCTCTAAAATGGAAATGGCAACTGCTGCGGACCCGGCCACGCCGATGGCCCCCAGAAAAGCGAAATACGCACCCTCCTGCAGTCCCAGTCCGCCGATGGACACGGGCAACATCAAGGCCACAAAGATCAAAGGCAGTACCATCGCCAAAAGCCATGGATTTACGTCAATGTTCAGGGCCATGGCCTGGGTGTAAACTATGGAGATGCGCAGGATGATCATCAAGGCAAAGATGACGGTATTGGCTAACAGCGCTCGCTTGTGATCACGATAGGCCCGCAGGCCGGAGTAGAACTCCTTGAGCTTGTCGGTGATTTTGTCGCCAAATGTTCGACGCAGCAGTGGGGCGACCCACTTGTTTAGTATGGGGTGCGCGAGAACCAATATCACCCCGGATGCGCCGAAAAACAGGAGAGGAAAGACTATGGCCATGGGCCAGGGAAGGTACGAGCCTGCTGCCAAAAGAGCTGCGGCGGCCGCCAGGAAGAGATGAATAAATACGGATATGGCCCTGTCCGCCGCCGAAGCGGCCACGGCTTGGACAGGTTTGGTGCTGCATCTGGAGATGGCCACCATGCGCAATACGTCGACGCCCACTGATGATGGTAGAAACAGGCCGAAGCTGACTGAAGTCATCTGGATGCGGAACAGTTGCCACAGGCTGAGGTCGCTGCCGTGGATGTTCAGCAGAACACGCCATTTCCAGGTGCTCAGCAGCCGTTCGCCAAGCACCAGAAGAAGCAGCACCATAAAAAGTTCCCAGCGTAACCCGACCATCAACCAGGCCATTTCGGAAAGATCGATAGTGTAGGCCAGAGCCCCCAGGAGGCCCAGGCTCAATACGACGCGGAGCAGGAGTTTCAGGTGGTTGCGAAGTGGTCTGGTCAAACGGTTGTCCGCTGTGATTGAGCGAGGGAACGGAACATTCGGGCCTCAACTCTGTACATCGTAGTACAAGGGCAGCAGAAAGTCGTGCCCTTCCATGGAAATCTTCTCGCCCTCAAGTTCGGGCCGATCATCAAAGAATTCCAGGTGGAGTTGGTAGACTTCGCCTTCCCGCCGAGCAGCGGCATCCAGAACCCGTCCGTCCATGATCACCCAATGGGCGATGAGAATCTCCGGGGTGTTCGTCTCACCTTCCAAGACCTCTTCCACGGCGTAGCGGTTCACCAACAGGGCCCGCTGGTATGGGGCCACCGCCTCCACCGTGGGTACGGGCAGCGCTTCCAGAAGCCGCACCCGGGCAACCAGCGCCTGCGCGGGGGTGCGATCCGCGATGCGAGCTTGGGCCTCTGAGTAACGCCGGCCCGCTTCCTCGGGCGTCAAGGCCCGGTTGTAAATGGCCACGCCTTCCAGTTGCCCGGCCCAATGTCGCCCCCCGCCCCACTCGTCTCCGAATAACATATGTTGCGGCGACCAGGTGCTGAAGCCGCCCTGAACGGCGTCCGAGGAGAAGACCGGTTGGCCGTCGGCAAACGCCGTCACCCGGCCGTTCCAATAGGTCACGACGACGTGGGTCGTTTCTCCGGCCTTGAGAGGCAGTAAATCCAATTCCGGAGGAACGGCGTTGACTCCGGTCCTCTCCGTGCGCAGGCGCAGGACAAGCCGGTCGCCGGACTGACCCAGCGTGACGTTTCGGGCGCTGGGCCCGGAGGAAAAGGTGATGATCCGTGCCGGCCCGGACTGGTCGGGCAGGGAGGGCGTGATCATGGCTTCAATGGTCAGTTGATTGGCGTCCCGAAGGGCTGAGAGGAGGGCGTCGGCTTGGTCCAGGACAAAGTGCCCTCCCCGAGACGTGTCCATGGCAAAATGGCGGGTCAGTCGGGCCGTACCGCGAGGTTCAAGATGCGAGTCGCGGTATCGGTCGTTGCGTGGATCGAACAAGACGCTGGCTCGCGAAGCGGTTTCCCAGCGAAAAAGCAGGCCGTCCTCCGGAGCTCCAGAGGGTGACGGGGTCGACGGGGCCGACGGGCCGTCGTGAGGTTCCGCGTCATGGGACGGCGTCTTCATCTGGGATTCGGCCTCGGCATCCCGGGCCTGGATCAGTTCCAAACCCGAAGCCACCCAGACGTCGGGGTAGTAGTCCGTCAAGGTATCGTCCGTCAGGCGGTGCCAAGCCTCCACGGTAGAGAAATCCGCGCTGAAGCGGCCGATGTGCAGGGAGACCTCCGGGCCTCCGGTCCGAATCCGGTTGCCGCCCCCTCCCCTGATATAGGGCCCGGTGACCACCATAAACCGGGGATGGTTGGACCAGCGCGGATGATAGACCTCGTAGCCGTCGATGCCCGGCGCGGTGTTGATGGCCACCTGCCAGCGATGTTCCGTGCCGTATCGCTGCATGGTCAGGTTGCGGTGCGATCCGTCGAAGACCCAGAACAGGTATTGGTCGTCCGGGGAGATGGACGGCCAACAGCCTTGGGCCAGTCTGTCCCAGGCCCCTTCGGTCAGTCGCGCCACCCCGGCGTGGGGCCAGGGAAAGGTGCCTCCGGCCATCTTGCCGTCGATGGAAAGCTGAACCTGGTCCTCGGTGACCGGGGTTCGGTCCCAGACGAGTTCCCGGATTCCGGGATCATCCAGCCGCACCCGCTCCATCCGTTGCCTGGTGGGGGCCCTGTTCCCGTCCTGTCCGACTCCGACGTACAGCCATTCCAGGCCGGTGAACGGATCCATCCATACGGCCAGGCCCGTGCCGGAGGCTACTTCGCGCAGTCCGGAGCCGTCCCAATTGACGACCATCACGGCGTCCCGGGCGCGATCGGTATAGACCACTCGGTCGCCGCCCGGGGTGATGTACGGCTTGGCGAAATTAGCCGGTCCATCCAGGATGATCCGTTGGCCCAGGCCGTCCCGTGAATCGAAGCCCATCAGGCGCAGGTTGTCGCCCTGGGCCCCGGGATTCCCGCCCTGGCCGAGATCCTGAACCCAGACGACCCGTGTGTGGGCTCCGGTCAATTCCTCGATGCGGTCGATCTGCGCATCCGGGGTGTTGTTCGCATTGGCGGGCTGATCCTCTCGTGTGCAGCCGAAGGCCAGGACAATCGCCAGGATCAGTGTCCAGAAAAGGCATGATGAAGTTACGTAGTGAGCGTGCTTGGTCATGGTGCGTTATCCTCCTTATCCGCAACAGGAGTATGCCCCAGGAATGAAGAGTCAATGCCGAAGCAACTCAAGCCTTCAACCAGCCTTGCTCCGCGTACCAGCGGGCTGTTTCCAGAATGCCGTCCTTGTTGGCGTGTCGGGGCGTATAGCCGAGCACGGTTTTGATCTTGGCCACGTCGAAATGTCTGTCCTTGGAATAAAAGGCCACCCGGCGGCGATACAGCGGGGGGGCGATGCCCAGGGGGTGGCAGATACGTTCGCAAATGTCCGCGGCTAGGAAAAAGGGTCCAATGGGCAGACGGAGCACTCTCAGCTTTCCGCCGAAGTGCTTGGCCACGATCCCGGCGAGATCGGCAACGGCGATGGGCTCGTCGGCCCCGGCAATGAAAGCCTGGCCCAAGGCGTCCGGATGGGTGGCCGCGATCAGGGCCACGTTGGTCAGGTCGTCCACATGCACCAGATGGTACATGCACTTGCCCTTGCCCAGGAGGGGGAACACGGGTTTGAGGGCCATCCGAAACAACTTGAGCAGACGGCGGTCGCCGGGACCGTAAATAGCCGCCGGCCTGATGACCGTGTACGGCAGTCCGTGCTCCATGGCATGGGTCTGCAGCCACAGCTCGGCCTCCAACTTGGTCTGTTGGTACTCGTCGTCCGGGGCGAAAGGAGTGCCCTCGGTGGCTGGTGGATGGACGATATGCCCATGCACCCCGATGGTGGAAAAATGGACAAAGCGTTTGAAATCGGAATTTTTCATAGCCTCGCGGGCCAGGATTTGAGTGGATCCGACATGCACGTTCCAATAATCCTGGTATGAGCTACGGGGTTGTCGAAAAGCGGCTGCGACATGAAAGACATATTCCTGCCCGGCCATGGCCTGGGCAATGATCTGTTTATCGAACACCTCGCCCCTGTACCAGGTCACGTTCAGGTCCTTGAGCGGCTTAAGGTTGGAACTGCTTCTGGCCACCGCGCTGACCTTCGCGCCAGCCTCGACCAGCTTGCGGGTGAGCACGGTTCCGGTGAAACCCGTCGCGCCGGTGACGAGAACCGGGGTTCCAGGGGGGATCTGGCAAATGTTGTCCATGGATAATCTTCTAAGGCTTTCGTGGTGATGAGGGAACGTGAATATTTTTCCGGATGAAAAAGACGGGGATTAGAACAGTTATCAGTGACGCCGTGCTCCTATGGTATCAACGGAACCATCACAAGATACGTTATCCAAATCAGAGCTTCCGGGCCTCGATGAAAATATACCCGCTTTCCTCCGCTGGAAGCAGGGCCCGGCTCGCCTCGAATCGCTTGCGAAACAGATGCTCGTAGTAAGCCGCGACGCGATTGCGCCGGGATGGCAAGGTAATATACCGCAGCACGCCGTTGACGCGCAGCGGAGTCCAGGCCAGGAAGCTCCAGAACGGGGTGTCCGCCAGGGAGAGAAAGCCGTGGCACTGGCGAATGATAAACCCGCCCTGCACAAGTCGCGACTGCCACTCCTTGGGATTGAGCAGATGCGTTTGCATCATCCGGGCGTTCATGGCGTCCGCGTAGCGGCGGGCCAGACAGTCCGATCCGGCGCGTCGCAGGAGGCGGGTCAGCCAATAGTGCTGGTCGTAACGATCCGTGCAGACCGAAGCGTAAAAGATTCCCCCAGGGCGCAGAACGCGATGAAATTCGGCAATGGCCGTGTCCAGGCCAGGATGAATGGCGAACAGGCTGGCGTTGGCCGTCACGGTCTGGAAGGATTCATCTGGAAACGGTAAATCCGTGGCGCTTCCGTGGATCATTTCCTTGTACAAGGATCGGGCTTCGGGGCTGGCCGCATCCAGCGCGCTTTTGAGCAGCTCGATGCCCGAAAGATGATCGGGCTTGCCGAAGGCATCGGCCAACAAGACGCCGAATCCGCCGTCGCTGCACCCCACATCCAGCACTGGCGAGGCAAGTTCGGCACTCGCCAACTGATAGGCGCGCAGTTGTAAAGCGTTAAAAAACGCCGCCATCGGCTTGAACCAGTAGCGGCGGCAGGACAGCGTCAGCATATCCTTTTTATCGGCGGTGTTGGACATGGCAAAAGCTCGATGGTTTGGTTGCACTTAAAGCGGCGGACGCCTCGGGCGGTTTGAAGCTGCCCTGATGAGAACATTACCGCTAAGTGCGATGTTCAGCAGGATTTATGTCGCCATAACCGCGATTTTGAAGGTTGGCCCGATATTTCTCGGGCAAATATTCCGGCTCGGTTGAAACATTCACTATTTCCAGCTTTGGGATGGCTATCGGCTGGAGAGTCTGGGGGGCATTACTCGACGAAAGCCGTATCGGGAACATGTCGATGCGGACGAAATACAATGCGCGCCAAAAGCAGGAAGCCTACGATCATCGCCAGCTCACTGCCGATGGTTATCAGGTGATGCGCGGAGAAGAGGCCTTCAGAGTGTCGCACTCCGTAAAAAATCATTATGGGCGTGGAAAAGCGTTCGTCCATGAACGGCCAAAGCAACTTCACGCCGGGACCAAGGGTCGCCGCGTCCATGACCAGATGCAGGCCGTAGGAAATCAAAGCCACGGCGGATATCCGCGAATAACTCCACCAGTCAAGAAACCGACTGAATAATAATCCAAAAACGCCCGTGACAAACAAACAGGCTGCAATGCCGAAAAAAAGGCTGTGTGATATCTGATTATGGTAGAGGGCCATGTCTCCGGTAATGAACCCGGGAATGGCGTCCAGGTCTGGAGCAACGGAAAAAATGAGGGCTGCTCCCCAGACTACGCGACGTTGGGCCGGATCGTCGATGTCGCGGGTGAAGCCGACCGCGACGGCCGCACCGGCGGCAAGATGGGCTATGGGTGAGGGCATGGTCCAGCGGTTCCGGGAAAACGATCGCCGTGAATCTTGTATTGCAGCTCGTTATTTGGCATGTTGCACTTCTTTGCGAGACGCAAACTGCGTTCGTCTGTACGCGTCGCCAAGGCGGAAAGCAACGAAACGGGGCTTTCGCGGCGGTCTGAGTCCCCTGCTTATTACTTGAAGCGGACGGTCCAGGCAACCCGACCGAGGCGATTCGAAACAGCCCCTTCAGGTTCAACTTTTGTGCACCATTTTCGCGCCATATCCGCCATCCACCGCCGTGCTCCGGGCGCAATACAGATCAGAGACGCGGCCTTCGAGACGTACCAACCAGAGAAAACATGACCAACTCCCCCCCGCAGACTCCCCCCGCCCGTCGCACCCTCGCGGCCCAGCTCAACGACGAATCGTCCTCTCCTTTGCGCTGTTATGCCAGAAAAGTCCTCGGCGACGCGGGCGCGTTGTCCCTGGCCTACTACGAGGTCGTCAATTTGTTGTTTTGCAACCTGCCTTCCAGCTTGGGCTTTTTCCTGCGCCGGACGTTTTACCGCCGCTTGTTTCGATCCGTCGGTTCCGGGCTGATCCTCGGGCGCGGCTTGAGCATCCGTCATCCCGGCAAAATAACCCTGGGCCACAGGGTCGCGGTGGACGACAACACCCTGCTGGACGCATCCGGTTTGAAAGGTGAAGGAATCTTCATCCATGACGACGTGATCGTCGCCCGTAACTGCGTTGTGCAGGCCAAGATAGGTTCCACCATCATTGGTGCGCGTACGGAAATCGGCGCCAACACGATCATTTCGTCCATCTCCAGGGTTGAAATCGGAAAATTTGGACTGGTCGGTCCGCTCTGTCTCATCGGGGGAGGGAACTACAAAACGGACAGAACGGATATCCCGATGATGGATATGGGCTGGACGTCACGTGGACCAGTGGTGGTGGGAGACGACGTTTGGATTGGAGCGGGGGTGTCCATTCTGGATGGAGTACGCATCGGCAAGGGATGCATCATCGGTGCCGGTGCTGTGGTTGCCAAGGATCTACCCGACTACGCCGTGGCTATGGGCGTGCCGGCGAAAATCATGAGATATCGCCTTGTTCCCGGAAATGGCCAATCTTCGGAGTACACCGGGGCATGATGCTGGACTTACGGGAAATCGCCTCAAAACACTTCGACATCCTGGTCGTCGGCGGGGGCGTCAACGGTGCCTGCGTCGCCTGGGACGCGGCCATGCGCGGGCTGTCCGTGGCCCTGGTGGACAAGAACGATTTCGGGGCGGCGACGTCCGCGGCCACGGGGAGGATGATCCACGGCGGAATCCGTTATCTCCAACACCTCGCTCTGGGCAGGGTCAGGACCTCCCTGCATGAACGCATTTTTTTCCTGCGTTCGGCACCGCACCTGGTCCATCCGGTGCCGTTCCTGATTCCCACATACGGACACGGCCTCAAAGGCAAGGAAGTTTTAAGTCTGGCCATGACCGTCTACGACCTGCTTGCCCGGACCGAGGGGGCCAGGAGTTCCCGCCGGACAATGCCGGGTCACAAGCGGCTTTCCCGTCAGGAGACCTTGGCCTCGGAACCGCATTTGCTCGCCGAGGGGCTCACCGGCGCCATCCGTTTTTACGACTGTCAGATGCCCTTTCCTGAACGGCTGACCCTGGCCATCGTTCTTGCCGCGCGGCGAGAAGGGGCCGAGGTCCTGAATTACGCGCAGGTCAAGGATCTGCTTGTAGACGACGGCCGGGTCACCGGAGCGAACGTCATGGATGTCTTTACTGGAAGCCAATTGACCATCAAGGCTGATCTCACGGTCAACGCCGCCGGTCCATGGGTCAACTCCGTGCTCAAGTCCGGGGGGCTGGCCGATACCGTAAAGGGGGCCTCGAGGCTCCTTTCAAAAGGCATCCACATCATCACCCGTTCCCTGACCAGCGGACACGCCCTGGCCCTGGCCACCCGCCATAAGCATTCCGGAGCATGGCTGGACCGGGGCGGACGGCATTTCTTCATCGTCCCCTGGCAGGGCCTCTCCCTTATCGGAACCACCAACAGTCCATTCAACGGCGCACCCGATGACGACATCGTCACCGAGGAGGACATCCGCGGCTTGATCGATGACGTAAACTCCGTCTATCCGGCGGCCGGACTGTGCCGCGCCGATATCCGGCACTTCTACGGCGGACTCTATCCCGACGACCCGTCCCGTCCCCCGGGGACGGGCTACCAAGGCTCACGGGAGGACAACATCATCGACCACGGCGTCTCCCAGAACATCCAGGGCCTGATCTCGGTCATCGGGGTGAAGTACACCACGGCCCGCCTGCTGGCCCAAAAGATCGTGGACTTAACATGCCGCAAGCTGGCGCGACAAGCCAAGCCCTGCCGTACGGAAAGCGCGCCCTTGTTCGGCGGCGGGATAACGAACCTCAAGGACTTCGTCGCTGACGAATGCAGGCATCGCCCCGACATTCTCTCCGAGTCCAGGATCGTGGACCTGATTCACGCTTATGGCACGAACTATACGGAAATCCTTGAGTTGTGCGTCCAAGACCCGGATCTTGCTGAGGAAATCCGTCCGGGAACCGCCATCCTCAAAGCCCAAGTCGTGCATGCGGTACGCCGGGAGATGGCCCGGAACCTTCAGGACGTGGTCTTTCGGCGCACGCCGCTGGGCTGCCTGGGCCGCCCCGCTCCCGAGACCCTGCGCTGCCTGGCCCGAATCATGGCCGAGGAATCGGGGTGGGACGATACCAGAAGGGAAGAGGAAGTTCTCGCCGTGGATGCACGGTATCTGGCCAAATAAGTTCAGGTTCCTGGACGTGCCATGAAAATCCTGCACATAGCGCCCACGCCTTTTTTCTCTGATCGCGGCTGCCACATCCGGATCCACGATCAGATCGCCGCGTTGCAGCGCCAAGGTCACGACGTGCTCCTGACGACCTATCACCACGGACGGGACGTTCCGGGCATCCCAACCCGGCGCAGCTTGCGCGTGCCCTGGTATTCCAAGGTTGATGCCGGTTTTTCCTGGCACAAACTGTATCTGGACGTCCTTTTGTTCTTCACGGTCTGGCGCGCCTGCCTGAACTTCAAGCCCGACATCATTCACGGACATCTGCATGAAGGCGCCGCCCTCGGCTGGGCAACGAGCCTGCTGGCCTCGGCCCGCAAAATCCCCGTGGTTTTCGACGTTCAGGGCAGCCTGAGCGGTGAAATAAAGGCCTACGGCTCGTTGGGACCGCTCAAGAAACTGCTGTTCCTCTTCACCTTTCTGGAAAAACTGGTCTGCAAGCTGCCGGATTTTTTCGTCTGCAGTTCAGAGGCTGCGGCCCATCTCATGAAAGCCGAGTTCGGCGTGCCGGAGGATAAGATTCGAGTGATCCGCGAAGGCGTCGACGAATCGAGCTGTTCGGTGGACGACGCAAGCTGTCTGAGGGAGAGTTTGGGTATTCCTCAAGAAAAAATGGTCGTGGGATATATTGGTTCGCTTGTGCGGGCCAAGGGGATTGACCTTCTGATCCAAGCCATGCCTGCAATTCGACAACGCGTGGAAAATGTCCACTTTCTGCTGGCAGGATATCCACTTGAAGAGTGCCAAGGACGTGTGGACGCGATCGGCACCGCCGACGTGACCACGCTCTGCGGCAAGGTGGACTATTTCCAGTTGTTTTCCCACCTGTCCGTGATCGACGTGGCCGTCGACCCGAAACAGGAAGGCTCAGGAGAAGGCAGCGGCAAAATCCTCAACTACATGTCCGCAGGCTTGCCCGTGGTCTGCTTCGACACCCCGGCCAACCGCGCCTTGTTGGGCGCTGACGGCAGATACGCGGCTCCTGGAGACGCCATGGATCTCGCGGAAAAAATCGTCGCGCTTCTCCTGGATTCGGATCAAGCTCGTATTATCGGTGGAAATAACCAATCGTGCGTGTTCACGAAATATTCAGCAACAACGCAAGCAAGGGCTCTTGAGGACATATACCGTCGGCTGGTCACGAACTGAAGGCAACGTGTACTGGACGTCGGATCTGGGTAGCAGGGTTATTGAAGGCGCCGGAAGATAACCTCATCCAGTACCAGGTCGGCCTGCCCCGCGAAAAAAAGATCCATATTGAATGGAAGATTGTTGTCCACCCGGATCTCGAACCGCCAAGGTTGCCCCTGGTGGAGAGCCATGGACTGTTTGCCCGCGTCGTTTGTATCCGACGTGATACGCAGTTCGCCGATTTCAATCCCTGGCTCGGCATCTGTCGAATAATCCAAACTCACTTCATAAAGGCCTGGCTCCAAGGGCATTCTCGGTCCATAAAAAACCACCCTTTCAGCATAGTTCTTTTTGAGAAAAGTCACCCGGTCCTGGTTGATGTCCGTGAAGCCCGCGCGAAAGAAATTGGCGGCCGGGACTGAAATTATCTCTCCTGGTTGGAGAAAGGGCCACCTTCCGGCAGCCAAAAGGGCGGAATCCAGGTCAATGTTTCCGGCCTCAAGTGCCAAGCGCACGGATACATTGGAGAACGTTTCAATTGATACCGGCAACTCCAGCCACTGCCAATGCTGATGTTCCACGACCAAAAGCTCTTCCCTGAGCAGGTCTTGGCCGACAAATATCTCCGCCCGAAGCAGGCCCTGCCCTCGGCATCTGATCATCCACCGCAACCCCGGGGCGGGAGGCGACCCTGTCTGAGCAATATGGACAACGGCGCCGTCATCGGACAGCGCAATGTAATTCCTGTCGCTGGCAGAGGTATCTTCAACCAAATCCACATTTTCATAAAGGGACCGTTCCATTTCCCAATGTCTCGCCGGAAAGAGCGGGCCGCTTGCCTGCCTCGCCATCTTGTGCGGCTCCCGAGTCTGTTCGTCAGGGGAGTCCAGGATTCTGAACGCCCAGACGCTATCGCCATGTGCCAGGAATTGCAGGGAAGGATGCTTGAGAAATTTTTTAAGGGCATAGCTAACCGGAAATGGTGCTACTTTTTCAGGGTAAAGGTTTTCATGGATCACAATATGCCCTATCCCCATGGCTCGAAGGAACGATATCTGTTCAGAGGAAAGATAACCCTGGTTAATGCTGTGTAACGGCAAAAATATCTCGTCAAAATACGTTTTGGAGACAGCAGGGCTGTAACCGTTGAGCATGCGAACCCGGTACATTAACGCAAAATGCTGGTAAATGGCCGCGTAATGGCTATCACCGGGCCACAGGGTGACGACAACGATATGAGGATTCTCCCCGCGACTCAATGCATCCTCTGCCACGGCCTGATACGCCGGTTGCTCTTTTGACAGGTAGATCAGGTCAGGTTTGCTCAGTGTTGAATAATCCCAAAAAATTGGAACCGCCACTAGCATTACACAAAACCCGCGCCACATGGGTATGGCAGAACCGGCCTTGACGAGGACGGTCAAGGCTGTCACTCCGGCTACTGCCAACAAGGTCGGCATGAGGCAGAATATTTTCCCAGCTTGACGAATCATGGTGTACGGCGGAATCAATTCACGAACCAGCGTGAAAAAACCTCCTGTACGGAGCCCATGCGGTCCCAGAGCCAATATCGCCATGCCCAGAATCCCCAGGCAAAGAAAGGTCATGAAAAGCAAAGGCTTGAGTTGTTGACGAGGTTCGCGTAGAAAATTCCAAGAAAGCAAAACAAACCCGACAATGATCAAAACAACGATGGCCCAACCCAAATACACTTGGCTGGAAACGTCTCCAGATTGCCACGTGAAAAAGCCGGAAGCCTGTGGTGAAAAGACGGCGACCTCACCGAGGTCCCTTCCTTGCCCCATGGCGGTTTCACTCAAGGATTTCGCGAGACTCCTCACAGCAAAAAACATGCTGCCCCCCACCAAGGCAGCCGGGGTCAGCGCAAGCGCAATACGACCGTACCTGCTGCCTGCTTTGCCTGAAAGACCTGAATCGGCCAGCAAAGCAAGCATACACCAAGCGGGAATGAGCAGCATGCCGAAGAAGAAAATATGCGCATCTCCTAAATACATGAAAAGTATTGCCAGTCCGGCCACAAAACCACCGCGAAGTTTTCCATCACGCACGGCGAGGTCGAGCCCAAGGATCAACACCGGCACCCACATCATGGCAAAGCCGGTGGGACTGGCATCAAAAAGCGCTTTCCAGCGATATGGAAAGATCAGCACGAAAATGCTGAACAGGGCAATGATCCATTCGTCCTTAGTGTAGCGACGCAAGAGCATCCAGGTTGCCAAGAGGGTCAGCCATAGAGAGATGATCCCCGCAATATTCATACCCAAAGCCTGGGTTGAGACTAGTCGAACCGCGCTATAAAATAACGTAAATGGAACATAGTAAGTATCAGGAGAAAAGCGCTCGGCATCGTCACCAGTATGAAATTCGTAAAGATTGTAAAACCAAGGTGTCTTGCCTGTAACCCATTGATGAAATAATTCAAAATAATAAAGCAATTGCAGAGAATCCCCGGGTGTCATATAGGCAATGCTGTCTGAACTTTTGTGGGCTGAAAGTGTTATCGCATTTGCCATGTGTAAGGGTAAAGGCCAGGACAATACAATCCAAACCAGAAAAGTCAAAACAAGTGTTGTTGGTAAAAATATTAATTTTTTCATAGTTGGTTAAGTCTATAGGGTATTAGTTTGGAAGTTTTAAGTTGCGTGTAAGGAATTAAATCTAATCAGTGTAATATTCTTTATTTAGCTAAAAAATACTGAAATGTGACATGAATTTCTCTTTGGTCCTTCGACGTTGTATCTTTGAAAACGTAAAAAAACGTCGCAACGCCCCCTTGCGTGGTATTTTCACTGATGACATACTGATTTTTTTTCAAAGGAACAGGGCACTAGGCAAACGACGCCAATACTGTTGATTTTCAATGGGGGGCCGTGTTGGTACCCACTTTTTGAGGTTGAAATTAAGGCTTGGATGTGATTTTTCACCGTCCTTTGTCTTTGGCTAGTACCATCCTGCCAATTAAGGCACAAGCTTGACATTTTTGCTTAAAGGGCTTTAGAATTAATTGTTCAGTCGAATACTAGCTGAAAAATTTGCATATTATATTAAAGAATGAGTATTGTAATTTACAATTGTATAACTTTTCAAGGAGGCCAATCTGGTGATTAAAAAAGCAATTTCTTCATTCGTGCAGAGGTGTGGCTATGATATTGTCAGGCATGCAGACTATCCAGCTGACTTTGAAGATTTGCATATAGACATTATGAATAGAGTCCGCCCATACACGCTTACTAGTCATGAAAGGTTATATTCTCTCATAGAATCTGTAAAATATATCCTCAACAATAATATTAATGGCGCTTTTTTAGAATGCGGTGTCTATAAAGGAGGTTCTATGATGGCTGTTGCCTTGACACTTATGGCGGAAGGGCGCGCTGATAGAGATCTTTATCTTTATGACACTTATGAGGGTATGCCAGCTCCAGACGAGAGAGACGTCGATGTATGGGGTAAATCGGTTATGGAAGACTTCTCTAAAAAGAAAATTTCAGATACGAGCTCAACATGGACAAATGCTTCCTTGCAGGATGTTAAGAAAGCTATGGCCTTGACAGGTTATCCAATGGATAAGGTGTTTTTCGTCAAAGGCTTGGTGGAGGATACTCTTCCGGGCAATGCGCCAGAGTCCGTAGCACTGCTAAGGCTTGACACTGATTGGTACAAATCCACAAAGCACGAGTTAGAGCATCTATATCCACGTTTGTCACCAAGGGGCGTCATGATTCTCGATGACTACGGGCATTTTAAAGGAGCAAAGCAGGCTGTTGATGAATATTTTTATAATAGCAGCATGAAACCTCTATTGCACAGAATAGACTATACAGGAAGGCTAGTTGTCAAAGGTGTTTGATATCCGTTCCTCTATATAAGGATTAATTGTAGCTGTTTGCATTTTTTGCATAATTAAAAATTCCATTAATATAATACATCAGGTACTATTGCCTTATGGATATCAAACAAGTCAACAAATGGGATATCTTTGCTATCACTCTTTCTTTTCTTGCTTTCAGTTTTGCATATTGCATTGCAACGTTTGTTTTTCAGCACGCAACCTTGAATGCTGACGAGAATAGCTACCTTTTTCAGGCTCAGAATTTTCTCGAAGGAATTGTAGCCAGGCCTTCTCCTCCATTCCCGGCATCATTCCACCATGAAATGATCATCATCGCCCCGGATGTCGGTTGGCTGTCCAGGTATGCGCCTGGACACTCTCTTTTTCTGGCCCCCGGGGTTCTCGTTGGGAATCCGTATATGTGGGTTGCCTTGGCAGCAGGATTAAGTCTCTTTCTTGTGTATCTTTCCGGGAAACTGCTTGGGGGTCATGTTGCTGGAGTTTCAGCTGCTATCTTATTGCTTTTTTCACCCTATTTTTTGTTATATTATGGAACATTGGTGAGCCATACTAGTGGATTGCTCGCAGCTGCAGCAATGTTGGCCTCCTACATCTATTGGCGGCAAACTGGAGATGCCCGTTTCGCCATCATTGCCGGTTTGGCATGGGCATTTCTTTTCAATAATCGTACTTATACAGCATTACTCATAGCGATCCCATTTTCTATTGACTCCATGTGGCGTCTTTACAGAGAGCGAACTCTGCGTATGCTCAAGTCAACGTGCTATTTTGCCCTTGCATCTGCTTCAGGTGTGTTGGCGATATTGATTTATAACACATTGTCGACCGGTGATCCGTTGATGATGACTTACCTCAAGTATACTGAGACCCAAAAGCTCGGCTTCGGAAGTCGTCATTTTGGAAGAATCGATCACTCCTTGAGTCGTGGCCTTGGAATTCTTGTCTCAAATGTTTCCTTGCTCAACACATGGCTATGGGGCTTCTTTGGATCGCTCATTCTTTGCTTGGCCTTAGCATTCATTGGCTGGAAAAAGCATTGGACAAAGCTTCTTATCGGGGCAATACTGAGTGTATGGATTGGATATGTATATTTTTGGTATCAAGGTTCTCGTGATTTTGGACCTCTGTATTATTATGAAACACTACCTTTCATTATTATTGTCGCATCACTTGGCATCAGCAGAATCCTGAATTATGTAAAATTGAGGTATCTTTTGATTTTCATGGCAATATGGCTTGGCATCAATATCCCTTTCATCGTCTCCGCCAGCTTGGATATGCGGGAGAGAAACTTACCAAGACGGCTTGTCCTGGACGCCCTTGATGGAGCGCCAAGGGGGAGTTTGGTTTTTATCAACCCGAGGGAACATAGAGATGCTTTCAAGGATGGCAACGACATGATCTTCAACCCCCGTGGGCTGAACGGGGATATTATCGTTGTTAGGTGGCTGGAAAGCTCTAATAACGCCGTCATGCGCTACTTTAATGAATATGAACCGTTATGGCTCACCAAGGAAAACGGTGCAAACGTTTTCGTACCCATGCCCGTGGACCGGATGCATATTGAGATACCAGTTCAGATAATGCATCGGTTAACCGGGGAGAACAGCGAAGACGAAAATCGTCCTGGGAACGTCATCCGTCTTGCTCATGAAAATAAGCATCCTAGCGGATTGATAGCCTTTGGAAGATATTACGAGTTATATCAGGGGCGTTTTGCTGTAGAGTTTGACGTCAGAGCAACACCTGGGCAAGACGGCACACCTTCAATGCAGATTGAAGTAGCCTATGATCTTGGCCAAAAGATAATCGACTCAAGAACTGTCGGCCTTCGCGAAACATGGGAGACAGAGCGTATTGAATTTTTGTTGGACGATTTTATCTCGGCGGAACCGCGAGTGTTTTTCCTGGGTGCCGGCAAGGCGGAAATCGCTGCTATACGTGTAATGGAAATGGAGTGATCGGGATCAATCGCCTCTATCCGCAATGATGGGGCCGGTCAGTACGGCAGAACCCACGGCTCGAACAGTTCCCGAAGCCATTGCAGATCTAAAAAGAGGAGTAAAGTACATAAAATGAATGTTGCGGTGATAATCAACACTATCGAGCGCTCACGAAATAATTTTTCCGGTTTCAGAACTGGGCTGTTTGGCTTAAAAGACAAACGCATGTAGAATGCCATGGAGTACGCCACGAACGGAGCCGCGAGTATCAATTCGAAACGATAGCTGGCAATGAAATACCCACCCATCAATGCAAAAAAAGTAGCATAATAAAAAATACTCACAATGAGCCGCTGTTCATTGTAGTAGCCCAGCGATTTTCTGTAGTTAGCGGCGCGATCCGGGTCGTTGATCATCCTGTATTCGGCAAACCGTTTTGCCGCCATCAAAAATGCCCCAAACATCCAATATGCAATGAACATGGACAATGGCGGTGCATAGCCCATACCCGTACAATACCATCCCAAAGCAAGCCTAATTGGATTGTTAATGGACTCGCAAAGTACGTCCAGATAGGGAACGTCCTTGAAACGCAACGGTGGCATGTTGTAAACGATACCCATGATCCAGAGCATTAGCCCGGATATCCCGAACGGCAGATTGATGGAGAATGCCATGAACACGCTGGCAATGCTCAGCACCACCCACATCGCCCAAGCGATATCCATTCGAGCACGGCCACTGGGCAAGGGACGGTTTCGCTTTTCCGGATGGTATTGATCCGTTGGCGTATCCAGTATTTCATTGAGGACGTAATTACTAGAAGCTATCAGGCAGGTGCACAACACGCCGAAAATAATTGGCGGAATGACGCTAATTGAGATTAAATCTGGCTTGAAAAAAAAAGCCAACAGAATGCCCGGAGCCAAAAAAATATTCTTGAACCAATGATCGGGTCTGGCAATGTCAATATATGGTGCAATGGATGACTTGAAAAAAGGCTGCGTCATATTAAGCTGTCTCAATTTGGTTGGTTATGGGCTGTGGAAAACGCCCCCGGCAACTGCTGATAAGAATTAAAAGTATTCAGCGTGCTACAAGAACTACGGGCATATAGCAGGAAAGGCATGCCCGCGCGTCTGGCGCATTCGCCATCGCGGTCGTCCCGATCACCAATGAACAAACAGGCGGACGGCTCCAGGCCCAACACTCCCGCGCAAACCATAAGCCCCTTAGGATCTGGCTTCAGTAGGTCCACCCGGCGATCTTCTGCGTCCAGGACTAGGAAAAAGTTCAAGCCCAAGGATTCGATTTTTTGCGCTGCTGGATAGTCTGAAAACACTGCTGTGGTGATGCCGTTGCTCCGTAAAAACTTCAAAAAATCATCCAAATATTCAAGTTTGCACGCTCGAAGATGGTGAAGCGGGCGCTTAAACATCCATTCGTCCACGATGGCGTGAACCTCCCCGGCAGTACAACGTAGCAAGTCTGCGGCCAGATGATATTGAACCTTGGCAAGGTTATCGACCTTCATATCAGGCATCTGCTCTCGTAACCGACGAAACACAGCAAGGGTCTTGATGGTGCGTATCCCCGTAAATGGGGATCGCATCAGGTGGAAAACCAAGTCCCCAAGCATTTTCCGTCGCAGGCTGGATTGATCATACAGGGTGCCGTCCACGTCGAAAATCACAGCCTTAGGTAGTTGTCGAAGTTGGATCATCGGGCTATTGGTTTAAATCAAAAAAGAGTGTCAGCCAAAAGTTATCCGGATCCTGAGCCAGTCGCTCGCCTTCCAACTCCCTGCGATCTTCAAAGCGCTCCAAAAGCAAAACATGTTCCGAACCAGGCAAGCGAAAAGCTGAATCAAGCAGCGTTCCGTCCAGGATGGCCCAATGCGCGGCTAGAAACCGATCGTCATCCAACTCGCCATCAAAGACTTCGATCACCTCATACTCGTTGACCACCAGTCCCCGTCGATATGGAGCTATATCCGCAGGGTTCGGAACGGCTGATGCCTGCACGACTCTTGCCCTGACAAGGGCCAGATCCGGGACACTCCGCTGTGACAAGCTGTCTTTGATTTGCTCGTAATTCGTTCCAACTTCATCCAAGCCCAACGCCCTGTCGTAGAAAGCAAAATTTTCCAGGCTGCCCCGCCAGTCATGATCGTCGTTGATGCCCCCACCGAACAGGAAAGCGGCCTCGCCCCATCTTTGGGGATCTATGTTGATTACCTCGGAAACCGCTTGTTCACCGTCCATAAATGCATGCAACCTGCCCGCGGTGTACGACAACGCAAGGTGTACCGGTATTTCAGGAACAACAGGCCCGATGACGATTTCCGCATCTAGGGTTGTCACCATCCACTTTCCATGACTGGAGGCAACAACCAATTCATGTCCAGTTTCGGTGGACACGGAAAAAACCCTGCCTTGAGTCCAAGCATGTGATGCTGACGGCGTAGCGACCAATTCTAATGCGAAAGACTCCATGGGGAAATGCCTGGCCAAATGGTTCCCAGCGGTGTCATCGACAAAATAGCCTCCTTCAAGGAGCATAGCGTGATTCCGGTCATGTCGGGCAAGGCGACGAGGTTCGGGGCGAAAAATAAGCTGCGATCGGGTTTCGGGGTCGATAATTTCATGCGTTCCAGCGGCGTTCTCCCAAATATATGTCAAGCCATTGGTATTCGTCGGCCATCTCGATTCAAAGGCATCGGTGGCTTTCTTCTGCTCAACATCTTGCACAGTCTTCTCTTCAATAGGTCCACCTTGGACCCATACGTCCGGGTAAAAATCCGCATGGGTGTTATCAGTAACCATGACCCATGCTTCGACACTGGTTCGGTCATTATTTATTCGCCCTAGGTAGATCTTAACTTCGTTTCCGCCTCCGTGGATCTTGTTTGAGCCATCACCGACCTTATAAGGGCCGGTCACGGAAATGACCTGTGGATGGTTGGACCACCGCGGGTGATAAACCTCATATCCGTCCATGCCCGGAGCATTGTTTATGTTTATTGTCCAGCGTTCCCTCGTGTCCGCTTTGAAGACGTGAACATTGCGGTGTGGGCCGTCAAAGATCCAGAACAGATAGTCATTGTCCGGCGACATGGCCCCCCAGCATCCTCGGCCAAGTCGATTCCAAAGCCCAGTCTCTCTATCCAAAACCCCCATATAAGGCCAGGGAAATGCCGTACTTGCATAGCGCCCATCCACGGAAATTTGAAAGCTATCCTCACTGACTTTTGTCTGGTTCCAGACCAGTTCCTCACGCGACCTTGCCTTCCTGGAGTACCTCTGGGGTCTTTCAGTCTTTCCTGGTAAAAAAAGCGGATAGCGCCACATCGACTCATACGATGCCAAAGTGCGATGCTTGTCCACTTGCCCCCTGGCAACATACAGCCATTCGATTCCGGTGTCCGGATCTATCCACGTGGTCAAGCCAAAACCTGGACCCAAGTCCAAAAGATTAGTCCCGTCCCAGCGAATCATGTGGACGCGATGGGTTTCACGGTCGGAAAAAATCACCCACTCTCCGCTAACAGTGAACATGGGCTTGGCCATGCTGCGCGGACCGTCCAGCAGGACGCGCTCACCTTTCCCATCCTCGGTATCCAGGGACATCATTCGTAGATCCATGCCTTCAGCAAAAACATCCGTGCCTTGTCCGGTATCTTGAAGCCAGACTATTCGCGTCGGCGCTCCCGTCAGTTCTTCGATGGCCGCATCAATCGAAGAATCAGCCTCTTTCTGTTTCGGGGTGCGCAAATCTCCCTCTTGTGCGCATCCCATGATTAAGAGTAAAAGGAGTAATAAGACGACAAGGGGAGCTAATTTGCAATATTGATAAATCTGTAAGCGGTTCAAAAAAGTTACTTTCGAGAAAAAAAAACGAAATGGCATTTTCATTACTCCAGAAAACTACGGTTCACAGCTAGACGATCTTCAGATGGTAGTCGAATATTTATATAGGGCTAATCCTTTAGACAGCTTAGCAGCGCTCATAAGGAGGAGCCTTGGCCTTAGGGGCCATTTACGGGTTCAATTAGCTTGTCAAGCCACTTTAACTGACTCCTTACATTGTT
This sequence comes from Desulfonatronum thiodismutans, assembly GCF_000717475.1. Lineage (NCBI taxonomy): Bacteria > Pseudomonadati > Thermodesulfobacteriota > Desulfovibrionia > Desulfovibrionales > Desulfonatronaceae > Desulfonatronum > Desulfonatronum thiodismutans. Next base: position 142,778 of record NZ_JPIK01000012.1, read on the forward strand.
TCGTAAATTCTCAAACCCCCTTTGAGGGTCGTTAATCCCGCGAGGCCAGCGTTCAAAATCCCACTCAATGTATCCTGTAAGGGAATGCTCCATGCGGGAGATGGCTGCCTGAAGAAACTCATCACTCAATTGGTGACGACGAAGTTCTGTCCATCGATCGCGGAGAAGTTGAGGGTACCCAGGGTATTCATCGATTAGGCGGTTAAATAGAAAATTGGATAGCCTGCGGTTACGGCCATGAAAGGTATTATCGTAGTCCCATGGTATAAAGAAGAATCTGCTTCCAAGGGTGTTATTTCGGGCGACATAAAGATTAACGACTTTTCCATCAGTATTGTCAGTGACGTTGAGCAAAATATGAAAGTCAATAACATTGTTTAAATTCATCCACTTTTCAAACTCATTAACAAAGTCTTCCTGAGAAGCGGAACTTGTAAACCGCATCAAGTCATCATAATGTTCAGCATATGGACCTGAATGTCTGACTTGGGGTAGTTTTTGATGATAACCGGCAGCTGGAAATTCACCGAATAGATTAGTAGGGGCCACATGTTTGTAAAGGGCGGCGTGGCGTTCATCGTCCTCGTTATACCTGGAAAAGCCAAGCATGCGTCGGTGCACGCGGGCCCCCATCTCATAGAGACCGTGGTAGCGACCGTTGACAAAGACTTCGGCCCATTTCACTTCGGGCGCATATCTAGGATCGTCATTGCTGCCAAAGCTTCTGAACATGTCATAAGAAAGTTTGTTGCGCATGAAGGTTGAGTCAAATAATCCATTCCCAAAAAAAAGATGTTTTGTTTTTGTCTCGTCCAAAAGGTAGTGGGGTTCATCCAGACGAAGATTGAATGGTTTCTTCGGTCGCCTCCAGAAACTGCTGTTGCCTCGAAACTTAATACCACCGCGTGTTTCCTGGGTGGCATAGAACACTCGAGGAGTTTCGCTTCCATGTTCCTCATAGTAATGGACAGAACAGTCTACGCGACGCAATTTATTAAGCCGTTCGGCAACGTGGACCATAACTGCCGGTACTTTTGCATTCTCGGGCATCACCCGAAAATTAAGAGTTTTAATGAAGGTCTGGGTGCTATCAGAAATGGTTGCGATCAAGTCAACACCTGCTGGCCGGTCTGCCAGCGGACGGAAAACCTTGCCCTCATCTGACAGAACACTTGGGTCAGAACTGAGCCATTGGATCTTTGCGCCTGACACATTGAAGACATCAAGGTCTAAGTTTGAAAGAAGATAAAATGGAGAAGGATTATCATTCAATAACATGAACTCGTTGAGTATGTTGGCTAACTTTCTCGCTTGCCCCCATTCCTCAGGTGCACGAGAAACATTATTAACAAGCCTGTAGCGATCAATAAGAAGTCGGTAAGAAACAGCTCGACTGCTAAGGGGGCTATTCATATCATTGATTAACGCAGTCCGGTAAACATCATGAAGCAGATCATACACTCCGAGCAATTCCTTGAGGGTTAATGGGATGTCTTTGTAAACAGGTGTTCTGAGATGATATTTTAGATCTATGCCATCAAAAAGCGAGCCCGCGTCGAGTACATTGCTGGGTCTTTCAAGAAAATCCCATAGATTTCCAGGAAACACGCCCATTCTCTCAAAATCTTCAAAATAGTACACGCCGATAAATTCGCCATTGATCATCAATCGGCACAATCCATTTTGGACATGTGGCAAATTAAGTTTGTGGGCTATCTGTGTCTCGAACAAAGGTGCAAGAAAACCAGAAATTTCAGGAGGGGTAAGTTTGATTATACGTATTCCCATTAAACTCGTGTCGCCTTTTGCCTCCAGTATGAATGATTGGCGCTTTCCCTCTGTATAGTTGATATTACTGCCGTCCAGTCGTAGAAAACCATTCCCAGCAGTTCCATTGATTACATACGAGATGGAACGCCTTTCAGCGGCCTTTTCCACTCGACGGCCACTAGCTTGGCTTATGTTGTGGTACTGATTGAAATGTCGCCTATCGTTCTTTGCCAGGACTAAATTAATTTCCGGTAAATCAGCATCGTGAGTACGTCCTTCGTGCAGGCCTGGATGAAAATAATCAACAGTTTTCAAAGCAGACTGGAAAAAGCGGTTAAGAGCGGAAACCGCTTTTAATTTCCAATAATACTCGGGAGATAGCATTTTGGAAATGGGAGAAGGAGAGCTGTGAACATCATTGATTTCATTGGATGTCAAGGCGCGACTGAATATTATAGATTCACCAATATCGCCCAAAATTGGGTAATTAGGGGCATACCAACGCATCTTACCTAGTTCGACATAATGAGAAGGCTGATCAACAGAAGCTATGTCTCCGGAAGCACGTAAAATGCCGTTTTCATATAATTGAGCTATTCCATTCTGTGGATCTACAGTGCCTGCGATGTGTGTGTATTGATCAAATGATTCAAACTTGTAGGATAGTGACTTAGACCCTTCGGGGTTTGGGATATGAAGGGTCATATGTCCATTTTCAAGCCGGAGGCCTGTATGACGGCCTTGTACGGAAGAGAAAAGAATATCCTGGGTAGGGAATAAGTCGTCAAGGTTCACCCATGTAGAAATAGTGTAGGTGCTCCCTAACTGGTTCCAGTTAAGAGATGTTTCAATAAAACTATATTTTGATCCATTGAAAAAACGAGTTCTACCACGAGGGCCGCTACTTGCCTCCACACCTGATTGATTGACTTGGATTTCTGAAGGCCACGCGACGCCCCGTGTATCCTCAAATGTCAGCAATAACAAAACATCATGCTTTTCTGCTATCTCGCGGCCAAGCTTCTCGGAGTAATGATCAACCTGATCTTGAAGCCAGTAGGAGATGTGGCTGTCGAATTTGTAGGCAAAAGCCAACGCCCCGAAGAAAGCGAAAACAATCGCCAGGGAGGAAAGCTTGCGAAACATATTATCTTATGCCTCCGGGGCGATCCAGAAATACATTCATGGATTGGACCGGAGCAACCTTGCGCAATCCAGCCTGAAAATCCGCGACATCAGATTTCAAGCCTGAAAATGTCCATTGCATGCTTGTAACTCCGTCTCTGCTAGACGAGCTCTCCAGAGAATTACGCCGCATGTTTTCCTGAAGATATTTAGAAATACCTTCTTTTGAATTTAAGGCATCTGAGTCAGCCAAGGTCATAACAAGGACGCCATCACGTTTCAGAAACTTGAATGTGCGTACGCCACGGATCAGGAAAAGGCTCATCAATGCTAATGCGTAAAGAATAACTATATAACGAAAATTAAATGTCGCTGCCGATATTGAGGCGGCAACAACGAGCATAATAAATCCAATTTCTTCAGGTTCTTTGATAGGCGTTCTAAAACGGATAATTGACAATGCTCCTAAAAGTCCCAAAGAAAGAGGAATAGAAGTTTGTATACCGATAAAAAGAGTTGTTATCGAGATTCCAAGAAGTGGGAATGCCCTATGAACCTGACTTCCTGTGCCTCTGCTTTCATAGAAAAAACGATACATTGCTGACGCAGCAAAAGATGCGACTAGCGCAGCGAGAATCGCTGTCATGAATAACGAAGGATCCATCCGTGTTTGAATACTCTGAAAATCTTCCAATACTCGAAACAATCCAATGTCCATTAGTGTACCCCTCCCATAAGAATAAAGTTCATACAGTCACCATATTTTGAAAAACTTCTTAGCCGAAAGCCTGCATCGTAAAGATCTTTAACCCAAGGCAATTCAATCAGTCCCTGGCTTTTGAACTCACATACAACTATAGGTATATTTGCTAACACATAGCTAAATCCAGGTAAAAAATCTCTGTTTGTTCTGCTGGCGACAATGTCTATATCAACGCAAACCCGCATAAGCGTAACTGGACAAATAAAGCGCCACCGATGATATGAAATCTGGATAACTGGAAATAAATCCGGTGGGATGGGCAGGTTTGCACTGCGAGCCTCATCATAAAGTAGTTGAACATAGCGTGGATCATGAAGCGGCGCAGCAGGAAACCAGTCATAGTCAATGTCTAGCGAGTGACGAACTTTGTCTCTCGCGCTTCCGATTCGGTATTTAATTTCAATATAGGCTTTGCGGGAAATTTGATCGCTTGCCGTATTTCCATACCACCTAAGACGCACTTTCCTCTTGATGTGGTCGCCCTCAATTTTTTCCCAGTATGAACTGAGACGGGGAGTGTCGTAGTAAATGCTGTGGATCGTATCTAACGGATAAGTCGGGTCAAGAAGGCAATGCTGATGAAAAATTGCCAGCGCGTAATCAAGTTTATGGTTCAAGGCGACGAACTTGCGTTCATTTGTTAGCATAATTGGTACACCTATTAATTCAAAAAAGTAGTGAAGTGCAAAATAAAAAATCTTCGGGTTAGTGGTTTTTGCTGCAAAAAATTAGAATATATCACGATTATTAATTTAAGCGAGACGGAATTTCGTTATCTAAAAATATTAGACGATTATGAATGTTGTGGCGAAGCGCTTCGGCATGCTCTTGATGCGACTTTCCGTGCCCTCTCCGCCACTTATCAAGATCCCACACGGCGTATCCAGACAAGGATTCAAACATTTCGTCAATACGAGCATCGATTACGTCATTGCGTAATGGTCCGTTTCGAAGCTCCTGCCAACGACTGTGCAACTGCTCATAGTAGTTAGGGTAATCATCCTGCAACCGTCGAATCAAGTTGTTGGCGTACCAAAGACGATCAGGGCGCGAGACATAACCGGCATCAAAGTCCCAAGGTATAAAGAAGAATCGTCCTTCAGGTCCTGCTTCACGGGCAAGTACGTCATGAAGATAATAATTAAATGGCCATCCGTTTCCATTTTCTGTAAGGTTCAGGAGAATATGAAAATCGATTACATTGTGCAAATCCATCCAGTCAGTGAATTCACTGACAAATTGCTCTCTAGGAGATGTCGATATAAAGTGAACAAGATCAAAAAAAGAATCGCGGAAAAACCCATGACGAGGTGGTGGAAACATTTGTCGCCAGAAAGGAACTCTTTCTCCACCGGGTACATTCTGATGCTTAAGGAGCAAAGCAGGAAATTCTTCTGAAACTTCATAGCTCTCCCATTCCAGCATCCGACGGCCAATTCGTGTAGTCATTTCATATAATCCGTGATATTCTCCATTTATAAAAAGTTCAGTCAATTGAAGCTTGGGTGCGTATCTTGGCATAATGTCGGACGAAAAACTCCTGAAAAGGTCATACGAAAGTTTATTCTTCATGAAAGTCAAGTCACGTGGAGCATTAATCAAAAAAAGATGCCTTGTTGAGGTCTCATCCAAAAGGTGATGTGCTTTGTTCAGGCGGAGCGAAAATCCCTTTCTGACTTGCCAATAGCCAGTGTGCCCACGATGACTGATTCCCCCCCGCCGGCCTTGAGATGCTTCATAGATGGTAGGTTTATCGGTATGCCCTGATTCATAGTAAGCGACAATCGCATCAACTCTTCGGGTTTTTCGTATATCCTCACGTAGATAGACCATTAAAGCGGGTAATTTGACATGCTTAGGCATCAGTCGAAATTTAAGAGATTTTGAAAATTCTTCATTGTTGTCAGAAATAATTGCAGTTAGCTCTACAGAGACTGGTTGATCGACATCAGGCCTTGTAACCTTCCCTGTAGAAGATATTAATTGAGGATTTGATGAGGTCCACTTGATCATAACTCCTGTAGTATTTAAAATATCAAGGTTAATATCCTCCAGAATATAATATGGGGAAGGATTTTTGCCAAGAAGCATATGCTCGTTAAGTATGTTTTGTACCTTCCTTGCTTGGCCTAATTCATCCGAAGACAAAGGCCAAAATTTCTCCAGAATTTTTCTATTTTGCATTAAAGAGCTATAAATCTCTTGGCTACTCAAGGGGCTAGTAAAATCATTAATAAGAGCTTGTATATATTTGTTTTCTAGTGAATCATAAAGAGATAGAAGTGTATCATGAGATAATGGAAAATCACTGTCTAGCGGTATTCGAAGGTATGGAAAAGGAGAGTCGATATTCCAAAAAAGTGATGTCCAATCACTTCTCCTTATCGGACCATAGGGAAATTCAGATGCCGCGCTTCCTGAAAAGACCCCCATAGTAGAGTAGTCCTCAAAATAATAGATCCCAGCAAAATCGCCATTGACAATCAATCTGCAAAAGCCGTTGTGAACGCTTGGAATGTTTAGTGAATTAGCAACACTTGTTTCCAATAAAGGAGATAGAAAATTAATACTTTCAGGAGGGCTCAACCTGATTCGTTTTGCTCCCAGGACATTGTTGCCTTCACTTGCTTGTAATACGTAAGATGGCCTTAATGAGGATGGATAATACGTATTGCTCCCAAACAATTGCAAATATCCAGGTTGTGCCTTTCCATCAAAAATGACCTCGATCGATCTTGTCTCATCTGCGAGATTAATCCGCCGCCCAGAAAGCAGGCTGGAGTGGTGCGCTTTATTAAAATGCCTTAAATCAGACTTTGTCAAAAAAATATGGACATCTGGCAGATCAATCTTTTGCGCTTTTCCTGGAAAAAGCCAGGGATTAAAATAGTCTATGGTTTTGAGTGTCCGTTTGGCAATATTTTGAAGAGCAATAAAGCCTTTTAGTTTTAAGTAGTGCTCCCTATTCAATTTTTTAAGGATGTTTGCATTTGATTCATACACGTTAAGAATATCATCGCAAGACAATGATTTATTCCATATAATTGTTTCATCTAAATCTCCATTGAGAGGTTTTCGTATAGCATGCCAGGTGCGTTTCCCAAACTCTATATTATGGTCAGGAAGTAGAATATCTGTAATACTTTTGGTATCGATTAAAGCTCCATTTTCATAAAGACGAGCTTGACCTTCAATGCTGTTAATGACGGCAGCAATGTGGGTGTATTGATCATAGCCTTCGAATTTATATGATATTGTACGTGTATAATCAGTCGTCGGCACATGCAAAGTCATATGCCCCTTGTCCAACATCAAACCTACTTTTGGAGAGCTTGCTGATCTTGAAGTGAAGATAATTTCCTGGGTGTCGGATGTTGGGTCGAGTCTCACCCAGGTAGAAATGGTAAATTCTGGTCCCAACTGCTGCCAGTTAGTGGACGTTTCGATTGCGTTTCTTTGATGGCCATTAAAACGTCGAGCCATTCCCTTGCGACCAGGAACCGCTTCAACGCCGTATTGAACTACCTGAGAGCCGGTGATCCATTCCCTTGGTTCTGGCTCGTCAAAGGTAATGAGTAAAGCAACTTCATGTTTTTCAGCAATCCGTTGGCCGATTTTAGATTCATAATAAGTGACGTTGTCCTCTATCATTTCAATAAAAAAGCCAGTTTTGTATACGTAGGCAAAAAACAACGGAAGAAACAGTAAAAAGGAAATCTTTATTGTCAAAAAAGTTTTACGAGTTGTCATAATTTTTACAAATATAGAAAAATAATCAAAATGGATGGCATGATGGCAGCGTTACTCCACGGCGAGGGGAAGTAGAGACTTTCAGAAGTATTTGATGTTGACGAAATTGACTGGGTTCGATCCACAGGAGCGGCTCAGGGGATAGTATGTCGAGATAAAAGCGAATTCTATCGGCTTTCCCACCAGCCACCAGTCCGTTATTTTCGCACTTAGGAAATGCCTCTGTTAGTCACTTTACGGTGAAGATAAAAAAGAGAAAAAAGAATAAAAATTATCGCCCAATCGAAGCTAAACTCGGAGTCAGAGCTTAACGAACAACCACCGCCACTACCACCGCCACTAGCATTGTCACTATCATCGACGCTCTGAATCAGATCGAAAAAAGTCCGAGCGATCAATTCATGCCCTGCGGAGTTAGGGTATTGACCATAGTGTATATATTGTTCATTCCAGGAAAAAACCTCTTCGAGGTCAGCGAGCAAGACCCCTTCCTCTGCTGCTATCGTTCTGATCATCGAATTCAGCGATATTATATCATCTCGTTTCCAACTGCGATTTTCAAATACCGGAGTTAATGTAGCAATAATTGGTATTGTTTTGTTTTGTTTTGCTAATCTGACCATTGCACGGAGGTTTATATTTGTAGTTCTCACACTAACTCTTCCGATGTCATTGAGGCCATACAAAATTGTTACTATGCCGGGGTTGTTTTTTTTCAAATCAGAAGGCATAAATGCAAGTCCTTCGCTGCTTTCCGCACGCGATCTCCCAGCGTTAACTACTGTCTTTCCTGTCAAGTCCTGGAGTCGAGTAGTGTATATATTTTCACTTGAAGTATAAGAGCCTGCTGTAATGCTATCTCCTAGACATAAAATTACACTTGGGTTGTTAGTGCCGTAATCATGAGCCTTGATTGTTTCAAGTAAAGTGCTATTTGATGCTAAAGCAAAATTGAGCGGGATACAAAAACTCAAACAAAATAGAATTAAAGAAGACAAGGGAAAAGAGAAAAGCTTATCTATCTTACCCATGGCTAAGCTCCTTGGATTTTTTTTAATTCATGTTAAAATTAAAAAAATACAATATCTAAATTGCTAGCAAAAAAAAGCCATCATAGATGAAATGATGTGCGTATTGTTTGCAATAATTAAAAATTATATAAAAATATTAAAAATTTTAATTTTTATATTTGATTATATCTGTATAAAATATTAGATACGATATATAGTGGAGGGGTGACTGTATTTCGATGCTAAAGAAGAGTAGGAAAAGTGATATTAATGCTTTGTAAAAAAAATATATAACTTGAAAAATAAAGACCCATGTCGCTTGAATATCCCATGCTAAACTGGCAATCCATTTTCTCCACAACAACAACAACGAAGAGGTGTGATTATGCTTTATCACAATCCATCTTAGACAGAACTTTCGGGAATGATTTTGCGAGGAATGCCCAATTAGTTTGTAATATTTTGAAATATATTTATTAAACCTGTAGGGCCTGTGCGTCCTGAAAAGATTTAGTGCCCGAAAATATAGCTGCTAAATCCTTTTTGAAAGGTTAAAATAAATGACCATTGGCCATATTTCAAACTTATCGTATTCATGAATATTGTTATTATGCATCTGTAACTCAAATCCTTTGCTCACACTATTCATAATAATGTATGCAAAATTGTCATTGCTGTCAACAAACATCGTGTAGTCTGGGTTCCTGTCAGTGCTTCCCTTTGGATAAACAGTAGATATGATGTTTTCTGAACTTTCAAAAGTTATCCTATATGCAATCCAATAATCAGAATATACAGCATTAATATTTTTATCTTCAGCAAATTCGTAAAATTCATTAAGTGAAAGAGGGACTTTTCTTGACTTAACCCAGGGCTGCATAGCCTGAAAATCGATTTCCTTGTATTGAGAAAAAGAACTTCCTATTAAAATAAATATTATAAAAAAACTTAAAAATGGTATGATTTTATATATTCTAGCAATAAAAAAACAAATTGCTAGTTGAAAAACAAAAATAAAAGGTAGTAAATATCTTGGCTCAGTTACAAATCCGCCAAACGATGTGACACTAAATAGAAAAGGGTAAAAAAATAGAAATATAAAAATAAATTCATTTATAGATACATTGAAATTGTTAAATTTTGAAATAATTTTTTTAACAACACGAAATGAAACGTAAGAAAAAGATGCTAGATATATTACTGCAACAGAATAATCTAGTATTAATGTAAAAATATCTTGATTTTTTTCAGAAAAAATACCAATTAACCTCGGTAGTCCTATGGAAAAAAAATTTGTGAATTGACTGATCCAAAGCTCAGAAGGCGCGATAGCTTCAGAAGTTATAGAAGCGTGATCAGTAAAAAATGAATAATACCACATTGGCAATCCACCTAAAAAGGAAAACAAACCAAAAAAAATTATAAATAATATTTGGTAGTTAGGTGAAAAGAAAAGTTTATGTATTGATAAGGAGATAATAATAAGTGCTGGAAAGAGAAAAAAAATTACAAGTTGGTTTGTCCACCATGCTAATCCACAAAGAAAGGCCAAAAGCGATACGTATATCCAATGAACGTTAACAACATATGATTTTACAAAAGGTTCTTTTCGGAGAAAAAATTGAGCAGAAAGCAAAAGAAAGAAAAAAAATATCGGCTTAATAAAGCTCGAGCTGCTAAATTTTGCGCTATAAAAATTAATATACACACCACCATAAACAACTTGGCAAAAAATAATTAATGCAGAAATTAACTGTAAAACTAATAATAAATAAAACAAGCAATTGTTATTAACAGAAAATTTGATATTAATTTTAGAATTATATAAGTTTTTAGAAGATTGGATTGTTTTTGTAGCAAAATAAAATATTAAAATTCCAAATAAAATGGTTTCAATATACCCTCCACGTGCTTTTAAAGACCATACTAAAAAAAATAATGGAGGAAAAGACATTAATGCTAAAAAAAATAGTGCCTCAAGTTTTCTGTTTTCTGAGCAAAGATAATAGTACGAAAATATTATAAGAAGAACACAATAAAAGAGTGGAACCATTTTTAAAACAAAAGAATCAGAAGTGTTTAATATTTTGAAAAAAAATGCAGCAGTATATGCTTCAAGGCTGCCCATATAATTTTGACCCCAATAGTACACAAAATTTTCACCATTGAGAATGTGGCGGGCCATCAAGCCGATAATTGCCTCATCAGAATCAATAATTACTCCTCCTGAAAATAAGTAGACTATCCTTACAATAAAGAATATGAAAAAAAATAAAAGTAACATTATTAAAACCCGAATATTTGTTGTCGCATTTGTCGGTCTACTCTAGCGTTGAAAGTTGGAGCGCATTTATGCTTAAAAGACCACGACGCGGTGGGGCAATCAGCAAATATAACGGTGTGGAGAATCCTGGCCGTGAATGCGTGAAAAATCACACCAGAAATCCGAGGCGACAGCGCGATATCCCGGTAAAGTCTATCGGTCTTATGGTCAATGGTCACCCTGCCCCAACTACCTCCAATCCTCCGGCCTGCTCTCAGGGAACACCAAAAAGCGCCGTGCCGCAAAGTTGAGTATTAGCCCGATGCATGAGGCCAGCAGCTTTGCACTGACGGCACCGAGGCCGAACGCAAGGAGTGCAGTGGTCGTAGCCAAGTCCACCAGAGCTATCCCGGTCACGGATGCATAGTAAACAAACTGCTCGGTCCCAGTTTTCCAGCGGATATTTTTTTTGAACAGCAAGTGGGTGCATAGCCAGTAGTTCAATCCCGCCGCGGCATAGAAGGCGATGAGCGCCGACGGTCCAATGGACAGGGTCGGAAAGAGCAACAGAAACAGCAGCAGATTGAACAGCGCGGCCGTGCCGCCGATGAACAGATAGACCAACATCTGCATGGGCAACGGAGACCGATGCGCCCCGTAATGCAGGATGCAGTAGAGGGCACGCAATCCGTCCTTCCAGTTGATTTTCTTCCCTTCAGCGTAGGTCCGTCCTTGATAAGAAATAGGCGCTTCGTAGATTCGACAGCGCATTTCCGCGACCTTGGCCACGATTTCCGGCTCAAAACCGAAGCGGTTTTCCTGGATCTCGATGGATTGGATGATCTCCCGACGAAAGAGCTTGTAACAGGTCTCCATGTCCGTCAGGCCGAGGTCGCTGAACATGTTGGAGAGAAAGGTCAGGGCGCGGTTCATCTGGCTGTGCCAGAAATAGAGAACTCGCCGTTCTCCAGAGTAGAGGAAGCGAGAGCCGAAGACTACGTCCGCCCTGCCTTCAGCCAGGGGAACGATCAGCTTTCGCAGGTCTTGTGGGTCGTACTCCAGATCCGCGTCTTGGACGCCCACGAAATCTCCCGTGGCCTGGGCGAAGCCCGTGCGCAAGGCGGCCCCTTTGCCCTGGTTGCGCTCGTGTCGGAACAGTCGGATGTTCGGGTGGCGTTGGATAAGTTTTTGGGCCACGGAGACGCTGTCGTCCTTGGATGCATCATCGACGATAATCAGTTCCAATACGAGTCGATCATCGGCAATGGCCAGAACCCGTTCCACACAGCGTTCCAGGGTTTTTTCTTCATTGTAGCAGGGAATGACCAGGGTCAAGGTCGTAGGACGTGAGGAAGTTTCCGTCATCGAGGTGTTGGTTGAAGGTTTGAAGGGGAACGAGTTGATGCTCGCGGGCTTGCTAAGGCGCGATGGGCACGAGCCGCCAGCCGTCGGCGTGGGTGAACTCCCGAGCCGTGAACACCCAAATCACCAGCTTCTTATCCTGCCAGTATTCCGAATTGCGTTGCGCCCGGCGAAAGAGATTGATCCGGGCCGGGGTGGCGCCGGAGCCGCGTACGGCGATCAGGTCCACGGGCAAGCCGAGTTCCAGGGTCAGTTGATCGGCCAGCCCCGCGCCTCGAGCGTGCATGTCGCCGCCGGCCTGAAAGACCAGATTATGGCTGTCGCCGAGCAGGATCACCGGGCTGCCCTGATCCGACTCCACAGGTTCCAGGCCAGTGGATGCTTCCCGTCCCACCTGACGCAGGCCGACTGTTTCCCGTTCCAGGGCCGACGCATCCAATGCTCGCCAGAGGTCTCCGCTGATTTGCACGTCTTGCCAGCGCGAGTCGAACTCACGAGCCGTGATTTCGGCGTACCACGGCATTTCGCGGACCAGATCACCGATTTTCCGGGCCGCGACCACGCATCCGACTCCGGACCAGTGGGTATCCTGGCGGCAGTATAGTGGGCCCTGATCGGCAAACCGTTCTTCGAGAAAAACATCTGTCAAGTCAAGCACCGTTAGACCATGATCAAGCAAAAGTTCGTAAAATTCTTGATGCGCCGGGTCCAGTCGCGCTGGGGGGACTTGCGTCACCAAGCGTTCCGCCAGGGCCTGAGAAATGAAATCCGGATAGATCACGGCCTTGGGAGGGACCGGAACCAAAAGCAGCTCCACCCCCGCAGCCTGGAGCTGGTCATGAAAATCCAGAATGGCCGGCAGAGGGTCGGCGAATTCCGGATTGGTCGCCCGGCTGACTTCGGCGGCTCGCTCGCCCCAGAACCTGCCCGAGGCAACATGGTCCAGTTCCTGGTCGAAGAACAGCCAGCCGTCCAGCCCCTGGACAGCCATGTTGCCTTGTTCGCGAGCCTCTCCAACCAGTCTGGTCGATTCGGAAAAAAGGATCGCTGACGAATCATCCGCCCGGACCGGCGGCGCGGCAGCGAGCAAAACAAAAATGCCAACCACGGCTGCTAGAAGTCGCCAGGAGCATCGAGTCTTAAAATTATGCTGCGTTGTGGTTGTATTCTTCCCGACCCGTTGTCGTTCCGCCCATCGTTCAATTTTCGTATTCCATAGTTGCGTCATTTCAAAAACTCCCCCCATGTCGGTTCCTCCAATTGCAAGGCGAAATCGTCCAGTTCGCTGCGATTGATCCCGTCGTAGGCGTCGGCCACGTCCGCCCAGGCCCTGAGCCGGATGGTCACTTCGTCTCCGGGCCGCAGGCGGGCCGCGGGGGTCCAGACATTGTCCCGCATGCCCCAAGTATAGACCACGGCCTGGGGATCGGCAAGCAAGGCCCCGTCGTGCTCCAGGTCCACCAGGTGCAGGCTGAGGACGTGGTCGGCGTAGGGCACGCTGCCGGGCCGGGGGACCGGCGACGCGGCGGCGACCACGGCCCGGACCTCCAGGGGCTGGTCGGGTTCTGGCTGGAAAAAAAGCGAGGGCAGGGGCTCGCCCAGCTTCAGATCGATCAGCTTCCAGTCCCCCACGGCCAATTCCCGGGCCGCGAACTGAAGGATCACCACCCGCTTGCCCTCCAGGCGGTCCCGACCCCGGGCCAGTTCCCGGCCCAGAATCTCCCGCGTGGCAAAGGCCCCGTGGTCGTTGCGGGCGATACGATCCACGGGAAGTTGCAGGACCAGGCTGAGATGTTCGGCCAGCCCAGCCGCTTCTCCCCAACCCATGGGCTCCAGGGAGAAAATATTGGTGAAGCTGTCGCCCAGCAGCAGAACATCGGCGGTGGGATCAGGCCGCCAGAAATCGTCCCGGGCGTCCAGGACCTGCTCCAGCGGGACGGTTTCCGGAGGAAACAGCGAACTGCCCTGGGGCAGCTCCAGCATGTTGGCGATGTCGCCGGTATGGGCGACCTCCGTGGCTCTGGTCCGGAAACCGGTCAGAGCCCCCGAGGGCATCAGATCGTGGCGCAACAGATCGTGTTGCAGCAGAAAATCGCCCAGTTCCCGGGCCACGTGGTGCATGGCCTCGGGCCGCCAGTGGGTGTCCGTGGCCAGGTACTGGGGCCGCCCGGTCTCGGCCTTGGCCCGCATCAGGCCTGGGAGCGGATCAAAAACCAGGATTCCGGCCCGGTCCAGGTCACGGATAAAATCGGAATAAGATGGATTGTTCAGGGACTCGGAACCGTCCAGCCCCCTGGCGAACATCTCCGGATGGACCGTGGGCTTCACCGGGGTGGGCATGACCACCAGCTCGATGTTCCGTGCCTGCAACTGCCGGTGCAGGTCCACCAGGGCCTTGCGCGGATCCGGTTGCGGCGCGGGCTGCCATTCGTTGCCCGAGGCCGCTCGCCGGGCCAGTTGCCGGGGCTCCAGAAAGCCGGGGCCGGTGAGATAGTCCAGGCCGGGCCGGTAGAAGAGCCATCCGTCTCGGCCCACGTAGGCCTGCTCGTTGCCCACGCCCAGGCGGGTCAGCACGGTCTGCATGCCGGGGCGGACCAGTTGCCCCAGAATGGACGCGTCCTCCAGGTCGTCCTCGAACGCGCCCATCTCGCGCAGTAGCAGCCGGTTGGCGGCCAGAACCCGTGAGAAAAAGGGCTGGTCGGACGTGCGGAAGACATCCAGGGCCTCGGGCACGGCCCGGAAAATCTCCAGGGACTGGGGCATCCAGGTGGATCGGTCCCCGCGCAGAGCGGCCCGCAGGTCATGGACATGCTGGCTCACGGTGACCAGGCCGATGAGCAGAAGCAGGGCCAGGGTCAGCAGCCAGGCCGTGGCCCGGGATATCCGGGTCACGCCCGCCTGTTCCTGGGCGGTCTGTTCGCGCGAGCGTTGCAGGTCAAAGTCGGCCATGGCTAGAAAATGAAATAGATGAACGGGTTATAGGCCTGGGTCGCCAGCACGGCCACGGAGAGCAGCAATAGGGCCACGATGGCCAACGCCTTGGCCGGAGTGATGGTTCTGGTCCAATCCCAGGTTTGGGGACAGGACCAGGTGACCACCGCGGCCAGCAGGAACGTGCCCAGGTAGTAGGGCTGGTAGATCAGGCCGTTGAGCAGTCCGGCGCCCGCGACTGCTTCGGGGCCGGCCTGAACCAGGCCGAACATGGTTCCCAGATAGGTCAGGGCCGAGGGCAGGTCCGCGGATCGGAAAAAGACCCAGGTGATCAAGACCAGCACAAAGGTGAACGCGATTTGCACCCCGCCGGGAAGGCGATGGTAGAAGCTGGTCTTGCCTCGGATCCGTTCCAGACCCAGGAGCAGGCCGTGCAGCGCGCCCCAGATCACGAAGGTCCAGGCCGCGCCGTGCCACAACCCGCCCAGGAGCATGACCAGGGCCAGGTTGATGGCCGTGCGCCTGGGACCTTTGCGGTTGCCGCCCAGGGGGATGTACAGATAGTCCCGCAGCCAGGTGGACAGGGAAATGTGCCAGCGTCGCCAGAATTCCGTGATGGACTTGGACAGGTACGGGGAATCGAAGTTTTTGGGAAAAACAAAGCCCAGCATCAGCCCCAGGCCGATGGCCATGTCCGAGTAGGCGCTGAAGTCGAAGTAGATCTGAAAGGCGTAGGCCGCGGCCCCGTACCAGGCCTGGACCGTGGTTATGGTCGCGGCGTCGAAAATAGTGTCCGCCACCTTGCCGCAGGGGTTGGCCAAAAGGATCTTCTTGGCCAGCCCCAGGCTGATGAAGGCCACCCCCCTGGCGAACTTCTCCAGGGTGTGGGCGCGGTGCAGAAGCTGATCCGCCACCTCCCGGAAGCGGATGATCGGCCCGGCCACCAACTGCGGAAACATGGACACGTAGCAGGCGAAGTCGATGAAGTTGCGCAGGGCTTTGGCCTGGCCGCGATACACGTCGATGGAATAGCTCATGGACTGGAAGGTGTAGAAGCTGATCCCCAGCGGCAGGGTGATCCGCAGGGCCGTGTCCAGTTGCAGCCCGTGCAGGCCGAGCCAGCCCAGGAGCAGGTCGTAGTTCTCCACGGCGAAGTTGAAATATTTGAAAAAACCGAGCAGGGAGAGATTGGTCACGATGGACACGGCCAGGGCGATCTTCTGGCCTCGAGAACGTGTGCCTTTCGGGTCCAACTCCTGGATGGGACGCGGATCGAAAATGGGCCGCCGCCGGGCCATGACCAACCCGCAGAAATAGTCCACCACCGTGGAGGCCAGCAGGATCAGGACGAACAGCGGATTGGACCAGCCGTAGAAGGCGTAGCTGAGAACCGTCAGCCCCAGATGCTTGCCCCTCCGGGGCAGCAGATAATAGGCGAACAGGGCCAGCGGCAGAAAATAGAAGAGGAAAATATGAGAACTGAAGACCATGGATGCCGGGAGAAAGCGTGTTGTGATTTCGTTGCGCGAGAGGCGCGGTGAGACAAGGTTTTCAGGCTATCAGGAGTGCCCAGGGTGATCAAGATCGCCGAGAGACGAGAGGTTTTGGGCGGATGCTGTTGCGGTCTTCAGCCATGCGGACTAAAATCATCGGAACAATGTCACTTTTAGAGGCTCATCAGCCACTTCCCTCCTTAAGTTCTGGCCTCGTTTGCACGAGTCCGGCGACTCCTGACCCCGCGGTAGTTTCATGAGCCGTCACGATCCTCAAAATCCGGCCGACGCGCACTGCCTGCGGGAAAGGCTGGAACAAACCCTGGAGTTGTACAGGCAAAATCTTGCCGTCTTTCATAAGTTCAAGCTTTGCGCCTCTCAAATCCAGGCCATAACCTCCCTGGATCAGCTTCCCGAGCTTCTGGCCACGTTGCGCGACAGTCTCAAATTACAGGATATCCATCTCGTCTTGGACCGGGAACGGTACGCCGATTTCCTTCCCGATTCCATCCCCACCCGACCTCAGCTTTCTCTTCGACGCATGCTCGGGGAGATGGGGCTGACCGAGTCTTTCCGGCATCCGCTGCTCGGCTCTTTCGCGGACATCGCGATCCAGGCTCCGGCTGCCCGGGAACTGTTCCAAACACGCGGCCAGCGAGACTGTCTCGGCTCGGTATGCGTCTTTCCACTCTGGGACAAGTATCATCCGGACAACCTGATTGGCTTTTTGACCCTGAAAGACGGCGACCCTCGGCGCTACAACGAAGGAATGGCCACCGACTTCATCGAATTCTTTGCCGATCTATTCTCCTGGTCCCTAGTCACGCTCCGGGAACACGAAAAACTCCAACGTGAATCCACTCAAGACCATCTTACCGGTTGCCACAATCGATCCTACCTGATGAAGCACGCGCCGCGAATCCTGGAGTTCGCGCATCGCAAAAGAATGCCGGTCGCGCTGCTGTTCATCGATCTGGATGGATTCAAAAAAGTCAACGACACCTTAGGCCATGCATGCGGAGACCAGCTCCTGGTCGCCGTGGCGTATGCGATCCAGAGCATCGTTCGCGACTACGACATTTTCATCCGTCTGGGAGGCGATGAGTTTTTGCTGTTGCTTCCGGACGTGAACAGGGAAGCGGCTCAAAGAACCTCAAGCCGCATCCAGGACGCGCTGCGCGCCCTTCCCGTCGCCCAAACCTGTGCTGTCGCCACGCAACTCCGAATCACGGCCTCCATCGGTTTAGCCATGCACCGCCCAGGCGAGACCCTCCAGCAATTCATCCAACGGGCCGATACGAGCATGTACAGCGCCAAGCCTTCAGCCGGCGAGCGGGCGCGAACCTCCGAATCAACATGACGTGACTGGTTGCCGCGTCGTTTCCTGGTCTCAAGCTTGCATACGAGCATGAAAGGGCGTCACCCGATATCCGTCCATGACCAATCAGGAGGAGGAACATGCTTACAGGAAGTCTGCAATCTATCGGCAACCCTTCCGTCACGCCTTACGTAAATGCGATGACCCCCGTTCCCTCCGGGGCAAATTCCCTTGGCGGCAATTCCTTGAACAGCGCGGATACCGTGACGATATCCAGCGAAGGCAGACGGGCCGCGGATGCCTTGCACAGCGGCGACGTTTCCGCTGCGGGAGATGTCCGACAAACCTCCTCCTCCGACTACCCCTTGGAAATGTATCAGATTCCCGGCTGGTTCGCTGATTATGGTTTTCAAGTGTCCACCCAGCTTGGGGCCAAAGGAGATTGGTTCGCTGAAAGACATCCCCAAGCCGCTGCCGCATCCGCCGCTGAACGTACGGAATACGCTGAGCTCGTGCGCGGGCATTATCAGGCCATGCTTGCTGAGAACGACATTACCGGCTTGGAGTCTCACTACAACTCCCTGATCCTTGACCAGTCGCGCAGCGAATCTCTCCGTCAGGAAATGGTGGAGCGAGTCCGGGGAGACGCCCGGCTGACTGAGTTGATACACATCATGGGCAAGTCTTCCGTGATCATGTAGACGCCGCGCATCTCTTCGTCATGACGACCATTGTGCCCGACTTGCGGCCCGTTGTCGTCGCCTGGAAAAATATTCCCATCAAGGGCAGACAGTCCACCCTTTTCAACTCCTCTTCCTCTCCAGTCGAGAAACCAGTTCATCACTGGACAGGGCGGGCAAAGCCGGTCCATGTCGGCAGATCCGTCCGGCCAGAGATGCGCCCGGCCAAGTGAGCCGTCACAGAGGCATGCCTCTTGCTTCGATACTGCGTACGGCAACTATTTCCCATGGAGAGAGTCATGCGCATAGACGGTTATCAGAATTTCTTGCGGGCAGTGGAATTTGCGGGACAGCCGGTTGTCCGGGAAAGTCAGGAAACAGGCTGGTTTCAGGGCGTTTCATCTTCCACCAGGGGCGACACCGTGAGCATTTCGCCAGCGGCCAGGGAAGCCCAGCAAGCCGTGCAGTCCGAAGACCACGACGATAATAACGCCGTGGAAGCCTTTAGGAAGTACATGCACAAAGCCAGGGGCGGGGTCGATTCTTCATCCAACAACCCCCTTGAGGCGCTGAGAGAGCGGCTGAAGGATCTGGAGAACAAACTGTCCTCGCTCGCCACCAGCCAGAGCATACCCGAGGAAACGAAAAGCAGCATGATTCAGGCAATCCAGGCTGAAATCAGCCAGATTGCCTCTCAAATCGCCGAGCTTGAGGCACAAACCTCAGAGACGCCATGATTGTCACCTTGTTTTGATGAGCGACGCTTCCGCGTCGATTTGACTTAATTGAGGTATGAAATTAGGGGGTTCAGGATTTGTTGTAGAATCCAGATCCGAAATGAGCGTTGGACATGGAACTTCTTGTGTTTCCTGTTGCGGCACGCCGCCCCCTTTCAACCTCAAACAAATCAAGGTGGTTCTCATGGTTAGAAAAGTAATGCTGTTCGCATTTGTCTCGTTGTTCGTCTCCAGTGGCGCTTATGCGATGAACCTTTCTTCATCGGATATGGAGCGGTTCATCAAGACGACCAAGGTGCTTGCTCCATACTTTGACGCGCTTGATGACGACGATGACGGTGACGACGACATGGCCGTTTTGAATGTCGAAAAAATCAAACAATTGGTGACGGAGGCCATGTCCGACAACGTCGAGATGCGGAACATCGTCCGGGGAAACGGATACGCTTCCGTGGATGCCTATGCTGAGCAGTACGCGCACATCATGAGAGCATACATGGCCTCTTCCGGCATGGGGCAATTTCGCGAATTTGAGATGGCGATGGCCTCCATGAGCCCGGAACAGCGGCAGGCATTCGAAAGCTCTCCCTTTTTCCAAATGGCTTCAGAGACGCAAAAACAGCTTGCATCCGTCCCTGAGTCGCATATTCAAGCCATAACCCCGTATATGTCGCAATTGCACGAGGTTTTTGGGTATGATGAGGACGACGATGAGGATGATTTCTTCTAGACCTCGGCATGAAACCCGCGGGCACGATACCCGCGTTGTTTGGACATAATGGATGCATCTTGCAGAGGAAACAGCATGCGATATTTTTTTTCGAAGTGCGTCATTTGTGTTGCCGCGCTCATTCTGATGGCAGCCGCGGCCCATGGTCAGGCCGAGTTTGAACGTGGTTCCACGATTATTTTCGAAGACAACCTGAGACACGAAAAGATCGGAGAGTTCCCCTCGCAGTGGCGACTGGTCAGAGGAAGCGCGGAAGTGGCCCGGTACGAAGGGGAAAACGTCCTTTCGCTCCTGGTAACCCGGACGGAAGTCGCGCCGCTGATGCGGGAAAAGAGCTACCTGCCTCAGGCGTTCACCATTGAGTTCGATTATTTGATGAACGACCTCAGGCAACATGCCTACGAAATTACGTTCTTCAACGACAACGGCCGAAAATCCGGCTCACTGCGTATTACCGGGGAGCGGTTCATACTGAATGCATCCCGAGGCGGGACCGTCTCCGAAGGAAATACTTCCGAAACCAGAGCCGGGTTTCAACCGGGATGGAGACGGCTGGCCCTCTCGTTCAATCAGCATGAACTGCGCGTCTTTTCCGATGGCGTTCGGGTATTGAATGTCCCCCGCTTCGAAGAGGAACTGCGAAGCTTCCTGATCCACGGAGGGCGTCCCAATAATGCCAGACCCAATTCGGATGCGTTCATCAGAAACGTGGTCGTGGCCGAAGGCGGGATGCCGCTTTACGAGCGCGTCATGTCGGAAGGGAGCTTTTCAACAACGGAAATCCAGTTCGACGTGAACAGGGCCGACATCAAGCCGGAATCAGAAGGAATCATCGACCAAGTCTTCCAGCTCATGCGGGATCACCAGGACCTCCGTTTCTCTGTGGAAGGCCATACGGATTCCGACGGAGACGCCGAACTTAACCAGCGTCTTTCGCAACAGCGAGCTGAAAGCGTCGTTCGCGCATTGATTGAGAAGGGGATCAGCCCAGATCGCCTGACGGCAAAAGGATGGGGCGCTTCCAAGCCCGTGGCCGACAACGCGACCGATGAAGGAAAAGCCCAGAACAGGCGGGTTGAGTTCGTTCGGCTGTAGGCGACAAACGCACGCATTGTTAACCCGGCAACGGCTTAGGTCGCTTCGCGGCTCGTCCTACGGGACGGTCGCGAAGCGACCTAAGACAAATTGCCGCTGAGCACCTTTCAAGACCGCCGCCTTCCGGCCTGTACACGCTCCCGGGCCTCGCCAATTCTTTCCAAAACATAACCCTCGAGAACCGGGTCCGGCTCTTCCACGTCGAAACAATAGCCGTCCTCGCCAAGCAGCCCCAGGGGCACGAGGTTGCCGTGTTCTTCCGGGTCGCTGACCGTGTCCGCGTAAAAGCAGACCGACAGCCACCGCCCGTTCGCGTCTTCGACCACGTCCACCAGACAGAACAGTTCCCCAAAGGCCGAACCGGATGCCGAACCAGAACCCGCGACCTTCGCCCGCAGACTGGCGCTCACTCCCTCCCGCTCCACAAATTCCAGCGCATTTTCAGGAGTGCGCAACACTTCCAGCAGGCGCGTGAAGAAGGGGCGGACGAGCTTCGGATCGGTCTGCCATCTCGTCAGATACGTCTGGATATTTTCCAACATGCGTTCTCCTTGTTGGTTGAGATGTATAACGATGGGCGTTTGCCGCGAAAGACGGGCCGGATACTGACTCAATTCGGGACACCGTTCAAGACCGCCCGTGTCGCCTTTTGACATTTCTAGCCAAGCCCCATACATCCCAAAAAGTTCCTGAATACATCCCAACAACCGTGCGCTGGTAACGGATGCACGCCCAGCGCTTTCCCAGCCATCCGGGGTTGATCCATGAGAATCTACTTCTTCCTGCTGGCAATACTTTTCCTGGCCACAACGGTCACTCGGCTGTTGCTGCTCGTCATCTCCGCCGAACCTGCGCTTACCGTGAAAATCCTGGCCGACATCGCCTTTTTCGCCCTTTGCCTGTTGGCCTGCCACGGGCTGGCCTTCGGGCGACGCTACTTTTCCCCGTCATTCTGGGTTTGGCCCGGGCGACTGACGTTGATTCTGGGCGGGCTCCACGTTCTCTTGGCGCTGTCGACCCTGGACGAATCCGCCTCACCGTTCTGGCCCATCGACCTGGGCATGGCGGTGGTCATCTACGGCCTCTTCGCCACTCCCGCGATCCTCTACGCCAATGAGCTGAAAACCGGCGCAACCTCGGCATCGAGCCCATAGCGACACGGGCCTCCGCTCGTCCTCGGCCCGGGCGGCGTGTTTCGTCCATTCCCTCGGCGTATTCCCCTTTCACTTTTTCCTCTGGTCATGCCCATGCCTCTTGTCTCTCCCGGCACGGATACCGCGGGCTATCCGGCCTTTCGATCCGTGGTTCCCGGCCTGCTCAGCCTGATGGGCATTTTTTTCGCCAACTTCATGACCCGGGTCGTCCTCGCGCCGTTTTTGCTGCATATCCGCGACGATTTCGACCTGACCAAGGCCCAGGCCGGGGAGCTGTTCTTCATCGTCTCCCTGGGCTACAGCGTGGCCCTGCTCTGCTCCGGCTTCTTCTCCTCCCGCCTGGAGCACCGTCAGGTGATCATGGTTTCCGCGGTGGGCATCGCCCTGGCCCTGGTCCTGGCCGCGTTCAGCCCGAACCTGCTCTGGCTGCGGTCGAGCCTGCTCTTGGTCGGCCTGTTCGGCGGGCTGTACTTCCCGTCCGGTTTCGCCGTGCTCACGTCCATGGTCCCGCACACCAACTGGGGCAAGGCCCTGGCCATCCATGAGCTGGCTCCGAACCTCAGCTTCGTCCTGGCCCCTCTGCTGGCCGAAATGATGACCGGCCTGGGCCTGGGCTGGAGGGCGGCCCTGGGCGGAAACGCCCTGTTGGCCCTGGGCGCCTTGGTCCTGTTCCTCCGGTACTGCTCCGCGGGTCGGGAGAAAAGCATTCCTCCCCGGCCCAAAGCCTACCTGACCACTTTGGGCCAGGGCCGCTTCTGGATTCTGGCCGTCTTTTTCGCCATGGCCATCGGAGCCACCCAGGGCGTCTACTCCCAAACGCCGCTGTACCTGGTCAGCGTGCGCGACCTGCCGGCGGACTGGGTCAACTACCTCCTGGCCGCGTCCCGGGTTTCCGGCCTGTTTCTGGTCTTCTGGGCCGGGATGATCGTGGATCGCCTCGGTCCCATCCGGGCCTTGCGCATTTTTGTCGCCCTCACCGGCATCGCGACCATCACCTTCGGCCTGCTGCCCGGAAGCTGGGTCATGCTGGCGGTGCTGGTCCAGCCGACCATGGGCGGGTGCTTCTTTCCCGCCGGGTTCGCCGTGCTCTCCCTGGTCTACCCCGCGGCCGTCCGCCCCCTGGCCATCTCCCTGGTCGTACCCATGGCCGTGCTGGCCGGAGGCGGACTGATCCCGGCCGGACTCGGCATCTTCGGCGACCACGATCTCTTCGCCCTGGGCTTCATCCTCCTGGGCGCGGCGATCCTGCTCAGCACGGTCCTGACCACGGCCCTCAAGCCGTCACAGTCGCCGTCGCAAGATCAATCCACGCCCTGATTCGCGGGCATCCGCCACATTGGCCGGCCGTGAATGGATCGCATTCGCGTTTTAACGTGTCTGCCCAGGGCTGAGTTCGATTTCGATCACGATTTCGATTTCGATTCAGATGGCGGGTGAGGGTCACGAACAAATCCGCTCTGCCCGACCGCCCAAAACCATTGACGAAAAAGCTTGCGTCCGGCACCTCTCTCCGGGGCGAACGCGCGGCACGACCGGGATCGGCCCGGCCCGAACATCCGCCGCAGTTGGGGTGATCGACGACAACATTTTGGAGCAGTGGGCATGAAGACCTATTCCGTACGATTCAGTCATTCAGGAAACGAAGCGAACATTTCCCACGACGCGCTGCGGGCGGCGGTGGTGGATTTTCTGGAGCGCTGGGGCACGCGGTTCTATCTGGGGCCGGACTTCGGAACGCTTTTGGGCCATGGCGACCGGTTCGCGAACCTGCTTCGAGCCTGTGGAAAGGACGAGGCGGCGTTTTTCCAGGAGGTCTTGCATCAACTGGCCCAAGCTCATCACCAGATGGACGACCGGGAAGGTCCGGAGGTGCGCGTCTCCGGGATCGTCCTGCCCAAGCGGCTGCTGCTGGTCTTCCTGGAGCAGATGCTTCCCGGCGACGGGTTCGTGGCGGTGCGTTCCGTGGAACAATACGCGGAGTTGACCAACACCGTGGTTCCGGAGGAGCAACGCGAGGATCTGCAACAGGTCATCGACACCTACCCGGTGCGGCTGTCCCGGCATGTCCTGCGTCAGTCCCGCCTGTCCCGGCATGTGGCCTATCAATTCATGCCCTTTGTCCAGGAGCTGGACCAGACCGGCCTGAAAAACACCTGGATCGGCCAGTTTCACCAGGGGCTCTTGGAACAGATGTATCAGAACCGGCCGATCTTCGTCCTGCACATGAGCTGCCCGGTTTACTGCCGGTTCTGTTTCCGCAAGCACAAGGACTGCCGCAACCTGCCCGCTCCCACGGTGGAGGACGTCCAAAAGGCGGTGGAGCACATCGCCGCTTCGCCCCAGATCAAGGAGATCGTGCTCACCGGCGGGGAGCCGCTGATGAACAAGGCCACCCTGACCACGGCCGTGGCCGGCTTGGCCGGGATTCCCCACGTCCAGACCATCCGGATCGCCTCCCGATGCATCTCCTACTATCCGTCCCTGTTCTTCGCGGAGAACGAATTCTGGCTGAACTACCTGATCAACCAGAACCGGGAGCTGCAAAAGACCAACAAAAAAATCGAAATCGCCACCCACTTCATCCACCCGGACGAAATCTCCCACTACAGCCTGGAAATCATTTCCCGGCTGGTCAAGGGCGGGGTCGGCGTCTACACCCAGACACCGTTCCTGAAGGACTGCAACGACACCGGCGCGGAACTGGCCGAACTCTACGCCCAACTGCGCGCCGTGGGCTCCGAGCTGCACTATATCTACATCCCGTGCAGCCCGATCCAGGGCAACAACATCTACTGGACGCCCATTTCCGCGGGCCACGCGGCCCTGGCCCATCTGCGCGGCCACCTGCCCGACCGGGCCATGCCCATTTTGTGCACGGCCACCAAGATCGGCAAGATCGACTGGAACACCAGCGGCTGGGCCGTGGAGCAGAGCGGGGAGGAGCCGGACATGATCTGGATCCGCACGCCCTACACCGAGGGGTACTTCAAGTCCTTTGCTCCGCGATTTTCCCTGGAGAAGAGCCGCGTGAACCGCGAAGAAACTCTGGACTCCCGGTTCATGGCCCAGATCGGCGACGAGTCCCTGTTTTTCGGCCACCTTTCCCAAAGCGCACCCCCGGTCAGGGACTTTGACCCCGAGGAGCTGGGCCGGGTCCAGCAACTCATTTGCCGGGACCAGCGCATCCGCCAAAGCATCGTCCCCACGGGCATCGAGGCCCTGCAGCGCGTCCACCGCACCCAGGTGGAGGTGGACGTGTCCGCGAACCGGGACATGGACGACATTCTGGAGTACATCCGGGCCAATCCGGAGATTTCGGACGTGGTCCTGGCCGCGGAGGACAAGATTCTCAACCACCTGCCCGAGGTCCAGGCCTATGCCCGGGCCCTGCGCTCCCTGCCCCAGGTCACCGCCCTGCGGGTGCGCAGCCTGATGTTCGCTTATGAACCCGAAGCCTTCACCGACGACGTGATCGCGGAACTCATCGCCCTGAACCACCTCGATCCCGCCCGCCCGACCCGCCTGGAACTGGAAACCCAGTTCGTCCACTCCAGCGAGTTCCGCCTGGTCCACGGCGAAATCATCCGCCGCCTCCTGGCCAACGGCGTGACCGTGTACAACAACATCGCCCTGCTCTCCGGGATCAACGACTCCCCGGAGGAAATGAAACGGATCTGCTACAACTGCCGCCAGATCGGCATCGAACTCCAGAACCTGTATGTTGCCGGACTGCCGGTGCAGGAGGAATGGAACCGGGATAGGCCCGTGGAAGCCACCACGGTGATCGACCTGGCCACCCACCTGCGCCGCCACGAAAGCGGCCGGGAGGTCCCGCTGTACGTGGTCCGAACCCTGCTCGGCGACGCGGACTTCAACCTCAACGCCCGCATCGTCGTTGCCAACGCCGACCACGTCCTGATGCGCCTGCTCTGCGTAACCAAAAAAGCCATGCGCGATATTGATCCGGATTTTGACTGGCCCGAAGGAGTAACGGAGCAGGACGGCCACCCGGTGGTGCCGGTGCGCGGGCTGACGGCGCGGACGAATCGGGACTTTTTTATGCGTGGATAATCCTGAAATGAACAGCCGACTGGCATTCCGATTTCAGGTGAAGAGATAATCCTTCTTTTCCGCTGAAGGAATGGAATCCAGAGTGTGATTTGGCTTTCGAACGCGACGACTCCCCAACTCGGAATGTGCGACTGTGAACGGGCTGCTGGACACCTTTATCATTTGCCAGTTATCGTGAATCAGTCAGTGAACCGATCGGCGACAGACTGAAGACGGCCATTGAAAAAGCGAAATCAGGCAAATCCAGGCAAAGCTCATCCCGACAGGAATGGCCTAAATAAAGAAAAAAGGACAAGGCATGGCTCAGCTTACCCTAGAACTCCCGGACGAGGTTTTTTCTGCTCGTAAGCAGCCACCCCGTCTCTTTGTGCATGATTTGCGATTGGCCGCGGCGATTCACTGGTATGCGCGTGGCGAAATATCCATGGAAAAGGGGGCATTGATTGCCGGTCTGGATCGGAACGACTTTCTTGAAGCACTTGCCGCCCAGAAGGTTGATGTTTTCTCAGTGGATATGGACAGCTTAGCGAGTGAATTGCAACATGCCTGAAGTAGCGGTCGTCAACGCATCCCCTCTGATATTCCTCTCCAAGGCAGGGATGATCGATCTGCTTCAGCAAGCAGCGTCAAATGTTGTTGTTCCTTGGCCAGTGGCGGAGGAGGTTCAGCAAAGAGGACAAAACGACGTCACGGCCCAGGCATTGAGGAATGCAGAATGGCTGTCCGTTGTCCCTTCACCCTCCATCCCGGTCAGGATACAATTTTGGGATCTTGGACCGGGAGAATCTTCCGTCTTGGCCTCTGCCCTCGCAATCCCCGGCGGAATCGCGGTTATTGACGACGGGGCGGGACGCCGATGCGCCGAAACTCTCGGATTGCCCCTCCTGGGAACACTTGGTTTGGTGATGATCGGCAAAAAAAGAAGGCTCTTTCCAGCTGCCAGACCAATTATCGCGTTGCTGAAACAACATGGGATGTATCTGTCCGAGTCAGTTATTGACCGCGCTATGGCCATGATCGGAGAGTAAACATAGCTGAGTGTTGAAAAACTCCTCCCGTATCAGTCACACCCAACAAAGGAGATCGCCATGGCGGAGAAGCACCCAAAAAAAGCAGAGGACCTTTCCATTTGGCCGGACGCCCAACAAATGATCGAGAAGGCCAGACGCGACAACGTGGAAACCGTTTGGGACAGGCTTTCGGAGCAAAGGCCGGGCTGTACGTTCTGTGAGCAGGGTCTGAGCTGTTCCAAGTGCGTGATGGGGCCGTGCCGCATCACGCCGGGCAAGGGCAAGCGGGAGCGCGGCGTGTGCGGCGCGGACGCGGACCTGACCGTGGCCCGCAATTTCGGCCGGTTCGTGGCCGCGGGCGCGGCCTCGCATTCGGATCACGGACGGGACCTGGTGGAGACTCTGTTGGCCATCGGCCAGGGCAAAACATCGGACTACACCATCCGCGACCCGGAAAAACTGCGGCGCATCGCCGCCGAGGTGGGCGTCGCCGTCCAGGACAAAAGCGATATGGAGATCGCTCGGGCTCTGGCCGAAGCGTTCATCGAGGACTTCGGCTTTGCCACGCCCTCGGTTTCCTTTGTCGCCCGCGTCCCTGAAAAGCGTCGGGAATTGTGGAAAAAACTGGGCATCACCCCTCGGGGCATCGACCGGGACGTGGTGGAAATGATGCACCGCACGCACATGGGCGTGGACAGCGACGCGGTGAGCCTTTGCCTGCACGCGGCGAGGGTTTCGCTTACGGACGGCTGGGGCGGCTCCATGATCGCCACGGAGCTTTCGGACATCATCTTCGGTACGCCCACGCCAAGGATGGCCAAGGTCAACCTGGGCGTGCTCAAGGCGGATCAGGTCAACGTGGTGGTCCACGGCCACAGCCCCATCGTCTCGGAGATGATCCTGGCCGCGGCCCGGGATCCTGAGATGATCCGAAAGGCCCAGGATGTCGGCGCTTCCGGGATCAACGTGGCCGGCCTGTGCTGCACCGGCAACGAAGTGCTGATGCGCCAGGGCATTCCCATGGCCGGCAACCATCTGATGACCGAACTGGCCCTGGTCACGGGCGCGGTGGACTGCATCGTCGTGGACTACCAGTGCATCATGCCTTCCCTGGTGACCATCGCCGGCTGCTACCAGACCCGGTTCATCTCCACCTCGGACAAGGCCAAATTCACCGGGGCCGAGCATGTGGAGTTCAATTACGCCAACGCCCGGCAAAAGGCCGTGCAGGTGGTGGAAGCGGCCATTGACGCCTTCACCAAGCGCGACCCCGGCCGCGTGGAAATCCCCGGCGAGCCCGTGGAATTGATGACCGGCTTTTCCAACGAGGCCATCCTCGGCGCGCTGGGCGGTACGCCCGGCCCACTCTTGGAAGCGATCAAGGCCGGTCAGGTCCGGGGAGCCGTGGGCATCGTGGGCTGCAACAATCCCAGGCTGAAGCACGACCACGTGCACACGGAGCTGTGCAAGGAGCTGATCAAGCGCGACATCCTCGTGCTGGTCACCGGCTGCGCCACCGTGGCCATGGGCAAGGCCGGGCTGATGGTGCCCGAGGCCGCGGACAAGGCCGGGGAAGGACTGAAGGCCGTATGCCGGTCCTTGGGAATTCCTCCGGTGCTGCACGTGGGCAGCTGCGTGGACAACTCGCGGATCATCCATCTCTGCGCCGTGCTGGCCAATGCTCTGGGCGTGGACATCAGCGACTTGCCCGTGGCGGCCAGCGCCCCGGAATGGTATTCGGAAAAGGCCGCGGCCATCGGCCTGTACGCCGTGGCCAGCGGGATCTACACCCATCTGGGCCTGCCGCCCCATATCACCGGCAGCGAGGCCGTGACCAATCTGGCATTGAGCGGCCTGGAAGGCGTGGTCGGGGCCTGCTTCGGCGTGGAGGCCGACCCGTACAAGGCGGCGGAGGCCATTGACTCGCGGATTGCGGCCAAACGGCGGGCTTTGGGATTAACGCCGTAGGTTGAACGCCCTCGGGGGACGGACGCCCGTCCCCCTTTTCATTTCCATTGGGAGCGAAGCATGAAAATCGCGATCGCCGGAAAAGGAGGGGTGGGCAAGACCACCATCGCGGCCTGGCTGGGAGACTTTCTGGCCAGAAACGGCCACGACGTCTACCTGGTGGACGCGGACACCGCCCTGTCCCTGGGCCAGGCCTCGGGCCTGGAGCGGGAACAACTGCCCCAGCCGCTGGTGCTGCGTACCGATCTGGTCACGGAACGCATCGGCTCCGGCTTCATGCACCTGAACCCGGAGGTGGGAGACCTGCCCGGAGATCTGGCCGTGGACCTGCCGGTGGGTTTGGCCGACTCCGGTCGCGACGGCGCGGGCCGCAAGCGGCTGCTGGTCATGGGAACCGTAACCGGTGCGGGAGGCGGTTGCGCCTGCGGAGCCAATTCCCTGCTCAAGGCCCTGCTGGCCCACTTGGTGCTGGAAGCCCGGGAATGGGTGATCGTGGACCTGGAGGCCGGCGTGGAGCATCTGGGCCGGGGCACGGTGGCCGCCGTGGACGGACTGGTGGTGGTCAGCGAGCCGTCGCGCCGCGGGCTGGACACGGCCGCGGAAATCGCCCGGTTGGCCCTGGGTCTGGGGCTGAAGCGCCAGGCATTGGTGCTCAATCGTCATCAGGGACAGGCCGAACCGCCGGACATTGCCGGACTCCCGCCTCTGGCCGCGTCCATTCCCGTCCTGCCGAGCCTCACGGCCCGGCAACTGACCTCCGGAAGCGTTCTGGAACTGGAGGAGCGCTCATCCCTCATCGACCCTCTCTGCCGGGACATTCTCGCCGCATTGAAGTAAACGACAATGGTGGTTGTTGCGCAAGAGAGCAGGGTATCGAACCTCTCATTCGTTTTCACGCAGCCAAAACCAACACCCGCCAGCTCAAAACCATTGACCAAGCTTGCCAAGATGACTAGGCTGACCAGTCAGGGCATGGTCTTGTCGATCATCAGGTGACAGTGGAGAGAGTATGCAAACCTGGCAGCTTCAGGAAGCCAAGGCTAAGTTCAGTGAAGTGGTTAAAAGGGCACTGAATGATGGCCCCCAGGAAATTACCGTGCGTGGCGAACCGGCAGTCGTGGTGTTGACGAGGACGGAATACGAACGTCTGGTGAAGCCGCGACCGTCTCTTGTCGAGTTGCTTCGTTCTTCACCGCTGGCGAAATGGGACCTAGAAGGCGATTTGGATCTCGAACGCGACCATTCCCCAACTCGGGACGTGCTGCTGTGAGCTGGCTGCTGGACACCTGCATCCTTTCCGAGCTGGCCCGCTCCCAACCGAATCCTCATGTTCTCGGCTGGATCTCCGGGCTGCCCAACGAGGCGCTTTTCGTAAGCGTGCTGACCCTGGGCGAAATTCGCAAGGGAGTGGAGAAATTTTCCCAAGGGACGCGAAAGGAACGCTTACGGCTCTGGCTCGAGCACGACCTGGTCCATTGGTTCGAAGGGCGCATCCTGCACGTGGACCAAGGCGTGGCCAATCAATGGGGGGAGCTTCTGGCCATGCTGGGACGCACCGTCCCGGCCATTGACAGCCTGCTGGCGGCCACGGCCCTGCACCATGGACTGCAATTGGTGACGCGCAATGAAAAGGATTTCGCGTTTCCCGGACTCGTCGTTTTCAATCCCTGGTCTCTCGTCTAAGGCAATGTCGGCGTGAGATGAATGGAATGAAAAATTTTTACGAACACGACAGAGGAAGTGGCTGATGTCAAAGCTTACTCACGAATTTCGTGACCCTGTCCATGTTTTCATTCGCATGGATCCTGACGAAAGAAGCGTCGTAGATTCCGAACCGTTTCAACGGCTGCGTCACATTCATCAACTCGCTATGACCTATCAGGTTTATCCGGGAGCAACCCATCGTCGCTTTGAGCATTCTTTGGGTTGCATGGAGATCGCAACGCGGATTTTCGACTCGATAACCAGAACCGAAAAATTGAGAAAGCTCCCTTTGGAGGTGCGCGAAAGGATTCCCGAGCTTGATCATGAGGACAAGCTGTCACACTGGCGGAAGACCTTGCGTCTGGCGGCTCTTTGTCATGATCTTGGTCATCTGCCTTTCTCACACGCCTCGGAGGAGCTTTTACCTGAAGGCATTGACCATGAAATCCTGACCATGAGGTTGGTCCTCGAAGAGATGAAAGATCTTTGGTTTAAGATGAATCCAGCGCCCAAGCCGGAGCAAATTGCCAAGATCGCCGTTGGCAAGAAAAAAGCAAAGCACATGGAGTTCACCCCCTGGGAAACCATTCTTTCAGAAATCATTACAGGAGACGTTTTTGGTGCCGATCGAATGGATTACTTGCTGCGAGACTCGCTCCATGCTGGAGTTAGTTACGGACATTTTGACCATCATCGCCTGATTGACACGATGATGATCCTAGCCGGCCCCCCGCAAGACGACAGCCAGAAATACAGCATTGAGCCGGCGCTGGGCATTGAATCAGGCGGCGTGCAGGTGGCGGAATCCCTCCTTGTTGCCAGATATCTTATGTTTACTCAGGTTTATTTCCACCATGTGCGACGCATTTACGACGTGCACTTGAAGCGGTTTCTCAAGGAAAGCCTCCTTGGCGGCACTTACCCGGTTGACTTGAAACAGTTTTTGGCAATCACGGACAATGAGATATCAAGCCAAATCCTCCTTGCGGCGAAGGATAAAAAACGTGCTGGACATGAACATGCAAAAAGCATTGCAACCCGCAAGCATTACAGAAAAATTTACCAGTTGATGGTTCAGGACAGAGATTGCGCTCCTGACGTCCTGGAAAGGATAGCCAAGGGTTTGGCCGATGAGATCGGTTCAGAGAACATCATCATCGACTCACCGCACAAGAACATGGCAAGCAAAGATGATTTTCCAATTCGAACCGAGGATGGGCGAATTATGTCCGCACATGGTGAGTCAAAAGTTATGACGTCGTTGCCGGTTGCTGCGACGGGCTTTATTTTTGTTCATCCAGATTCCAGAGACAGGGCTTGCAAATGGCGTGAGAAATTCGTAGGGAATTATTTCCAAACCAGGGACGAACAGCCATGATTGAAGCTCACAGCACAGTAAAAATTCTTGAAATGATTGAAAAACTCAGGAAAAATGGCAATTGGGCGGGCGAAACCCATGTTCAAAAAGCCATGTTTTTCCTGGACAAGAAATGTCAAGTGGACACGGGATTCGAATTTGTTCTTTACAAGCATGGTCCGTATTCCTTTGAACTGCATGACACCTTGGACTTTCTTTTTGCTTTGTGCCTGGTCGAACACGAAATAAGGCCACCCTATGGCCCCAGGATAAAGCTGACAAAAAATGGGAAGATGTTTCTTGCTCGTCATGACGATGAACTTGCGCCGACCAAGAAGCATATCGCTGATGTTGCCAGCTGGTTTGGCTCAAGCGGTGTCGGTGAGTTGGAAAAACTGGCCACGGCGCTCTGGGTGCAAAGCGAAGCCAACGGTCAAGACTTTGCTGAAATGGCGAGGGAAGTCCACAAGATCAAACCTCACATTCCATTCAGTGAGGCAGAACAAGCTTTCCATAAGGTGAATGCTTTCCCTGCATAGCATTCCTATCTCTTTTTATCTTCCTGCTACCACCAAAGCCCGCGTAAAGCGGGCTTTTTCACTCCCAGACGATTTTATAGGCTTTGGGTGGGGCTGATGATAATAGAATCCAGAGGGACAGAGCAGGATGAACCGTCCTGGACAATTTGTTCAAACGGAATCCCTGGCCAGCATGCATACGGACAAGAACTGCAACGGCAAGTCAGCGACTACGAGCATCAGCATGAGCAAGATCATCCCGCTTTTTCCGGAACACAGCTCGCGAGGAAACGAGTCAAGTGGTCATGTCCGTGACCTTTCAGGGCCGTCGGGTATGAAACAGGCCGGCCCACTTTTCCAACTCTACATCGGCATCGACTACTCCGGCGCCGAAACGCCGAAAGCCAGCCTCAAGGGTCTGCGGGTGTACATGGCCGACCACGACAATCCGCCGTGGGAGGTTCCGCCTCCTCCCAGTCCTCGAAAATACTGGACCCGGCGCGGGCTAGCGCAGTGGCTGGCGGAGTTGCTTGCCGGGGACAGCCAAGCGCTGGTGGGCATTGACCACGGCTTTTCCTTTCCGCGCAACTATTTTCAGACCCATCGTATTCCCCTGGACTGGCCCTCCTTTCTGGATGATTTCCAGGCCCATTGGCCCACTGATGAAACCTACGTGTACGTTAATTTCGTCCTCGATGGGAGCGTGGGCAACGGCGCGGCCCGACTGGGAAGTCCCAAGTGGCGGCGGTTGACCGAAAAACTGGCTGGGGCGGCCAAGTCGGTCTTCCACTTCGACGTGCCCGGCTCGGTGGCCAAGTCCACACATGCTGGCCTGCCTTGGTTGCGTTATTTACGGAGCAGCCTTGGCGAAAAAGTGCATTTTTGGCCGTTTGACGGCTGGGGCGTGCCTCCCGGCCGTTCGATCATCGCTGAGGTCTATCCCGCTTTGTGGAGCCGGGGTTTCCCACGAGAGGGCCGCACCCCGGACCAGCATGACGCCTACAGCATCGCGGCCTGGATGCGCCAAACCGATTTGGACGGTAGGCTTCTCGACTTCTTCAGTCCGGACCTTTCCCTCAGAGAGCGCGAAATTGGCGGGATTGAAGGCTGGATTTTGGGAACGCGTTGACTGCCTGACTTTCAGGGCCAAGCCCGAGAGCACATGGGTCCACGTTTGAGACGACCGGAGATTCTACCGTACGAGAACACGCGGATTGCTTGGGAGCAGAGATGCTGGAGTGCCAAATATAACTGATACAAGAGGAAATACCGGGAACGGCCCAAGTCCATCAACCAAACATCCAATGGAAGGATTTCCGCGGGTCTGCTTCATCAAGAACACGGTGAGGAATCCGAACATCGTCATCGGGGATTACACGTATTACGACGATCCGGACGATTCGGCGAACTTCGAGCGCAACATGCTCTATCATTTCCAGTTTATGGGCGACCGGGAGGTCATCGCTTGGTTGGACTGGCCCGTAGAGCAGATCTCCCAACATCTGGACGTTATTGCTTCGGCTGACATCGAAGCGCTTCGCGCGTGTCGTCGCGACTGATCCAAGAACTTGACCAATGCGGACACGAAACACCCTATCATTCACAAAGAGGACATGATGAAGCTCAAGAATTTTCTGGTTGGTATCGTTTTTTCCTGCTTCTTGCATTCCATGCTGAACGCCCAGGTACTGGCGGATTCGGTTTGGCCGCGCATGGTCGGATCAGCCGATGGGGTGCCGATCTCCTATGAGGTGCATGGGACCGGCGAACCGACTCTGGTGTTCGTGCATGGCTGGAGTTGCGATGGGCGTTACTGGCGGATGCAGGTACCGCACTTCTCGAAAAATCATCGGGTGGTGGTGATCGACTTGGCGGGACATGGGCATTCCGGGCTGGGACGCGAGGATTACGCCATGGACGCCTTTGGCGAGGATGTCCAGGCCGTGGTCGAGGAAGTGGGGGCCGAGCAGGTGATCCTGGTCGGGCATTCCATGGGCGGGCCTGTAAGCGTGGCGGCAGCTCGGCTGATGCCGGGCAGGGTGATCGGCGTCATTGGAGTGGATATCTTTCAGGACGTCTCCCACCCCATGACGCAAGAGGATTTCAATTCCTGGATGGGATTGCTCCAACCCGACTTCTCCGCCGGGGCGGCCCAATTCGTGCGGCAGATGTTCATCGAGAAGACGGATTCTGTCCTGCGCGATTGGGTGGTGGCGGACATGTCGGCCGCGCCGTCGAAAGTGGCTGTCAGCGCCATGGAGAAAATGCTGTCGGACGTGGTCAGCGGTGAAGCACTCTTCGCCTTCGACGGGCTCGAGACGCCCATCGTGGCGATCAACGCGGACCTCTGGCCGACCAATGTGGAGGCCAACCGCCGCCATATGCATTCCTTCGATGCGGTTATCATTGAAGGAACCGACCACTTTCTGCACATGGCCGAGCCTGAAGCGTTCAACCGGAAGCTGGAAGGCGTGATTGCGGGCATGGTTGAGACGCGGAGCGGAGCGGAGTAGCCTAGGCAACTGACCTCCGAGAGCGTTCCGGAAGCGGAGGCGCTCATCCCTCATCGACTCTCTCTGCCGGGACATTCGCGCCGCACTGAGGTAAACGGCAATGATTGTTGGTGCATAAGAGGGCAAGGTGTCGAGCCTCTAATTGCCGCGCCTCAAACCGGAAGGAGCAACCGCCATCGCCCCCAAAACCACGGCTCCGCGCCGTCCTCGCAACCTGTCCGCCGTTGTCCGTGCGTTCAGCGATCATGTGGTGTTTGCTGACGCCGAGGGCAGGGTTCCGAGCGCCGGTCCGGGCGGGGCGGATGTTGTCGCGGGTGAAGATCCAGGCGGGACGTTCTGGGAAATCCTCGGGTTGCCGGTCCGGAGCCTGGAGCAGGCCTTGGAGCGGTTTCCGCCCGGGCGGGTGCATGAGGTCCACGCGCCGGGAGGCAAGGGTACCTTTGCACTGCGGATCATTTCCTTGCCCGACTGTTCCTCGAACCGTGAGCCACGGCCTCGATCCGACATCCAGGCCGGGCCCTCCACGGAGTCCGGCCTGACAGCTCGTCCCGCTTCCGCGGACGCCGCGCGCACCGCCTACGTGATCATCGCCACGGACAACCGGCCCATCGTGCAGTTGCGGGAGGTGTACAAGGAACGGATCGGGGAGAACATTCAGGCCCTGGAGAACTCGATCCATCTGTTCGGGGCCATGTTTGACGGGGTTCAGGACGCCATGCTGCTTTTGGCGCAGGATCAGGTCGTTCACGCCGCCAATCCTCGGGCCGGAAAGCTGTTGGATCCTCAGGGCAAAGGGCTTGTCGGACGTTCGGTCACGTCGCTGTTCCAGGCCGAGGACCGGGATACGGTTGCAGAAAAAATCGCCCGACTCAAGGACGGGGGGCGATGGACTTCCCGCAGGACGTGTCTGCGTCCGGACGGGGAAGCCCTTCCGGTGGAGGTGGCCCTCTGGCGGATCGATTTGCAGGGTTTCACCCTGTACCACATGGTATTGCGCGACCTGACAGCCCAGGCCCTGCTGGAAAAGGGTCTGCGCCGCAAGCGGGCCGAAGTGGAGGGCATGAGTCTGGCCCTGCGCAACGTGGTCCGCTCCACGGAAAAGGAGAAGGAGCAAGTCCGGGAGGCCATGCTCCGGGAGGTCCGGGCCGCGATCCTGCCGGCCGTGGAGCGCATGGCCAGGGAGGAATCCCCGGAGTTGCGCAACGCTCTCAAGGTGATGATCGAGGAACGCATCACCGCCTTTTCCGAGTCCGGTTCCGCCGACGGCCTGAACACCCAAACCGACGCCTCGGCGAACCTCCTGCTCAAGCTCACTCCCCGGGAGATCGAAGTCTGCCGACTGATCCGCATGGGTGCGGGCACCCAGCAGGTGGCCGAGCTGCTGAACACCTCCTTTGACACCATTCAGACCCACCGCAAAAATATCCGCCACAAGCTGGCCCTCAAAGGGCGCAAGGTTTCTCTTTCCTCCTTCCTCCAACAGCATAACTTTTTTGAATAATATCTTGTATCGGGTAGGCGCGCATACCCGAAAAATGCCCATTCTCCCCCCTTGCCGCCGCTCCCCAGGCCTGTTTTAGTTCCATGCTGGTAAAGAGGGACGACCACCATCGTCCCCTGAATGTATAACCAGGGAGGAGAATGTTTCAGTTAAGCGGGCGGCAACGTAGCGTCGCCAAGAAGATGACCACCGACCTAGCGGCCCGGAAGGCCAAGGCTGCGATTCAGCGCAAACCGCGAGTCGTCAAAGCCAGTCCGGACAGTCAGGCTTTTGATAAACCGATGGATTGGAAATCCCAGTGGACCGACTGGAAATGGCATGTCCGCAATTCCATTCGAGACCTGGATACCTTTGAGCGCCTGCTCGGGGTCCGCTTTCCGGACTTGCAGCGCAAGGCCTTCGCCCGGACCACGGACAAGTTCCCCATGTCCGTCACGCCCTATTATCTCTCCTTGATCGATCCCGAGGATTACGCCGAAGACCCGGTCTTTCTGCAGGCTTTTCCATCGCCCAATGAATTGCTGGTCGGCCGCAACGACATGAGCGACCCCCTGCACGAGGACGAGGACAGTCCGGCCCCGGGGATCACCCACCGCTACCCGGACCGGGTGCTCTTTCACATCAGCAACGTCTGTTCCATGTACTGTCGCCACTGCACCCGCAAGCGCAAGGTGGGGGATCAGGACACCGAGGCCATGGCCGGGAAGCGGGAATTGCTCCAGGGTCTGGACTACATCCGCAAGACCCCTCAGGTCCGGGACGTGCTGCTTTCCGGCGGTGATCCGCTGATGCTCTCCGATGAGCGCCTGGACTGGATTCTGGGCGAACTGCGGACCATCGACCATGTGGAGGTGGTGCGCATCGGCACCCGGATGCCCGTGGTCCTGCCTTACCGGATTACCGACGACCTGGTGCGGATGCTCAAAACGCATCATCCTTTGTGGCTGAATACCCACTTCAACCATCCCCGGGAAATCACGTCCACGTCCAAGGCCGCCCTGGCTCGTTTGGCCGACGCCGGAATTCCCTTGGGCAACCAGTCCGTGCTGCTGGCCGGGGTCAACGACTGCCACCGCCTGATCCGAACCCTGAACCAGAAGCTGGTCAAGAACCGGGTGCGGCCCTACTACCTCTACCAGTGCGACCTGTCCGAGGGACTGGAGCATTTCCGGACTCCGGTGGGCAAGGGCATCGAGATCATCGAGAGCCTACGCGGCCATACCAGCGGCTTTTCCGTGCCCACCTACGTGGTGGACGCCCCGGGGGGCGGCGGAAAGATTCCGATCATGCCCAACTACGTGGTTTCCTGGGGCGCGAACAAGGTCGTGCTCCGCAACTTCGAGGGCGTGATCACCACCTATGCCGAGCCGGAAAGCTACGAGGCCCGGTTTTGCGACCGCAAGTGCGACGCCTGCAACCTCCAGCTCAAGGAAGACGACGCCGTGGAGCAGTGCGTGGGCATCGAGAAGCTGCTGGCTGATTGGGACGACACGTGCAGTCTGACCCCCAGCGGCAATGCCCGGATGGAACGCCGCGACAATGCCCAAATGGAGCGACGCGACAATGTCGCCTAGCACCGCGACCGGCGGTATTTCCAGTTCCTCCGCGGACAAGCTGGAGCGCTTCGGCGCTTCCCTGATCCAGCACGGGCCGTTGAATGCCAGGGCCTACTTGATGCATCTGGCCCCGCCCGAGGAACCGACCATCGTGCCCACCCTGGAAAAACTGGCCCGCACGCACGGGTACACCAAGATCTTCGCCAAGGTGCCCGAAGGCGCGGCGGCCCGGTTCACCAAGGCTGGGTACGCGGCCGAGGCCGTGGTTCCCGGGCTGTATAACGGCCATGAAGCCGGCGTGTTCATGGGCCGGTATTTCGCGGACTGGCGCAGACACCCGGCCAATCCCCATGAGCTGCGCGACGTCCTGTCGGTTGCCCGGAGAAAGGCGGCTCAAGCCAAAGCCACTGCGTCTTCCCCGAACCCCGGTCCTTTACTGCCCCAGGACTCACGCATCACCCCCCTGGGCCCGGACCAGGCCGAGGACATGGCCGAAGTCTACCGCGTCGTGTTCGACTCCTATCCTTTCCCGATTTTCGACCCAAGCTACCTGCGCAGCTCCATGACCGGGAATACGCGCTTCTACGGCGTCCTGATCCGGGACCGGCTGGCGGCCTTGGCCTCCGCGGAGATGGACCCGGAAACCGGGTCAGCGGAAATGACCGACTTCGCCACCCTGCCTGAATTTCGGGGCCGCAAGTTGGCCGGGATCCTCCTGGCGCACATGACCGAACGGATGCGGGACCTGGGGCTGAGCACCTTGTACACCATTGCCCGGGCCGAATCCTACGCCATGAACGTCACCTTTGCCCGGGCCGGATATGTCTTCGGCGGGACCCTGCCCAACAACACGCATATCGGCGGAGGGTTGGAGTCCATGAACGTCTGGCACCTGGCGTTGCGTGACGCACCTTTCCATCCCTTCACCCGGAATCCGAAAACATGAAAGAAAGCCGCTGGCGGCCATGGCTGCTGCTTTCGCCGTCCCTGACCGCCATCTTCTTTCTGCTGGTGGTCCCGGTGCTCTTCGTCGTGGTCTACAGCTTCTGGCTGCGCGCCCCCACAGGCGCGGCCATCCCGGCGTTTCAGTTCGGCAACTACGCCCGCTTTTTCGAGGACCTGTTCTACCCGACCATCCTCTTCCGCACCCTGCGGGTATCGGTGATCTGCGTCCTGCTGTGCCTGGTCATGGGCTACATTCCGGCCTATTTTTTTTACCGCAGCAAATCCCGCTACCGCCAGGCCCTGATCCTGCTGATCATGGTCCCGTTCTGGATCAGCTTCATCATCCGGACCATGAGCTGGATCAACATTCTCGGGGCCAACGGATTCCTGAACTATACCCTGATGCGCTTCGGGATCATCACCGAACCGCTCTCCCTGCTGTACAATGAAGCGGCCGTGCTCATGGGGTTGATCCAGTATTTGTTGCCGTTCATGATCCTGAACATCTACGTCAGCCTGGAGGCCATCGACAAAAACCTGCTGGAAGCGGCCCGGAGCATGGGCTGCAACGAGTGGCAGGCCTTCAGGGAGGTCACTTTGCCGTTGAGTCTGCCCGGAGTCAGCGCCGGATGTCTGCTGGTCTTCGTGCTTACCGCGGGCACCTACCTGCCGCCGATGATCCTGGGCGGACCGGGCAACGAAATGATCGCCAACCTGATTTTCAACCGGGTCATCGGCACCCTGGACTGGCCCTTCGGATCGGCCATCAGCGTGATCCTGCTGCTGCTCCTGGGATGCATCGTCTGGACCTACAACCGCTATCTGGGCATCAATACGCTGTTCAAGGCGTTCAAGAGCTAAGGCCATGAAACTTCCCTTTTCCGGCTGGTCCCTGATCCGACTGTACACCATCCTGGTGTACCTGTTCATGTTTTTGCCCATCGTGGTGGTGATCGTCCTTTCCTTCAACCCGCAGCAGTTCGCCAGTTTCCCGATGCAGGGCTTCAGCCTGAAGTGGTACGTCCAACTGGCCCAGAACGAGGCCATTCTGCGGGCTTTCAAGAATTCCCTCGTCCTGGGCACACTCACCGCGTTGATCGCCTCGGCCATTGCCGTGCCCGCGGCCATGGCCTTTGTCCGTTACAGCTTCAGGGGCAAGAACACCTTGAACACCCTGCTGCTCGCGCCGATCATGATCCCGGAAGTGGTTCTGGGCGTGGCCCTGCTGCTGTTCATCCGCTGGCTGCAACAACCCAAGAGCTTCGCCCTGCTCCTGGCAGGACACGTGATCCTGACCCTGCCCTACGTGCTGCTCATCGTGCAGGCCCGGATGGTCAGCATCAAGCGGGTCTACGAGGAGGCCGCCCTGTCCTTGGGCGCCAGCCCGCTCCAGACCTTCAAGGAGGTCACGCTCCCGCTGCTCATGCCCGCGGTCCTGGCCGGGATGCTCTTCTCCTTCACCATTTCCTTCGACGACATCACGGCCACCCTGTTTTGGGCCACGGCGGAGCACCAGACCGTGCCCGTGCGCATCTTCGGCATGCTCCGCCATTCCATCAGCCCCGAAATCAACGCCCTGGGCACGGTGATGATCGTCTTCACGATCATGACCCCGCTCTTGGCCGGGTATTGTATTCGGAGGTTTTCGAAGAATTGAACCATGAACCCATAACCCCAGGAGGGAACCATGCAGAAACAACTCAATGACGTTCGTGAACGGTACGTGTCCGGGGATCTGTCTCGACGGGACTTCGTCAAGTACTGCGCCGTAGCCGGCGTGGCCGCCGGATTGGTGGGCGGGCCGTTCGGCCTGGCGCGCCAGGCCCTGGCCCAGGGCAGCATTCGCTTCGACGGATGGGGCGGAACCACCTCCCAGGCATTCCGCCGGTACGCTTTTGAGCCCTTTACCCAGGCCACGGGCGTACGCGTGATTGACGGCGAATTCGGGGACATGGACACCTACCTGACCCGGGTCATCGCCTCCTTTCCTCCAGGCGGCGAGTTCAACTTGGCCCACTTAAGCGGCGTGTTCGACTACGCCCGCTACGTGGGGCTGGAGTTCAACTCCGCCCTGGATGAGTCCAAGATCCCAAACCTGGCCCTGGTCATGGAGTCCATGATCGCGCCCTACCGCAAGCTGACCCCGGAGGCCCTGTCCGCTGTGCCCTACAACCTGGGCCAGACCGGCATCGCCTACAACACCAAGCACATTTCCAAGGAAAAGGCCGAGGAACTGGGCGCCTCTCTGCTCTGGGACGAGAGCGTGCGCGGCAATCTGGGCAGTTGGGGCGACTGGCGGACGAACATCTGGTACGCGGCTCTGCATACCGGGCAGAACCCCAACGACATCCAGGATATGGACGCGGTCTGGGACGCCCTGCGCGCCCAGGTGCCCATGGTCAAGAAATACTGGGGCTCGGGCGCGGAACTGATGAGTCTGCTGGCCGGCGAGGAAATCTACGCCACCGTGGCCTGGTCCGGCCGCATCGCCCACTTGCAGAACGACGGCTACCCCATCGGCTTCCTGGCACCGAAGAACTGCTATTCCTGGCAGGAATGCATTTTCGTGATCAAGGGTACGGACCTGGATGTGGCCCAGCAATTGCTGGACTTCATGCTCGCCCCGGAAGCCTCCATCGCCGTGGCCGAAGGGCAGATGTACCCGCCCAGCCTTGACCCCACCAAGGTCGACCTGCCGGAGAGCATCCGCAAGCTGCCGGCCTTTGATCCCACGGGCAAACTGGACGGCTACCTCTTCGCCGATCCGCTGTACTGGAACGACAAACAGATGGAGTGGGCCGAGCGCTGGGATCGCATCAGAGCGACGAGTTAGTTTTCATCCGGAAACGGCCCTTTTTCCTTTTGGCTGCGTCACTCTGCGCAATTATTCGTCAACGTATTGATATACGCCTCTTCGTAATTGCTTGAGTTCCTTGCCAAAAGAAAAAACTGCTCGTTTCTGAATTGAAAACTGTCAGTAGGGGCGAACCCGCGGGTTCGCCCCTTATTCCAACCAGACACCTCCATCTAACCACAACCCAAACAGGCGACCACCGTGACGACCACCCCAGAATACGCTGTTCAGCTCAAAGGCATTTCCAAACATTTCGGCAAGGTTCAAGCCGTAAAACCCATTGACCTGAATATCGAGCAAGGCTCCCTGGTGACGTTGCTCGGACCCTCTGGGTGCGGCAAGACCACGATTTTGAGGATGATCGCCGGTTTGGAGCATCCTACCAGCGGAGACATCTTCATCAAGGGTCGGCGGGTCAACGAGGTGCCCATCCACAAGCGCAACCTGGGCATGATCTTCCAGAACTACGCCCTGTTTCCGCACAAGACCATTTTCGACAACGTGGCCTTTGGCCTGAAGTATCGAAGCGTGCCCAAGGACGAGATCCGGGAGAAGGTCCGTCAGGCCCTGGAATTGGTCCGCCTGCCGGACGTGGAAAATCGCCATCCGGCCCAGCTCTCCGGAGGTCAGCAGCAGCGCATCGCCCTGGCCAGGGCCATTGTCATCGAGCCGGACGTTCTGCTGATGGACGAGCCCCTCTCCGCCCTGGACGAGAATTTGCGCGAGGAAATGCGTCGCGAGATCGACAACTTGCAGCAGATGATCGG
Organism: Desulfonatronum thiodismutans; assembly: GCF_000717475.1. Lineage (NCBI taxonomy): Bacteria > Pseudomonadati > Thermodesulfobacteriota > Desulfovibrionia > Desulfovibrionales > Desulfonatronaceae > Desulfonatronum > Desulfonatronum thiodismutans. Next base: position 185,723 of record NZ_JPIK01000012.1, read on the forward strand.
CGTGACCACCATTTTCGTGACCCATGATCAACGTGAGGCCCTGAGCATGTCGGACAAGATCGTGGTCATGCACGACGGGGTCTTGCAGCAGGAAGGTCCGCCGGAAGAGGTCTACAACCATCCGGTGAACCGGACCGTGGCCGATTTTCTGGGCACGTCCACCTTTTTCCCGGCCACGGTTTTGGGCCGGGAAGACGGCTTGTATAAAGTACGCCTGGACGACGGGACGCTCTTTCTGGTCAAGAACGGCCGCGATTGGACCGACCAGAGCCGGGTGGAACTGGTGATCCGGGCCCAGAAGCCGAACATCGTTCCGGCCGGGGAGGACGAGGCCATGGACCAGCCGAACCACTTTTCCGGGAAGATCAAGGACCGCAGCTACATGGGCGGCGAGGTCAGCTACTTCGTGGAACTGAAAAACGGCCTGGAGTTGCACGTGGTCACCCTGGGCGATCAGCAGCCCATGAAAATCGGCCGCCGGGTGGACGTGCACATTCCCCCGGACCACTGCGGACTGCTCCCCGCGTCTCCCGCTTCTCTCGGTTCATGAACGCATCCTTGCGAGCCGAGGACGTCTCCCGCGCCTTCTTCGCCAGGCACCCCCGCCGCGTCCAGACCGTGGACTCCCATACCGGCGGCGAGGCCACCCGCCTGATCGTCTCCGGAGTTTGCCCGATTCCAGGGCCAGTCCCAGGGCCAATCCCAGGGCGGTCCATGGCTGAAAAGCGGCGCTGGTTTCAGGACAATCTGGATCCCGTCCGGCTGCGGCTGACCCGTGAGCCGCGCGGCCACCGGGACATGGTGGCCGCGGCCCTGACCGATCCGGTCTCGCCGGGCGCGGCCTTCGGCCTGATCTACATGGACGCCTGTCGCTATCCCCACCTCTGCGGCCACGCCACCATCGGCGCGGTGACCTCCATGCTGGAACTGGGACTGCTTGATCCAGGCCGCGGCCCGAACGACACTCGGATTCAGCAGTCCTCCGAAGACCCGCTCGTCCTAACCCTCGTCGTGGACACGCCTTCAGGTCCCCTGCCCGTCGAGGCCCGATTGGACCCAACGGACACGTCCCGCGTGTCCAGCGTGACCCTGACCTCGGTCCCGGCTTTCGTATTTGCCGAAAACGTCTACCTGGACGTCCCGCCCCGGCTCTTCGGCCTGGAACGGCTGCGCGTCGATCTGGTCTGCGTCGGCGGCTTTTTCGCCATGGTGGATCTGGATCAGCCGGGGTTGGAGATCGGCACGGCCTCTTCACGCCGGATCATCGACCTGGGCATGGAGATCATCCGCCTGGCCAACGAGCAGGTCCGCGTCCATCACCCCCTGCGCCCGGAAGTCGCCACCGTGGACGTGACCGAGTTTTACCGGCACACTGGACGACGCGAAGGGCACGGTTTCGTGGTCTACGGCGAAAGCCACCTGGACCGCTCGCCCTGCGGCACCGGAACCACGGCCAAGCTGACCCTGCTGCGCCACAAGGGGCTGCTCACGGACGACACGGAGTACGTGAACTCCGGACCGTTGCGGACCACGTTCACGGCGCGTGTCCATGAACAGACAACTGTGGGGGATTATCCCGCGATCACCGTGCGCTTCACCGGCAGCGCGCACCTTACCGGGCTGCATGAATTCGTCCTGGATCCCAACGACCCCTTTCCCGAGGGGTATCTCTTGTGAGAACCCCTGTGAGGACCAATGTCCCAACCTGACCTGATCCTGGAAAACGCCCGGATACGGACCATGGACCCGGCCATGCCCTGGGCCGCCTCCCTGGCCATGCATGCCGGGCGAATTGCTTCCGTTTCTCCGGACCGGAGACATCCCGAACCGGCCTTTGCCAAGGCCCGTCGGATCGACCTGGAAGGGCGGCTGGTGCTGCCCGGATTCTGGGATTCCCATTTCCATTACTACCAATGGGCCATGGGCCGACAGGGCGCGGCCCTGGACCAGGCCCGGAGCTTCGGACAGTGCATGGACCTTCTGCGGGAACTGGCCTCGCGGCCCGGGGAAGGCTACTGGATACAGGGACAGGGTTTTAATGAGTCCGACTGGCCGGAAAACCGTCTGCCGCTGCGCGGAGATCTGGACAAGGCCTGTCCGGACCGGCCCGTGCTGATCTGGCGCTGCGATCTGCACCTGGCCGTGGCCAGTTCCAAGGCCCTGGAACTGGCCGGGGTGGACGAGGTTGTGGCGGACCAGCATTCGGGTCTGATCGAGCGGGACCAGCAGGGCCGCCTGACCGGCATTCTGCGCGAGGAGGCCGTGAACTGCGTCAAACGCGCCATCCCCGAACCGACCTTCGCCCACACCAGGGAAGTCATGGACCGGGCTCAGGCCGGGCTGCACGCCCTGGGCATCACCGGGGTGCATGACGTGCGTCTGGCCGGAAACATCTCCGAATCCGCGCTGACCTTTCGGGTCTGGCAGGCTTTGCGCCAGGAGGAGCGGCTGAACCTGCGCTGCTGGACCAGTCTGCCCGGCGAAAACCGGGCCACGGCCGCGGAAATCGGCCTGCGTACCGGGCTGGGCGATGCGTATTTGCGTCTGGGCCACCTGAAATATTTCATGGACGGCGGCATGGGCGCCCGGACGGCCTGGATGCTGGAACCGTACCTGGACACCGGGAACACCGGGCTGTGTCTGATTCCGCCCGAGGAAATGCTCCAGGAAGTCCTGCTGGCCGAAGAGGCCGGGCTGGCCGTGATGGTCCACGCCATCGGGGACCGGGCCGGGCATGAACTGGTGGGCGTTTTCGAGGAAGTCCAGCGCCGCCGCCCCCCCTCGGCCATGCCCCTGGCCCTGGAACACCGCATCGAGCATGTCCAGGTGCTCCGGGAGGAGGACATCCGCCGCCTGGCGGCCCTGAACATGCCGGTCACGGCCCAGCCGCCGAACATGATCCTGGACATCAACATGATCAACCAGTGCGCCGGAGACGTCGGCCGCCACGCTTACGCCTTCCGCTCCATGCTGGACGCCGGGCTGTGCCTCCTGTTCAGCTCGGATTGCCCGGTCTGCGATCCCAACCCGCTGGTGGGCATTCAGGCCGCCGTGACCCGTGCCCGGTCCGACGGGACGCCCGAAGGCGGCTGGCATCCGGAGCAGAAAATCAGCCTGGATCAGGCCGTGGCCGCCTACACCAGCTCCCCGGCCCGAGCCTACAACCTCGCCCACCACCACGGCGCGATCAAGCTCGGCGCGGCCGCGGACCTTGTGATCCTGGAACGGGACATCTATACTTGCGACCCCGCCGACATCGCCGCCACTCCGGTGGTCATGACCGTCTTCAACGGCCGGATCGTCCACGAATAATGCATTTGTTCTCCATCCCCACGGGATGGTTCATAATTGGTTGACAAAACGTAACGCCTTCTTTCTGGCATCCTTCGGTGTAAGGGGCTACAGGCTTACTTGTTTGGTTGATTTTGACCGCTAATGAGTATGTGTATGGTGTTCCTGGAACCTGGACTTGGTCCCGGCGGGAATTTCGGAACTTTCCGACTTTCCGAAACTTTTTCCTTAAAGCCTGACATGTGGAAGCTCTTCGGCGATGGCCAGGAGGCGTGTGGCATTCCCCTTGACCTTTGCCATCAGCTCTTGGGAAAAGTCCATTTCCGCTCCGTGCCGGACATTGTCCAGGGGCAAACTCCCCATACGTTCCAACGCCGCTGAACAGATTTTTTTCAGGCTGGTCGCCACCTGGCGCAGCGGCAGATGGCTTGCGTCACAGAATTCCGCCAAGTCATAGGGCAAGATTTTTTCGGCAACAAATTCGTCTCCGATCGCCATGGCCAAATCCCGTTCGAACTCATCTCCATAGATGTCGATGCTCAACAGATCGTAGCTCGGTGCCACGTCGATCCCTGATTTGCCGACAAAGAAAGAGATGTTCTTGCCATGCGCATCGCTGTTGCCGATCAGGATCTGGAACAGGGTCCAGTTCAGCAGATCTCTTCCGGCCAAGGCCGGAATGCGACAGTTCCGACTCGAAGCAAAGAGTTTCGGCAGGCTGACCCCCGTCCTTATGCGAGCCCCTTCCCCTGACTTGCCGAAAGGACGCTCATATTTGTAAGTTGGCGGCAGATTGAGCATCTGGCAGCCATCAATGAGATGCCGCCTGTCTACCTTATCCCCCAACCAGCGCCGATCGAACCGCTCGACGACCAGAACCGGCTCACCAAAACGCTGCAAGGAGACCTTGGCAACAGGCAGCTTGACCAACTCCGCCAGCTTCATGCAGAGGAACTCGTTGATTATCATGTGCATATCAGGTCGCCGACCAAACTTAAGAATATGCGTCGAAGCCAGTTCGCCCTCGCCGAATCCCATGGCGCCGTCGGGCCTGATCATGATCGGCAGTTTATCTTGAACGCCGGTGACCGATAGGCGATGCCTGCCATCCCAGTTGGCAATGGAAATCCTTTGGCGCTGTGCAATCCGCTCGGCCAGTTCCTCTGCGCCGACCTCACGAAATTCAGTTGGCCGAGGCTCCTGGTCGGTGCCATGATATTGAAAAGTCAGCGCCCCGGTCGTCTCGGTACCAATCAATGCAACAAGACCAAAGACATTGCTCTTGGATATCTGGTTGTCGACCGAAAGTTCTTCCAGCCACTTACCTTCCGGAAGGAGATTGGAAAGAAAGCGCTTTACTTTCTCGGATTCGCACTCTCCCGGCTTTAGATGCGGCGATATGGCATACCACTGGCCATTGAGCCATGATGGGGCATACTCCAGGCCGTAGCGATCGTCCTTGCCCTCAAAGGTTGCCAGACCCAGTGGTTCGCGATTCAGAAATACGGACAAGGCCGCCGCCATCACTCCTCCCAAGGTTCGACGCTGAGATGGATGCCGAGCATGCGGCAGACCGTCAGGATGCTGGAGAGTTTGACGTCTCCCCTGGCTGTTTCGATCTTGCTCAGGGTATCGACTGCGACCCCGCAAAATGCCGCGGCCTCATGCATTCCCAGCCCGGATTGGGTTCGGCGGGCACGAACGAACCTTCCCAGGGTCTCGGCGTCGAGGGGACCGCTTTGCACAGGTGTTGGCTTTTTTTTGATGACTTTTGGCATACCATTCTCCACAAAGTTGCTGCTAAGGCAGTATTTATGGCTTTGCGAAGCCCTTGTCAAATAAAATACCGCTAGAGCAGTAGGAAAAGGCATGGTGTTCTTGAGATCTGGTAATATACCAGTAGGGCAGTATTTTGTTTGGGGTTCTCTCTGGGAGGTTTTTGGGAACTTTTGAGTTGAGCAGGTATATCTTGCGGATTGGACCCCACCACAAACGAATAATTGACGAAATCGAACCTCGCATTGTAGTGCAAGGCTGATCGGACGCTGGATACGCTTCGCTTGTCACGCCTACACTCACCCCCCTGCTCCACCGGAATGCCGGATTGTGTTGCGCAGGCTGAGGAAAAGAATACGATGGAAAAAAACGAGATGCACCGCCTGCTGGACGATGTGGCCCAAGGACGGACCACGCCGGACAAGGCCCTGGACCGCTTGTGCTTCACGCCTTTTTTGGAGGTCGGGTGCGGCGTGAACCTGGATACCCATCGGGCCCTGCGCACGGGGCACGGAGAAACGGTTTTCGGTCAGGGAAAGGATCCCGAACAGATGGTCAGGGCCGTGGGCGGCTTGGCCGCTTCCGGGCAGCCGGTGCTGGCCACCAGGGTGAACCGGGAACAGTCCGAAGCGCTGTGCGCGGCCTATCCCCAAGGAACATACTGGCCCCGGGCCCGACTTTTCAGTCTGGGCGCGGAACTCCCCGTGAACGAGCCCTGGCCGAATCAGGGCGCGGTGGTCGTGGCCTGCGCCGGGGCCGCGGATCTGCCCGTGGCCCTGGAGGCCTTCGGCACGGCCGCGTTCCTCGGGCTGAACGCGGGACTGATCAGCGACGTGGGCGTGGCCGGACTGCATCGCCTGCAACCGCACATGGAGACCCTGTTTCAGGCCAAACTGCTGATCGTGGTCGCGGGCATGGAGGGGGCCTTGCCCAGCGTGCTGGCCGGACTGACCGGAAAGCCGATCCTCGCCGTGCCCACCTCCGTGGGTTACGGGGCAAGCTTCCAGGGGCTGGCCGCGCTGATGGCCATGCTCAACTCCTGCGCCCCGGGCATCGCCGTCCTGAACATCGACAACGGATACGGGGCGGCCTGCATGGCCGCGAAAGTCCTGGCCCAGTTCGAATTCGGTTCGTGATTGGCGAGGTGCTATTATATCCGCCGACCCCTGTTCCGTTACTCTGTTCCCATCAAAATCGAAATCGCGATCGAAATCGATATTTGAATCGGAACTGGAAAATCCCGTGCATCACCCCGTGATGACGCCATCTTCTTGGACATGACGTTCGATTTCGATCACGATTTCGATCACGATCACGATTTCGATTTCGATTCAGATAGCGGGCGAGGATCGAGAGCAAAGCTGCCTTGGACCGCACTCCCCCCTGGGCTGTTCCTCTGGGCTTGTCTTCAAGCGCATCCCGCTGTAAACCTTGCCGTCATGGCCCAGCACGACTTGCCTCCCCTCCACCCATCGTCACGCCGGCCGGGCGTCCTGTCCGGAAAGCGCCGGAAACCATTCGATGTCGGCTTTTGAGATCCGGGGCAAAGTCGCCCCCTGCACGCTGTTTCGTCCCTTGACGCCAAACCTGGAAGAACTGACCGCCGACGTGGACAGCCGTCTGAGCCAGACGCCGGAGTTCTTTCGCAACATGGCCGTCATCGTGGATCTGAGCGGCCTGGGGGAGTTGCGCGAAAGCATCAATTTGCAGGCCCTAGTCCGGACCTTGCGCGAAAAGGGTCTGACGCCCGTGGGCATCCAGGGCGGGAACGAATATCAGGAGCGCCTTGCCCCGACCCTGTACCTGGGGGTTTTCCCCGCCGGGAAACAAGCCTCTTCGCCAGTGCAGACGGAACAGCCCGCCTGCCCGTCCCAGGAGAAGCAGGCCATGCTGGTGGAAAAACCGGTCCGGTCCGGACAACAAATCTATGCCAAGGACCGCGACCTGATCGTCCTGGCCCCGGTCGGTCCGGGGGCCGAAGTCATCGCCGACGGCAACGTCCACATCTACGCTCCGTTGCGCGGCCGGGCCCTGGCCGGGGTGATGGGCAATGAAAACGCGCGCATCTTTTGCAAGGAGCTGCGCGCGGATTTGATTTCCGTGGCCGGGTTTTATCAGGTCAGCGAGGACCTGCCCGAGGACATGCTCGGACGCCAGGTCCAGGTTAGACTGGCCGGACATCAATTGCTGGTCGAGGCGATCTGATCCGTCCGCCGCCAATACTCGAAACACATTCAACACCCTGAACAGCGTTCTTGATCAGGAGGAACCGTGGGAAAAATTATCGTTGTCACGTCCGGAAAGGGAGGAGTCGGCAAAACCACCTCCAGCGCGTCGCTGGCCACCGGCTTGGCCAGACGCGGCTTTCAAACCGCCGTCCTTGATTTCGACGTCGGCCTGCGCAACCTGGATCTGATCATGGGCTGTGAGCGGCGGGTGGTCTATGACTTCGTGAACGTCATCCAGGGCGACGCCACGTTGAACCAGGCCTTGATCCGCGACAAGCGCGTGGAGAACCTCTACATCCTACCGGCCTCCCAGACCAAGGACAAGGAAGCCCTGCACCAGGACGGGGTGGCCAAGGTGCTGGAGGACCTGAATTCCCGCTTCGACTACGTCATCTGCGATTCCCCGGCCGGAATCGAACACGGCGCCCTGATGGCCATGCATTTCGCGGACGAGGCCATCGTGGTCACCAACCCCGAAGTCTCCTCGGTGCGCGATTCAGACCGTATTCTGGGACTGCTGCAAAGCAAGACCGTCAAGGCCAAGAACGGCGAAGTGATCAAGGAACACCTGCTGCTGACCCGTTACGACCCCGAACGCGTCCAACGCGGAGACATGCTCAGCGTGGAGGACGTTCAGGAAATCCTGGCCATTCCCCTGCTCGGGGTCATCCCGGAATCCAAGTCCGTCCTGACCGCTTCCAACTCCGGTGAACCCGTTATCCTGGACGAGGTCAGCGATGCCGGCCAGGCTTATGCCGACGCGGTATCCAGGCTGATCGGGGAAGACGTCGCTCACCGTTTCATCCAACCGGCCAAGAAGGGTTTCTTCTCGCGGTTGCTGGGGGGTTGAGATGGGTATTTTCAGCTATTTTCGATCCAAAAAATCCACGGCCCAGGTCGCCAAGAACCGCCTGCAAATCATCGTCGCCCACGAACGCGCCCAGAACTCGGGCTACGACTTCCTGCCCAGACTGCGCCAGGAAATCCTGCTCGTGGTCCAGAAGTACGTCCATGTGGAGCTGGAACACATCAATGTCGACGTGAACCGCGACGGGGACTGCGAAGTCCTGGAGTTCAACGTCACCCTGCCGGACAGCAAGTCATAGTCCCGTGGCCCCCTTGGGCATGCACGCGATGCGTCCAACCAGGACATCTGTTTTTATCAACGATTGCGGCCTCCTGCATCTTGTACGCTGACGGATGTTCTCCTCTTGCCGGCCACCGAGTTATTGATGGCGGCTCAGGATTTTTCCCCCCGCTTGGGAATATCAATCCCGTATTTTCGCACCTTGTAATGCATCGCCCTTCGGCTGATGCCCAGGAGGTCGGCGGCGTCCTTTTGCACCCAGTTCACGTGTTTAAGAGCGCGGATTATCGCGTTGCGTTCGCTTTCATCCAGGGAGAGCACCGAGGCTTCAGGCTGCTGCGCGGACGGCTCCACATGCAGGTCCTCGGCGGTGAGCACCGGTTTGTCCGACAACAAAGAGGAAACTTCCATAACGTGCCGCAATTCTCGGATATTGCCCGGCCAGGGATGCTTTTCCAAGAGGCGCAGGGCGGCTGTTGAGAGTTCAGGACACGGCATGTTGGACTGTTCGCAGAAGGATTGCAGAAAAAACTCCGCCAGAGCAGGAATGTCCTCCCGTCGATCCCGCAACGGCGGGACGTGCACCCGAACGACCTTGAGGCGGTAGTAAAGATCCTCACGGAACGTCCCCTGCCCCACCATGGCCGCCAAGTCGGCATTGGTGGCCGCGACAACCCGGCAATTGACCGTGGTGGTATGCACATCGCCAAGCCTGCGCACGGTCTTTTCCTGCAGAAACCGTAGTAGCCGTGTCTGCATCTCCATGGAAATATTGCCGATTTCATCCAGAAACAGCGTCCCCTCGTTCGCCGCCTGGATCAGACCCTGCTTCTCCTGCAGGGCATGGGTGAATGCGCCCTTGATGTGGCCGAAAAGTTCACTTTCCAGCAACGTCGATTGCGTTGAACCGCAATCAACCACCACCAGTGGCCCGCTTGCACGTCTGCTCAACCGATGCAGCAACCGGGCGACAAGTTCCTTGCCTGTTCCGGATTCTCCCTCAACGAGCACGGTGACGTCACTTGGGGCAACACGCTTGATCAACGTCAACAGCTTGGCCATGGCCGGGCTTTGTCCCGCCACCAACCCGATATCCCTCATGTCGGAAGGGGCGAGGCTCGTCGTTCGGGTGCTCGGCCTTCCGGCAAGCACCTCCTTGACCTTGGCAACGAGCTCCCGCCCATTGAACGGCTTGGTCAGGTAGTCGGCCGCTCCTTGTTGGACGGACGCCACGGCTTCGGGGATGCGTCCGTAAGCCGTCAGCAAAATAACCGGCAATCCGGGCCATCCCTTCCGAACTTCTTTCAACAGTTCCTGGCCGTTCAGCCCGGGCATCCGGATATCGGAAAGCACCAGATCAACGGCCTGGTCGTGCAATTGCGCCAAGGCGTCCTGACCGTCCTGGGCGGTCAGGACGGAGAATCCGGCGGAAGCCAGCCGTGTCTCCAGGAGATGGAGAATGTTCGGGTCGTCATCCACCACCAGGACGCAATTTTCAACGAAATTTTCTTCTTGGCTCAATTGACAACTCCAGGCACGGAGAGTTGACGTTTTTGTTGCTCCAAAAACTGAAACAAGCCTTCCAGTTCCTCGACCTGGCTCCGCAGCAGAGCGACTTCTTCCCGTAACGCCGCGACCTGTCTGGACTTTACCTCGAATTCCGTTCGCAGCACTCGGCTATCCTGTCGCGCAGCATGGAATTCCAGGGCAAACTGGAGCACGGGGCGCATCAGATCCGGGTTCAGGGGCACGTCTCCAGCCCCGAGTCTCAAAGCGAGATGATCAAAATCGCGCAAATGCCGTTCAACCGCGTCCACGTCCTCAGCGGACAGCAAGCCGGAAAGAACGGCTCCCAGCATCGCCCTGTCCAAAATATCCACCTTATCCGTCTCCAGGGCAGCCCTGAGGAACAGCGATCGCGCCTCGACATAGCCCTCACGCTGGTAGGCGCTCAACGCCCGTGCCAGTCGATCGTGGCCCAGACTCCAGTCGACCTCGCCCAACGCAGGCCGAAGCAGGTCCTTGTCGAACCTCCACGGCGCCCCCCCGGAGGAACAGCCCAAGAGCGCCGTGATCAGCAAACCCGCCAGGACGAGAGCAATTGTTCGAAATGGTTGTCGCATAAGCCTTAGTCCCGATGGTTCATGACCAGGGGGAGCGTGAAACAGAACGCGCTTCCGGTTGATGACGTATCCTCCAGCCATATCTCTCCTGAATGCGCCTCGATGATCCGCCGGGAAATACTCAAGCCCAGCCCGGCTCCATCGGAAATTTTTTTGACGCCTTCTCCACGGTAGAAACGTTGAAAAACATATTTTCGTTCCCCCGGAGGGATTCCCGGACCTTGATCCATGACACAGGTTTTCACCATGCCGGATGCCTCCAGCACCGTAACGTTGATCGTGACCAATGAGCCACATGGGGCGAATTTCAGGGCATTTCCCAGCAGGTTGAAGAGCACTTGCTGAATATGTTCCTTGTCCGCCAAAACCCAAACCACTTCCTTCAGACGAGGCGGTTCGACGATTATGGATTTCTTCACGGCAATGGGTTGGATACGCAGGATGGCCTCGCGAACCAGATTTAGGAGGGGCAAGGCTTGCACGGAGAGGTCGATCCGCTTTGCACCCAAGTTGGAGATCTGCATCAATTTCGTAAGCAGATCAGAAAGTCTGTGCGCCTCTTTTTGCGCAATATCCAGGTAGGCTGACTGGCGTTGATCCACCGTTCCCAGAACCCCGTCCTGGACGAGACTGACGGCCTCCCGGATGCTTGTCAACGGCGTACGGATTTCGTGACTGAGCATGGATATGAATTCCGCGCGCACACGGGCTTCCACCTCCAGACGTTCGGCCATTTCGTTGAACGCCCCAGCCAACTCTCCCAGTTCATCCGAGGAATTCGTCTCGATCGGCCGGAACTCCTCATCATTGGCCATTCTGCTGATGCCCAGACGGATTTCCCGCAGTGAGCGATTCAAATGCAGGGCAATGCCAAGGCTCGTAGCAACACCCAAAAAAGTCATCGCCGCCAACCCCGTCAGCCCCCAACGGTATGCTGCTTCTCCTCGGTCGTAAATCTCCTGGACGCTCACATTGATCCGGTCAAAAATGCTCAGACGATCCATCGAAATCAGAGTGATCCACAGCTCTGTACGTTCTTCACCGGGCAATCCGGCATGTTCCCCATTGTGATGATAATTTGCAAGATCCGCATGTAAGAAGGAAATTCCCGGAGAAGGGTCACCTTGGCCGGCGAATGCACTCACTAATAAACGAAGGGTTTCCAAGTGATCCCAGGAGGCCGAAAGATACTCCTCCCGGCCCAAAATCTCGTACTTCCGAAAATTTTCAAGATAACTCAAAAGAGTATCCATGACCTGATCGGATCTTGCGACCCTGGCGAAATCTTCACTGACGATCCGTCCCGAAGTGGAGACGACATCCCTGATGCCCAAGAAGAGAGAAAAGATAATGATAGAGAAGCACGTAATCAGAGCGAGACTCCATACCAGGAGTTTCGTCGTTACCCCGATGCGCAACGGAATCGATGCCTTGCCCATTATCCCTCCCAGTCCGGTGTTGACCCGAGGCGCTTCGCCCAGTCCCTATCATGTCAGCCCACGCCACGGATCACAACCGCGATTATCCGATTCAATCCTTGCCTTCCGTCAGATGCGGATCACTTGAAGCTTTCGGTTTTCATATAAGTGGGGTGCAAAAAATGAAACCGAAGTACCGAAACTGCACGATAAGTCCTGGAAGGAAAGCAAAAAAACATTAAAATATACTAGATTACGTGTGGCATGCGGATTGCTTTGTCGAAGTTGTCTCCGGTCATTGGGGACTGGAGTTGTATTCGAATTGTCACGTCGTCAGGATGTGGCCTAATGAAATGGAGGTTGTATGAGAGGTTTTCTGACTGGAATCGTTTTGGGCTTCGTTTTTATGATTCCCTTTGCACTGGTCGCGGGAACGTTCGAAAAAGGGCAGGATATGATTGTTTGCATTCATGAGGGAAGCATGAGCATCGTGATCACGGAAGAAGAGTGCCCAGGTGAAGCCCGTGCGGGCACTCTCGTCGATGTGGCGAGCGAGCATGTCGATGTGCAGGTTGGCGAGGAAGTGTTCCGCGTGCCTTTGACTCAGTAACGGAAAAGCAGGTCCCGAAAGGCATTTTTCGCTTTCGGGACCCTGTGCCATAGCAGGAGATCGCCGTAAAGGTCGCCATCATTCATGGTAGAGGTGGGTGCCTGGTCATCCAAGTCAGTTAAAGCCCAGTTACGGTTGCCTCCTGCAGATGAGCAAGAACATCCAATGCCCTCAGCGGAAATGATCTCTCATGATTGCGTAACGAGATAATGCAGATGAATACTGGTTCTTATCCTTGAAGGAATGTCGATAATGAAAAAAAAATCCTGTTCCGCGGAAGATGTGGCCTCCGCATGCATTGAAAAAATTCACAGTACGCGACAACCAAAAGCTGTTTTTCTATTCAGCGGCACGGACCATCAAGTTGTCGGTGCGGAAACCAAAAAATATGCCCGGCTGCTCAAGACTCATCCGGATAATTTTCTCGGCATTTATGACTCACGGGCGACAATGGAGTGGCTGTGTGAAGATGTTTGGCACATGTTTCACAATTATGGCGCGAATATTGATGCTGAACAGTAATTTTCGAACGGACACGGCATCTGATCTTTCGTATGTTATTTATATTGAATATCCGTCATAATATTGGATAGAGCATCTTACTATAAATCAGATCAGAAGCATACTGAAGTCAGTAGGTATGTTTTCTTTCGCTGTAGATCAAAATACATGAAAGGACGAATACTCATTTTGGAGAAAAATGATGCCTTTTCATAATGTCATTGGCATGAGCATTGTCTTCCTTGCGTGCATGATCATCGCAATTTCATCGTTCTCACGAACAAACAAAGAGCATCCTGGAAAAGATACTCTGGCCGACAAGCGCTGACCGTGAAAACTCCACTAGAGAGGTGGTCCTGAAAAATCTCCGTTTAAACAAACCCTGATGGAGCTAAAAATAAACATGATGATGCTTTCGCGGATAGCCGCCCTTTTTTTTCTCTCGATCCTACTGAACGCAGACGATCTGTTTGCCAGATCCACATACGTCGCGGAACTGCAGCAGATTACTCAACGAACCGGTCCCTCCACTGACCATCGGATCGTAAAGATGCTGCCCTCCGGAGCCTTGCTGACCGTCCTGGAAGAAAGTGATGGATGGCTGCGCGTGCGGGATGCGGATGGCAGCACTGGGTGGGTACTGCAACGGTTCACCACAACCGAACTGCCTGCGCGACTGCAACTGGAACAACTACGGCAAGAACATGAAGACCTTCGAGAAACATCCGGCGGAGCTTTGGGCCGGATCGCCGAGTTGGAAGCGGCAAAGAATCAATTGGAAAGCGCCCTTTCTGAATCAATCAGAAACCATGATGTCCTGGAGCGGGAACACGCGACGCTGCTTACGGAAGCCGCCCATGTCGTGGAACTTCGTGAGCGCCATGACACCACCATGGCGCAATTGGAACAGGCGCAGATCAGGGTTCGACAACTCAGCTCCGATAACGAAGAACTCCGGGCATCCGAGCGTCTCCGCTGGTTTCTATTCGGTGGCGGGGTCGTTTTCACGGCTTGGTTTTTCGGCTTCTTGAGCGGACGGATGCAACGAAAACGCCGTGCCGGTCTGCAATACTGATCCCGGTCGTCCCAAAAAAGGCGTTGAAAAAATCCCAATTGTTGCGTCGCCTCGAAAAGTTCAAACTCTCACGTATCAATAACTACGCTTCGACCTTGATTCGATTGCCAGGACGGCAAATCGAAAATGTGGCGAAGTACAGCCCGTGAAGGCCGGACACAGGACGTGTCCGGTAGCTTTTCTTGCTCCTTGCACTTGGGGTTTTTGAACGGACTGCCGACAAGGGACTTTTTCAACACTCAGATAAGGGAAGACTTTATTCCAGTTCGGGATGCCGACTTCGACTTTTTGCGCGAAATTCCGCCCAGGGACTGTTTCAGATCAGCTCAAGCAGCGTCATTCGCGGCAGGCGATATTTTCTGGTTGGAAAGGAAATCCCGGTAGGTCGCCCCCAATCCCTCTCTCAAGCCGAAGGTGGGCTCCCAGCCCAAACCCCGCATCCGGGAGACGTCCAGCAACTTTCGCGGAGTGCCGTCCGGCTTGTCCGTGTCCCAGACGATCTCCCCTTCGTACCCGACGGTCTCGCGGACTATCCTCGCCAGTTCGCGGATGGTCTGGTCCTCGCCGGAGCCGATGTTCAGCAGCGGCGCGACGTCCTCCCTCAGCAGCCCGGCATAGTCCTCCTCGGGCGAATTCATTAGATACACGCAGGCTCGGGCCAAGTCGTCCACATGCAGAAATTCTCGGCGCGGCGCACCCGTGCCCCAGAGCGTGACGTGCGGCGCGCCGGAGACCTTGGCCTCATGGAACTTGCGGATCATCGCCGGGATGACGTGGCTGCCGGCTAGGTCGTAGTTGTCGTTGGGGCCGTAGAGGTTGGTGGGCATCACGGCCAAGAAGCGTGTGCCGTACTCCCGGTTGTAGGCCCAGCACATCTCGATGCCCGCGATCTTGGCCACGGCGTAGGGCCGGTTGGTGGGCTCCAGGGGACCGGTGAGCAGGTACTCCTCCTTCATGGGCTGGGGGCAGTCCCTGGGAAAGATGCAGGACGACCCCAGAAAGAGCAGTCGTCGCGTTCCGCAACGCCATGCCTCGTGGATCACGTTGGTCTGGATGGCCAGATTGACGTGGATGAACTGGGCCGGATAGGTGTTGTTGGCCAGAATCCCGCCCACCTTGGCCGCTGCCAGGAAGACGTAGTCCGGACGTTCTTGCTCGAAAAACCGGCGCACGGCCCCCTGGTCGGTCAGATCCAATTCCGAGCTGGTCCGCTGGAGAACGTTCCGACACCCTTTGGCCTCCAAAGCCCGAACCAGAGCCGAACCTACCAGGCCGCGATGGCCGGCTACGTAGATTATTGCGTCGTTTTGCATGGCGATGTGTTATTGCAGAGTTTGGTTCTTTTCGTTTTTTCGAAACCCATGTTCGAACTCCGGGGCGTAAAGTCTGGAGGAGGTGGCTAGTTCCTGGCTGGGAAGGACGAGGAAGATGGTCTGGCGTTCCCAGAGAGGTTTTGCCCCGGTCTTGGCCAGCTTGTCCAGGGTCAGGCGTTGGATGTCTTCCTCGGGCCAGCCGACGCGGTGGGCGGCGATGATCGTGGTGTCCGGAGGGTAGCCGCCGTCGAGCAGTTCCCGAGCCAGCTTTTGGTGGCTGGGGCCGCAGAGGTAGACGGCCAGGGCCGCCTGGTGAACGGCCAGCCTCCGCAGTTGTTCCAGTTCGGGGACCCTGGTCCGGCCGTCCAGGCGGGTCAGGATCAGGGACTGGCAAATCTTTGGAATGGTGAAGGACACGTTGGCCGCCGCCGCGGCGGCCATGGCCGCGGTTACACCCGGAACCACGGCATGGGAGATCCCCTCCGCGTCCAAAAGGCGGGCCTGTTCACGCACCGCGCCGTACAGGCCGGGGTCGCCGGTGTGCAGCCGGACCACTCGATGGCCCGAGCGGGCCGCGTCCCGAATCAGTTCATGGGTCTGGTCCAAGGTCAGTCCGGAGGAATCCACGATCCGGCATTCGGGCCCGGCCTCTTCCAGCATGGCCACCGGAACCAGGGACCCTGCGTAGATGATCAGGTCCGCTTCCCGGATCAGCCGTTGGGCCTTGAGGGTCAGCAGTTCCGGGTCCCCCGGACCCGCGCCGACGAAGTAGACGTTGGGGGTGGGTGTTGCACTCATGACATGGGCTTGCGACTGCTGAGCAGAAAGACGGGGTTTTGGGCGCTGATGCGCAGGTCGTCGGCCAGGGGAGCGCCGTGCCCGGCCTGGACCTGGACGATTTCCAGACCAAGGCCGCGGTGCTCCAGAAATGTTTTGGCCCGGTGCATGCTTCCCAGAAGCACGGTGGCGGCCACCAGCTTGCCGCCGGGCTTGAGCCTGTCCCAGGCTGATTCCAGAATATCCTTCGAAATATCACCCGGGCCGTGCCCCTGAATGTTTCCCGGGCTGTTTCCAGGGCTGTTTTTGGGGCTGCTTTCCGGGCTGCATCCTAAACTGCTTCCGAGGCCGCCGCCGAGAAAGATCCGATCCGGGTGGGGCAACGTTTCCAGACAGTCGGGCATCTGGCCGTGGACCACCTGGACCCAGAAGGCGTTGGTTCGCCGGACGTTCTCCCGGATCATCGCGACGCGGCGCTCCTCCCGCTCCACGGCCACCACGCCGCCCCTGGGCAGGAGCAGGCCGGCTTCGATGCCCACGGAACCGCACCCGGCCCCCAGATCCCAGAGCAGATGATCCGGCTCCAGGGCCAGGGCCGCCAGGGCTGCGGCCCGAATCGTCGGTTTGGTGATCAGGCCGCGCTCGTGAACGTAATCCTCTACGGCCATTCCCAGGGTCAGGGTGATTTCCGGCTCTCGGACCCGTTCCAGGAGGACGAGGTTCAACGGAGAGAAGGCCTGTTCGACGGCTTGTTCCAAGGAGTACGCTCCCCAATTCTGGCTGGGCAGTCCCAGGTCCTCGAAAACCCACATCTGAAAAATTTCAGCCCCGCGTTCCAGGAGCATCCGGGCCAGGGCCGCCGGGGCATGCCGCCCGTCCGTATACACGGCCACCCGATGGTTGCGGCCCAGGGCCGCGAATAACGACGCGGTTCGATCCCGACCGTGCAGGGAGACCGCCGGGACGTTCTGCCAAGCGATGCCCAGCAGCGCGGCGGCTGCCTGGAGCGTGGTGGTTCCGGGATGCAGCCGAACGTTTTCGCGCCCCAGACGGCGGACCAGCAGCGGGCCGATTCCGTAAAAACAGGGGTCCCCGCCCACCAGCACCACCACGCGGCGTCCGGCTTCCCAGGCCTGGTCCAATCGTTCCAGCGGCGAGGCTAGGGGAGCCTTGAGCACGACTCGTTCGCCCCGGAAATTCGGGAAGTCCGCCTGGATGCGTTCCCCGGCGGCCAGCATGTCCGCCTCCTGGATCAAGCGTTCCAGTTCCGCATGGCCATGCCGCGGCCCTTGTCCCAGTCCGACGACGTCGATGGGATGGCGGATCGGCTGGACATGATGGATGGACATGGTTCGGGCCTGGGGTTGCGCGAGGGCTGGATGCTGAATATGACAACCTTTCTTGACGGCTGGAGAACGTCTTGCCGGGCCGAAGGACCGTTTGTCAGGAATCCTTCACGGCAAGGCGAAATAGGTGTTCAACCGGACCGCCTCGGCGGTCATGCTTACCAAAGGTTCGGAACATGAGCAAAGAAAACGTCGGCGTCAGAATCCGCAACTTGCGGGAGGAGCGGGAAATCAACCGGGAGCAGTTGGCCGAGCGCACTGGTTTGGCTCCGGAATTCATCTCCCGCATGGAAGACTCCGGGGATGTCCCCTCCCTCGGCCCGTTGCTGAAGGTCGCCCGGGGCCTGGGCGTGCGGCTGGGCACCTTTCTGGACGATCAGGTCAGCCGCGATCCGCTGATCGTGCGCCTCGAAGAACGCCAGGCCGGGCTGAACATGCACAAGGACCACGGCGGTCCGCTGGCCCTGCGCTTCTTCCCCTTGGGCCTGGGCAAGACCGACAGGCACATGGAGCCCTTCTTCATCCAGGTGCTCCCCGACCCGGCCCAGGAAAAAAGCCTTTCCGCCCATGAGGGCGAGGAATTCATCGTCGTCGTATCCGGAGAGATCGAGCTGCGCTACGGCCGGGAGACCCAGCGACTCAAGGCCGGAGACTCGGTCTACTACAACTCCGCGATTCCGCATCACGTGGGAGCGGTGGGCCCGGAACCGGCGGAGATCTACGCGGTATTGTACATCCCTGAGTAACGTTCCGAACAGGTAGTTGCTCAACAAACGTCCATCTGGGGAGCATTCGTGGACAAGCCAATTCTTCGAGAAATCACCCTGGGCCGACTTCTGGACGAGGCCGTCAGGGACTATCCGGACAATGACGCCGTGGTCTACGTGGACCGCAACTTTCGCCTCACCTACCAGGAGTTCGGGGAGGTGGTGGATCAACTGGCCAAGGGCCTGATGCACCTGGGGGTGCAAAAAGGGGAGAAAGTGGCGGTCTGGGCCACCAACGTGCCTTACTGGGTGGCGCTGCAGTTCGCCACGGCCAAGATCGGCGCGGTGCTCCTGACCGTGAACACCAACTACAAATCCAACGAACTGGCCTATCTCCTGGAGCAGTCCGAGGCGGAGACCATCTTTCTGATCGACGGATTCCGGGATACGGACTACGTGGCCACGGTCAACGAACTGGTCCCCGAACTGCGCGTCGACGCCCGGGGGCACCTGCGCAGCAAACGTTTTCCGCACTTGAAGCGGATCTTTTTTCTGGGGCCGGAAAAACACCGGGGCATGTACTCCATTCCTGAACTGCTGGCCCTGGGGCACATGGTTTCCCAGGCCGACTATCTGGCCAGACAGGCCACGCTGGATCCCCACGACGTGGTGAACATGCAGTACACCTCCGGGACCACCGGCTTTCCCAAGGGGGTGATGCTCACCCACTACAACATCGCCAACAACGGCTTCTGGATCGGCGAGAACCAGCTTTTCACCCACAAGGACCGGATCTGCCTGCCCGTGCCGCTGTTTCACTGCTTCGGTTGCGTGCTGGGCGTGCTGGCCGCGGTCAGCCACGGCAGCACCCTGGTCATCCTGGAAGGGTTCAACCCGGTGCATGTGATGGCCTCGGTGGAGCAGGAGCGCTGCACGGCCCTCTACGGCGTGCCGACCATGTTCATCGCCGTGCTGGAGCACCGCCTCTTTCCCAAGTTCGACTTCAGCTCCCTGCGCACCGGAATCATGGCCGGTTCGCCCTGTCCGGTGCGGGTGATGCGCCAGGTCATGGAAAAGATGTACATGCGCGACATCACCATCTGCTACGGCCTGACCGAGACCTCGCCGGTGATGACCCAGACCCGGGTGGACGACGACGTCAACCGCCGGGTGGCCACGGTGGGTCGGGCCATGCCGGCCATCGAGGTCCGGGTGGTGGACCCGGAAACCAACCAGCCCGTGCCGCCGGGCGTCCAGGGCGAGGTCTGCTGCCGGGGCTACAACGTGATGAAGGGCTACTACAACATGCCCGAGGCCACGGCCCAGACCATCGACGCGGACGGCTGGCTGCACTCCGGCGACCTGGGCGTGATGGACGAGGACGGCTACCTGGCCATCACCGGACGGATCAAGGACATGATCATCCGGGGCGGGGAGAACGTTTATCCCCGGGAGATCGAGGAATTCCTGTACACCATGGAGGGAATATCCGACGTCCAGGTGGTGGGCGTGGCCAGCCGCAAGTACGGGGAGGAGGTGGGCGCGTTCATCGTTCCCAAGCCCGGCGTGACGCTTACGCCGGAAGAGGTCAGGGACTTCTGCCGGGGGAAGATCGCTCGCTACAAGACGCCGAGATACATCGCCTTCGTGGAGTCCTACCCCATGACCGCCAGCGGCAAGATCCAGAAATACAAACTGCGCGAAACCGCGGCCAAGCTGTTTCCCGAGGCCATGCGCTGACCGGAGGAGGCGGCCCGGTCTACGCCTCGCGACGCCACAGACCATCCCATGCGTTTTTCGCTCCCGATCATTCTCATCCTGGCCCTGACGAACGTTTACCTCCTGGTTCAGTCAGGCGCACGTGTCCAGGACATGGTGCCGCCTTCAGCCGAAGAGAGCCTGGTGAGCGCCGAGCATCAGTTGGAGCTGCTCAAGGCCCAGGACAAGATCACGATCCTCAAGCTGATGCTGGACCGCTACCGCGAGGCCAACACCCACCGGCTGCGCCTGACCGCCTACACGGCCAGGCCCGAGGAAACCAATGAAGACGTGGAAAACACCGCGATCATGCAGACTCCAAGACCCGGATGGACGGTGGCGGTTTCCCAGGACCTGCGGGGCTGGCTGGGCAAACGGGTCTACGTGGAAGGCTTTGGCGTGCGGTTCGTCGGAGACCTGATGAACCCCAGGTACTCGAAGTCCATCGACGTCCTGGTGGCCGACGTCGAGGAAGCCCGAGACATCGGCGTGATCCTGGACGTCTTCGTGACCCTGATCGAGCCCCTGCTCCCGGAGCACTACGACGGCGACTTCGATATCACGGCAGTGTTCAATTGGAATCGGGAATGACGGGTCAATCCCGAAAGGGCTGTGTGTCGGCCGTCCGCTACCCGAACGTCTCCAGGCAGGCGTCCCGAGCGACTTCGGCATAGAAATGACGGTGTTCCAGGGGCAAAGGGATTTCCTTGTCCGTGGCCAGGGAGGCGTAGGTCTTGAGCAGGTGCTCGCGGACCAGCCTCATCCCGTTTTTGCGTCGGTTCCCGGCACCGGAAACCAGGAGTTCCTCGGCCAGCCGGATGATTTCCCGGGCCCGAACCGTGGCGCTGTGGTCCCGAAGCACCCGGCGCTTGCCGCGCCGGGAGATTTCCTCCAGCCGTTCCGGATCGTCCAGGGCTTCGCGGGCGATGCGGGCCGCGGCTGAGGCGTCGTTGCGGGGATAGATCAGGATTTCTTCACCAGGGACAAAGACCTCGCGCAGGCCGTTTTCCACGTCCTCGGTGAGCACCGCCGCGCCGCAGGCCGCGGCCTGGAACAGCCGAAAATTCAACTCGCCCACAACACTCTGGTTGATCACGATCCGACTGCGCCCAAAAATCGGCGCGTACGCGCCCTGCTGGACAATGGTAGGGCAAGTTTGGCGAAACCGGCGTAAAAACGGCCCTCGGTCCGGGTTCAGCGGCGGATTCAGCGTGCCCACGAAACTGACCGGAATGTCCCGCTCCATGCCGGGATCCCGGTCCATGTCCAGACGGCAGTAAAGCGGAAACCAGCGACACTCGCGCCAGGCCCGAGGGTCCCGGAACAGCTTCAGATAATCCTTCTGGGCCACCAGGAACAAGTCAAAGGCCCAGCTGTAGGGCACGTGCCAGGGGTTGCAGTACTGGTCGATGGAGTACCCGACCACCACCCCCGGCAGCCGCTCCAGACCGAAGACCTCCAGCGGCCGACACCGGTCCACCCAAACGGTCAGCTCCGGCCGAAAGTCCCTGGCCGAAAGAATCTCCCACAGTTCCCGCGGACCGATGAGATGCTCAAGGGTCACGTCATGACCGGCCCCTTTGCCCATGGTCAGGACATGGTGCCCCATGTTCTTCCAGGCCGGGACGAAGTCCGTTCCCCCAACGCTCAAGATGCGCATGCTTTGTGCCTCAAAAGTATCCCAGACTGCGCAGGGTTTCCATTTGGCGTTCCTTGTCCTGATCCCTGCCGGAGCGCTCCCCGCCGCCCGCGGCCAGATCCGGGGCCTGATCCGGCGCGACGGTGCAGGGCATGCAGCCCAGGGAGCGGTAGCCTTGGGCGTAGAGCGTGCAATAGGGCAGCCCTTGTTCCATGATGCAGGCCCAGATGTCCATTTCCGTCCAGTCCAGGATCGGGTTGACCTGGAGATGATCCGGGGATTCGCGAGGCTCCACGGGCTGGCGGTCGCATCGGCTGGGCGCTTCGTCCCGGCGTAGTCCAGTGAGCAGGGCGGACAGGCGGAGGTCGACGATGGCCTGCTGTAAGGGGAGAATCTTCAGGTCGCGGCAGCAAGTCAGCTTGTCCTGGGCCACTGGGTAAACATCCAAGGGGATGTCCGGGCGTTGCACATGCAGGTCAATTTCCCATTCCCGGGCCACCTGATCGCGCAACTCCAGTACCTCGAGAAACTTCAACCCGGTATCCAGGTTCACGGCCCGGCAGGGGGCCATGTCCCGCTCCCGGAGCAGAGAGCGCCACAGCCAGAGGACCACGGTGGAATCCTTGCCTCCGGTCCAGGCCACGGCGGTCCGCTCAGGACCGTGTTTGGCCAGAACCTGTTCGAGGATGTGTCGGGAGTGGAGAATTTTATCGTGCAGCATGACAACGGCTCCTCGCAATCAGTTTTTCGAACTTCATGCGACGATTGGTTGGCCAAACCTGTATGTCAGTGTGGACAATTGGGCAACAGGCCGTCAGCCATGCCTGATTTTCAATTTCGGTTGACGCCAGGTTGATCCGAGTGAGAATACGGATTTGCATCCTGCGGTGTTGGAAGGCTGAAGAAGTTGTCTTTTGCGCGGGCGAACCAATGAGGATAAGAAGATGGGTACGGTGCATTTATGGGCTCGGTCGCCTGGATCGACCTGGAGGTGGACGCCGATCGACGTCGGAAAGATTCGGCGGGAAGCATGGGGACGTCTGGTGGGATCGACGTGGAGCTGAATCTGGTCGACGCCGGCCTGGTGCTGGAAGGCGGAGGGCTGCGCGGGGTGTTCACGTCCGGAGTGTTGCGGCGGTTCATGGACGAGGAGCTGTGGTTCGCTTCGGTGTACGGGGTGTCCATGGGCGCGTGCAACGGGGCCAATTACGTGGCCCTCCAGCCGGAGCGCAACCGGATGGTGAACATCGGTTTCGTGCGGGACCGCCGCTATCTGAGCTGGCTTCGGCTGCTGCGCGGCGGGGAGTTGTTCGGCATGGAGTTCATTTTCCAGGTTGTCCCGCGGCAGATCATTCCCTTTGACTACGCGGCGTTCCGGGACAGTCCGGTGAAATTCCGGGTCGTTCTGACCGATTGCGTGCGGGGCGAGGCGGTCTGGCTGGAAAAGGGCGAGTTCGCCCGGACCGACGATTCCGTGGACGATGTGTTCCGGGCCACGGCTAGCCTGCCCGTAATCTCGACCCCGGTGCGTTATCAAGGGCGCATGGTCATGGACGGCGGCATCGTTGATCCGATACCGGTCCGCGCTTGCGTGGAGCAGGGCGACGCAAAGCGCGTGATCGTCCTCACCCAGCCGGACGGATACGTCAAAAAGCCGAGCAAAAGCGGATGGGCCTGCAGATGGCGGCATCCCGAACTCGCGGGCATGCACCGGCTCTTGGCCCACCGTCATGACGTCTACAACCAGACCCAGACCGCGATCCGGGACATGGAGGCCCGGGGTGAGGCCTTTGTCATCCGGCCGGACACGACCCTGGGCGTGGGCCGGGTCTGCCGCGACCCCAAGAGGCTCTACGATCTCTACGACCACGGCTACTTCGCGGCTCAGAACCGCATGAACGCCTTGCGGGAGTATCTGGCGGCCTGAAAAAGGGCCTATCCTCTTGTTTTTTTCTCCACTCATCAGCCCAAAGGATGAATGCAATTGCTGCACATCTACATTGATGCCGACTCGTGCCCGGTCAAGCAGGAAGTTTATCGCGTCGCAAGCCGGTACCAGCTTGACGTGACGCTGGTGGCTAATTCGCGGATGCACGTACCCAGTGAACTTCGGGTAACGCTCATGGTGGTGAAGGGCGGTTTTGACGCGGCTGATGATTGGATTGTCGAACACGTCGACGCCCACGACATCGTCGTTACCGCCGACATCCTGCTGGCCGACCGCTGCCTGAAAAAGGGCGCGCTCGTCGTCGGCCCAACCGGAAAAACCTTTACCGCCGAAAGCATCGGCTCAGCCGTCGCAGTCCGGGGCCTGATGGCGGAACTTCGCAGCTCAGGGGAGATGACCGGAGGGCCTGCGCCGCTCAAAAAGCAGGATCGCTCCCGTTTCCTGCATCAGCTCGATGAAATGATCCAATCAATCCGCCGCGCACACCCTGACAGTGCCCGGTAGGACGGGCTGTCAGCTTGCAATGTGAGCAAGGAAATATTATATCGGATTTCGATATCGAAATGGATTTCTTGTTGTACAGTGCAAGGAGAAGAACAATGGACATCCTCATCGTCTGCGTGGCGGCCCTGGTCGCCTCGGCCTTGACCCTGTTTTCCGGCTTCGGCATGGGCACCCTGCTCATGCCGGTCTTCGCCATCTTCTTTCCGGTGCCCGTGGCCGTGGCCCAGACCGCGGTGGTGCATCTGCTGAACAACATCTTCAAGGCCTCGCTGTTCGGGCGCAACGCGGACAAGGGCGTGCTGCTGCGTTTCGGCCTGCCTGCCCTGGCGGCCAGCTTTCTCGGAGCCTGGATCCTGCTCTCCCTGGCCCAGGCCTCCCCGCTGACGACATATACCCTGGCGGGACGGGAGTTCGAGATCCAGCCCGTGAAGCTGACCATCGCCATGCTCATGGCCATGTTCGCGGGCCTGGAGCTGTGGCCCTGGTTCCAGAACCTGGCCTTTGACCGCCGGTACCTGCCCCTGGGCGGCATTCTCAGTGGCTTTTTCGGCGGTCTTTCCGGCCACCAAGGGGCCATGCGCAGCGCCTTCCTGATCAAAAGCGGGCTGACCAAGGAAGCCTTCATCGGCACCGGCGTGATGCTGGCCGTGATCGTGGATCTCTCCCGGATGACCGTCTACGCCGGCCTGCTCAAGTCCGCGGACGTCCTGGGCAACCCGACCACGGTCATCGCCGCGACCCTGGCCGCCTTTGCCGGAACCTTCCTCGGCACGCGGCTGGTCAAGAAGGTGACCATCAAGTTTTTGCAGGTGATCGTTTCGGTGATGCTCTTTCTGGTGGCGCTGGGTCTGGGGACGGGACTGCTGTAAAGTGGAAGTGACGGCCTCCTTCAGCGGGACCATCACTTCACGGTTATGTCAGCTCCAAGTGTTGCACGAAATGGAAGCCGCTTTTCGACATGCCCTCGAGTTCGTAAAATCGGTGCGCGTCTGCTCTTTGAAGACCTGAATCCAGGTGCATTTGCAGACAACCTACCGTCGTCGCGTAGTCTCGGAGCCAGGACAGCAACGCCGCGCCGTACCTCGTGAACGGCGGTTTTCGGTCGCGATCAGGTCGTCAACATAGAGAAACCGCCCCCACGCGAAGTTTTCTCCCGTCCTGAACCCGGCCATCGCGACAATCACGCCGTCGTCTTCCACCAACGCCAAGTGATAGCCGCTCTGCTCCTGGAGCCGCACCCGGGCGACAAATCCCTCTTCCGACACATGCGGCGAAGCTCCCGCATCACGAGGCAACAAGCGGCAATATCGTCATCCGTCCTGGCCAAGCGAATATTCATGGTTCCTTTCTTTTTGCACCTACATGGATGTCGAAATCAGTAGACTACGCCAGGGGTGGAGGCAAACTTGTCTGAAACCGGTCTGTCCGGTGATGCGCCGTGTGGGTCGTCAGTAGGCGGTCGGCCTTGAGTCGGGTGAGTCGGAATTGATTCATATCAAGGATCGTGTTCGTCGCTGGGAGTAGGGATGGGGCGAAACCATCAACTGTTTGGGTTTAACCACGTATCAACGACCAGGAGACCATCATGTCCGATACCGCTCCATCTTTAAAGTCCTATAACATCCTGCCTGGCCCTGAAATGGGCCTGGTCACGCCCGAGTACCTGGAATCCGTGGCCGCGGCGGTGCGCAAACACGAGATCCCCCTGCTCAAGATCACCTCGGCCCAGCGTCTGGCCATCGGCGGGCACGGGCCGGAGGCCGCGGCGGACATCTGGCGGGACTTGGGTTTTCCGGACGGTCCGAAAAGGCCCGCCGGCGTGCATTACATCCAGGCCTGTCCGGGCTCGCGCTGGTGCAAGTACGGCCAACTGGATTCCCTGGAACTGGGCCGCAAGCTGGACAAGGCGGTCAAGGACGTCGCGTTGCCGGCCAAGACGAAGCTCGGTCTGTCCGGGTGCGGGATGAACTGTTGCGAGAGTTATATCCGGGACGTGGGGCTATTCGGCAAGAAAAAAGGCTGGACCCTGATCTTCGGCGGCAACGGCGGCGGACGCCCTCGGATCGGCGACGCGATCGCCCGGGACCTGATCGACGACCAGGCTGTGGAACTGACCCGGGCCTGCCTGAGTTGCTACGCCGCCAAGGCCAAGCCACGGGAACGGACGGCCAGGTTCATGGAGCGGATCGGGGCGGAGGTTTTCAGGCGGGAGGTGCTGGGGGAGGTTGCGGACTGCCGTCCCGACGGCTCAGTTTGAGGGCACGGGCCGACAAAGGTGCTTCAGGAGAAGAGGGAGCCAGTCCTTTTGCGGCGTGTTGAAGCGGAATTCAAGTTCCTTAAGGTACAGCGGGCAGCATTCCGGGGTGAAGCAGCGGTAGCGGGTCAGCCAGTCTCCCGCGAACCGCCAAAAAGTCCGGTCCGCGTCCATGGGGATGGTTTCCTGATCCCACTTTTTGGCGAAGAGTTTACGCAAGTTGCCGCAGCAGGCAAAAAAAAGGGCCTCGCGGCCCTCGGCGGGTTCGGTGTAGACGAGGGTGCGCCAAATGCGCTTGCGGAGCGGACGTCCGAGAATTTCCCGGACATCCAGGTCGGGAAGCAACTCGAAGCGCACTGTCCCGGGCGTTCGGCGCAGCCCGAATACCGGAGCGTCCTTGCCCAGACAGTGCGCGTCTTCGGCGGCTTTCCCGCGGCAGTGCCTGCGCAGTTCGCCCTGTTCATCGAGCAACGGCGCGAAGGACGGGTCCCCGGCCAGAAGGCTGAGCCGCAGCGTGTTCACCGCCTTGAGGGTGGTTTCGTAGGAAACCTGAATCTCTCCGGCCATTTCCGTGGCCGGCACGCCTTCCACGAACAGGCGCATCACGGCCATCCACTGGGCTCGTGAGAGCGCGCACCGATTCAGCCAGCGGCCGGTGAAGTCGTGAAAGGTGTATACGCACGCCCCGCAACGATACCGACCATCCTTGAGCGGATAGACGGATCGTCGTCCGCAGCGGGGGCAGCGTACTTCGCCCTCGGGCCAGCAATGGGCCGCGAAAAGCGCTTGCAGCGGGTTCCGGTCCGACGCGAGAGTGGCGCGGCGGGCCATTTCCCCTATCCTTCCCAGTGAATGCACTCCACCGGGCAGTTTTCCACGGCCTCCTGAATCTGATCTTCCGGACCGCCCTCTTCCTGAACCACCTCCGCCTTGCCCGTCCCTATGTCCAGGTGGAACACTTCCGGACACATTTCCTCGCAAACCCCGCACCCAATGCATTCGTCCTGGTCAATGAACACCTTTCTGGCCATGATAGTCCTCCTTGAGAGTCAATCGGGACGTCGAACCCCGTCCCGGCTTCGTCGCGAACATCTCGCGCGGGCCGGGATATGATTCGCGTACTGTACCAGCCCGAGGTTCTAGGAGTGAACCAGGCGTTTGTCTACCCTGCTTGACAGATCATCCGTCCCCCACATAACTCCCTGCTGAAAAAAAACCGCCTTGAACCTCAAGCCTTTTCCCTGGAGTTGCATCATGCGCATCCTGCTCGTCGGATCCGGTGGACGTGAACACGCCCTGGCCTGGAAACTCAAGCAAAGCCCTCTGGTCGAGACATTGCTCGTCGCACCCGGCAATCCGGGCACGGTCGGGATGGGGGAGAGTTTGCCGATCACGGACGATGATATTCCCGCTCTGGTCCGCGCCGCACGGGAACACAAGGTGGACATGGTGGTCCCAGGTCCGGAATTGCCTCTGGTTCTGGGGCTCAAGGATGCTCTGTCCAACGAAGGTATCGCCTGTTTCGGACCCAGCGCCTTTTGCGCCCGGCTGGAGGGGAGCAAGGTCTTCGCCAAAAACATGATGCGCAAGGCCGGGATCCCCACGGCGGACTTCCGGGTTTTCGAGGAAGCCCACGAGGCCAGGGAGTATGCCAAAAAGCACCCCTTGCCCATGGTGATCAAGGCGGACGGGTTGGCCGCTGGCAAGGGAGTGATCATCGCCAAGACACGGGAAGAGGCCTTGGAGGCCATTGACGCGATCATGGTCCGGCGGATTTTCGACGCGGCCGGAGAGCGACTGATCATCGAGGAGGCCTTGGTGGGCGAAGAAGCCTCGCTGCTGGCCTTTTGCGACGGAAAGACCGTGGTCCCGCTGCCCTCGGCCCAGGACCACAAGCCCGTGGGCGAGAACGACACCGGTCCGAACACAGGCGGCATGGGCGCCTACAGCCCGGCCCCGATCCTGCCCGAAAGCAACCTTGCCGAGCTGACCGAGACGACCATCACCCCTCTGATCCGATTACTGGCCGAAAAAGGGCAGCCTTTTCAGGGGGTCATCTATGCCGGACTGATGTTCACGGCTAAAGGGCCGTACGTGTTGGAATACAACGTCCGCTTCGGAGACCCGGAATGTCAGCCGCTGATGGTCCGCCTGGAGTCCGATTTGGCTGAAATCATGTCCGCCTGCTGCGAAAAGCGGTTGGCCCAGGTTCCGGTGCGGTGGTCAGAGAAGACCGGACTGTGCGTGGTGCTGGCCGCGCCGGGGTATCCTGGTTCGTATCCCAAGGGTATGGCCATCTCAGGCCTGGACAGGGCCGAAGTCGTGCCCGGAGTCACTGTGTTCCAGGCCGGTACGACCCTGAAAAATGGCCGTCTGGTGTCGTCCGGAGGCCGGATTCTGGGCGTCACGGCCCTGGCTCCGGACCTTGTCTCCGCTCGATCCGCCGCCTACCAGGCCGCGGATTTGATTGACTTTGACGGGAAATACCTGCGGCGGGACATCGGGGCCAAGGGCATCGACCGGGCCGGGTGAAGGCCGACCTCCGACAAAAAAAGCCCCTTGGTTCAGTTTACATCCGTTGGGATGCCGAACCAGGGGGCCATGTTTTCGGTATTACCGATCAAATCAGCCCTGAACCGTCCCCATGACCACATAGACCGGATCGCTGGTCAGGGTCTGGTCGATGTGCGGGTCGTCCTCGGGCCGCCACCAGTTGCGGATGCTTACGGTTCGCAAGTCCGTGAGGGTCGGTACGGTCTGAAAATACTCCAGGACCAGGCCGACGCGCTCGAATTCGTGCAGGTCCATCCATATCCGGACGGCCTTGGTCGGGAACCAGCGATTGGAAACCCCCACCATAAGCGCCCCGCCGGGGCGCAACACCCGGGCGCACTCGGCGATGACCGCCTGGGGGGTGGTCAGGTACTCGATGGACAGGCTGCACGCCACGGCGTCGAAGCTCTTGTCCGGAAAGGGCAGCTTGGGGGTCGCGTTCAGATCGTGGACCACCCGCTCAGCCAGACGGGGGTTGGTCTCCATTTCCTCCAGATTCAAGCCCAGCCCGGTGACGTGCAGGTCGAGGTGTTCAGGGAGATGGGACTGTACGCTGCTCATCAGATCCAGAACCTTGGCCTTCGCGGACAGGGTTGACAGGGCGTCCGCATAGGTCTCTTTCAGAAACTCCCCGGCCTGGGCGTCAACATGGCCGATGATTCGGGGCGAAGCGTAAAACCGCGAGTCCTCGGTCTCGTCCCGGCGGTGGAGTCCGTCTTGCAGGTCAAAGCTGGTCGGGCGCCCGCCACCGCGGCACTGCATTCCCGGCCCGCTGTCCGCGATTTCTTCCAGCCAGCAGGTCAATCGCCCCCCGGTTTCCGTGACCTTGTCCGCCGTGTCCTTAACCGTGGCCCGCAGGGTCAACGGTCGTCCGGCCAGGGGGTGGTTGAGGTCCACGACCATGGATGATTCATCCAGTTCGATGATCCGTCCGGGGCGTGAATCCTGCGGGTACACCCCGAGCATGTCTCCCAGCATTCCTCGCGGATAAAATCGTCCACGGGCCGGTTCGATGATCCGTCCGCCCACGGTTCGGCGCTGGAACCGGGATCGGGGTACAGCATGGATCAGTTTCGGATCATGATCCGGGACGGCTTCTCCGGGTTGATAGGCTTTCTCCACCGTGTCGCCTGCTGACTTGCCCAGCAGGGCCTCCTTGAATCCGGGCGGAAACACGTCGCGCCAGAGGTTCACGCGCCGGGCCAGATACCGTTCCAGATGCCGGGATTCCGGGCTTTGCCATTCCAGGGCCAGTTCCAACGTCGTCAAACTGTGTTCACCAAGTCCGCTCACAATCTCCTTCTTTGCTCACCCTGAGTTGGGTTCAGAGGTTGATGGGTCAGTTGGGCCAAATGCAAAGGGGCGGCTAAAAAGCCGCCCCTTTGCAACCGAAGTCGGGGAGTTCTCCCCTTTTTCGACAGCTTTTATGCAGAGATAATTCTTCAAGAGGCCCGGTCAAGACCCGGACTATTCCTCCTTGGTCTTGGACTCGGCCACCACCTTTTCCGCCACCGGCGGCGGGCATTCCTCGTAGTGGTCGAACTCCATGACAAAGGTGCCCTGGCCGCCGGTCATGGAGCGCAGGGTCGGGGCGTATTCCAGGACCTCGGACATGGGCACGTGGGCGCGGATTTCGGTGACTCCGGCGTGGGAGTCCGTGCCCAGGACCTTGCCCCGGCGGCTGGACAGATCGCCGATGATGTCGCCCATGAACTCGTCCGGGGTGTACACGGTCATCAGCACAATGGGCTCCAGAAGCTGAATCTTGGCTTCCTCGGCCCCCTTTTTGAAAGCCAGGGAACCGGCCACCTTGAAGGCCATTTCCGAGGAGTCCACGGTGTGGAAGGAGCCGTCGAACAGGGTGACCTTGAAGTCCACCAGGGGATATCCGGCCAGGACCCCGCGCAGGGAGGACTCCTGGATGCCCTTGTCCACGGCTGGGATGTACTGTCGGGGAATGGCGCCGCCGACAATGGCGTCCACGAATTCGTAACCCGCACCCCGTGGCAAAGGCTCCATCCGGATCCAGCAGTCGCCGAACTGGCCCCGGCCGCCGGACTGCTTCTTATGCCGGCCCTGGACCTCGGCTCGGCCCTTGATGGTCTCTCGATAGGGAACCTTGGGTGGTTTGAGCACGATGTTTACCTTGTAGCGTCGTCGGCACTTTTCCACTGCGGTCTCGATGTGCATCTGGCCCATGCCGGACAGCAGCATCTCCCCGGTTTCCTCGCCTCGGGACAGGCTCAGGGTCACGTCCTCGTCCAGCAACTTCTGCACCGCGGCATAGACCTTGTCCTCCTCGCCCTTTTCCTCCGCGCCCAGGGCGTAGGTGATCATGCTCGTGGGCAGTTGCGGGGCGGCCAGTTGGAAGGGCTTTTTCTCGTCGCACAAGGTGTCCGCGGTGGTCGTGCTTTTGAGCTTGGCCACGGCCACGATGGCCCCTGGACCCAGCGGTTCCTTGCTCGGCGTGGTGGTCTTGCCCTGGAGCAGCAAGAGCTGTCCCATCCGCTCCTTGGCGTCCTTACCGGGGTTGAACAGGGTCATATCCGGGGTGAGCACGCCGGAGAGCACGCGCAGCACGCTGAGTTGGCCGGTGAAAGGGTCGGCGATGGTCTTGAAGACGAAGCAGGCCGTCGGAGCGTCGGGGCTGGAGGGGCGTTCCTCGCCGTCCGCGCCGACCCAGTTCGCATGGTCCAGAGGGGAGGGCAGCAGGTCCTGGATCACGTCCAGGATCAGCGGGCCGCCCCGGTTGACCAGGGCCGCGCAGACCGTCACCGGCACCAACTCACCGGAGAGCACGCCCTTGCGCAGAGCGCCCTGCATTTCCGGCAGGGTCAGCTCGCCCTCTTCCAGGTACTTCTCCATCAGCTCCTCATCGCTTTCGGCGATGTTTTCCATCATGGTTTCCCGGAGGGTCGCCACCTGGTCGGCCACATCCCCGGGCATCTCGCCGGGCTTGAGATTCCCGGCGTCGTCGAACAGCAAGGCCTGCTCGGCCAGGACGTCCACCACCCCTTTGAAGTCAGCCTCCGAGCCCAAGGGAAGATGCAACAGGACCGGCTTGATGCCCAGGATTTCCTGCAACCCGTTGAAGGCCATTTCAAAGTTGGCCCGGTCCCGGTCCATTTTGTTGATGACCACCATGGCCGGCAGACCGGCTTTTTTCACTTCGGCCCAGAATCGTTTGGTCAGGGGCTTGACGCCGTCCACCGCGTCGATCACGAAGACCGCGCCGTCCGCGGCGCTCAGGAGGTAGGGCAGGTCGCCGCAGAAATTGTTGTCCCCGGGCGCGTCGATGAGGAAATGCTGGTTTTTTTTCCAGAAGTATTGGCCGAATCCGGGCTGAATACCGCCCCGTCGCTTGACTTCTTCGGGTTCGTAATCCAGGCAGGTGGTGCCCTCGTCGATCTTGCCCAGGCGGTTGATCACCGAGGTGTTGAACAGCAACATTTCGGCCACGGATGTTTTTCCGCTGCCTCCATGTCCGACCAGGGCGTATGTGCGTTGGGTGCTGAGCTTATCCTGCATTCGGCCTCCTTCAGGGATTGTGTTGGTAAGGGGTGGCGCCGTCAGGCGAAGATGCTGCGCTGTTGTAAGCTTTGCACCTATAGAGACGGGGTTGGAAGAATGTCAAGGGAGGCTCTCGAATGGCAGGCTGGATAAGGGTTTATGCGTCCCAGTTGGATTGTTCGGGAGCCAGTTTGTTCTGGGCCGGCTCTCCCCCGGATGAGTTGTGTCGATCGATACGGGAGGTGGGGCAACTGGACCCGGTTCTGATCCGGGCTCACGACGAAGGGTACAAGCTGTTGTCCGGGTACCGCAGGGCGGCCTTCCTGGCCCAAGAGCACCGGGAAATCACGGCGAGGTGTCTGCCCGGCCCGGGTTCACCTCTGGAGGACGGCCTGCTCTATCTGCACGCCAATACGCACCGGCCCCTGGACGAGCCCATGCGCGTTCAGGCCCTGCGGTATTTCCAGCCGCTGCTTGAGCCGGAAGAACTGACCCGGTGTGTCGCCCCTCTGCTGGGCGTCCCCCCCCGCTCCGGGATATGGCGAAAATATCTGGCCTGGATCGAACTGCCCGTGTTCTGGGACGATCTGCTTCGCGTCGGCAACGTCCCCCTGGCCGCGGGAACGATTCTGGCCCGGCTCCGCCAAGACGAACTGGAAGCGTTACGACCTTATTTCGAGGCCTGGAAATGGTCCCAGGGTCGGGCCGTTCAGTGGCTGACTCTGCTCCAGGAAACGGTCCTGGGCCGCGGATGGTCCCTGGTCCAAACCCTGGAAGCCGTCGACGGTCGTCGGGTGCTGGAAAGCGGCCTCGCCCCTCAGGACGCCCTGCAAGCTCTGACCACTCAGGCCAAAGCCCTCCGGTACCCCCAATTGGACGGGATGGGATATCGTTTCGGGGATCTGGCCAAACGCCTTTTCGGCTCGTCCCGCTGGGAGATCATTCCCAGCCCGAACTTTGAATCCGACGCCGTGGAACTGCGTTTGCGGGCCCGAAGCGTCGAGGATCTCCGGGCCGCGGCCCGAGCCCTGAACGAGGCCACGGCACCGGAAAGCCCTTTGGGCTGTCTGAAAGGACTGTTTCAGATCGCCCAAGATGAGCAATCCGAGCCGTGACGTTGGATCTCTATTCTCTGAACGTTACTTCTTCTCCAATTCCGCGGTCAGCCATTCCTTGATTTCCGGGCTCAGCTCGTGAATCCCCTTCAGCCCGCCGATGGACTCCAGGTAGCTCTTGGCCAAATCCTCGGGAAGGCGTTTCTCGCACAGGGTCGTGGAGCCGTAGTTGGTCATCTTCATCAGCACCACCTTGGGCTCCTCCCAGGTGTCGATAACGAAGTAGATGGAGTACTCGTCCGAGCCTCGCACGGGCAGGCGCATGGCGTCGTGCCAATTGTTGTTGCCCCACTCCAGAAACATGGTCACCGCGTCCTCGTGGATCATGTCCCAGTTGACCTCGTTCAGCCACGTCTTGCAGGCATCCAGATCACTCATGCTCATTGCCCCTTTGCGGTTTTGGTTGTGTCTTGGATTGTATGTTCAACGAAGATCAGCTCTTCCACGGCAAACCCCAACTGTGCGGCCCGGTCCGTCAATCGGCGGACCACGGTCTCGTCCAGCCAGGGGGATCTGGCCAGAACCCACAGATACGAAAGGGTTGGCCCGGCCACCAGGGCGTATTCATAGCCCGTTCGGTCCAACTCCAGGATGTTGTAGCCGCCGTAAAATGGTCCGAAAAAAGAAACCTTCAGCCGCCCCGTGCTCGGATCGTCCACGAAATAAGCCCGCCCCTCGGCTTCCTTCCAGACATCCTTGCGCGGATCATACCCTCGGTTGAGCACCCTCACCCCTCCGTCGTCGCGCATCGAATACTCGGCCGTGACGTTGTTCAGGCCGCGCTCGAAGGAATGATCCAGCCGGGCGATTTCATACCACCTCCCCAGATACCGCTCTAGTTCAAACCCGCTCACCGGCTCAACTCCCTTGGGTATGCCCGCGCAACCAGAGAAGAGCGCGGAGATGGGCACGGCGAGCAGCGTCGCCAGGAGCACTGCAATGATGCCTTTGCCGCTCATGATCGCCTCCTTGGTTGTTGTGCTTGGTTTCTCGAATCGGAACTTTACCTGGGCCGGGGCGATTGCGCAAACCGCGTGCTCGGGTTGATTCGATGCACCAAGGAGGATAAAGTGTTCAATAGTGTAAGTTGGAAGGCGATGGTCGGTGACGTGACGTGTTTTTCGATAACCAGGAGGGCGTATGCACGGAATGTTTTTACCTCATGCAGAGCGCGTTTTTACGGATCATCAAAAATTTTCCGGGGTCAGAATCGCGGTTTTGGTGCGGGGAACGGATTCGGATAAGATCAGCGTGTCTCAATTAGAGATCGATCCCGGAGTCGAGGTGCCGATCCATACCCATAATCCGCAACTGGACTCCATCTTCGTGCTGTCCGGCGAGGCGGAAGTGTTCATCAACGGAGAGTGGCGGAGAGTCGGCCCGGAGGATTATCTTCTTGCTCCGGTGGGCGTTGAGCATGGAGTGCGGAATATCGGACGGGAGCCGCTACGGCTGTTTATTCATCACAGCCCCCCGTTGCTGTAGCCAAGAAAAGTCGCATGACAAACGCCGCGCCAAAAAGTCGGCGCGGCGCTTAGTCGGTGCGGGGTGTCCAGGTTTAAGGCTGCTCCCGAAGAGGCGTTCGAGGGGAGTAGGTCATCCGTACTGCCTTCCTGGTTGCCCCTGGAAGAACTCGTTGACCGCTTGGCTGACGTAGAGTTTGACCTCTTTCTCGCCTTCCTCCAGCAGAACGTTCGATTCGGCGAGCAGACCCAGATCCTCGGCCACGTCCTCCCAGTGCTTTTTCATTTTCACGATGTCGGGATCCCCGACATTGAACCGTCTGATGGCTACCCAAGACATGGCTGCCTCCTTATTTGGTTGGTGTACGCGGACAGCAGTCCGTTGAAAAACTCCCAATTGCTACGTCGCTGCAAAAGTTCAAGCTCTCACGTATCAATAAATACGCTTCGAACTAAACCTTTTCTTGCTCCTTGCACGAGGGCTTTTTGAACGGACTGCCTAGATATCTCAGTTAAGGCGGCCCCTTCATGGAAGCACCTTGTACCAGGAGCCGCCTCGAGTCGCAAAGCAATAATTGCCCCCCTCGCGCAAGTCAATTTTGTTGCATTTCTTCATGCCCGGGGATATGCGTTGAGGTCATGTCGAGCTGCTTTTCCCAAAATGCGAGCTTTCGGACGGTGCTCCGGTACCTCTGGATGGAACGGATGGAGTTAAGATGGAATCTAGGATCGTGGCGGAGAACAAGGTCGAACACGTCGGTTCCGTTCTCCTGATCGAACCCGACGCGGGCATGGCCCGGGCCATGGAGTCCGAACTGGCCAGGGGCAATTTCGCCGTTCGCGTGGTCCGGAGCCACCTCGGGGCCTTAGGGATGATCGAGGACCTGCGGGAGCCGCATGTGGTGCTCGTCCCGGCCGAAGCCACGGACATCGACGGATTTGATTTCGTCCACCTGGTCCGTCACCGCAACCGTTTCCTGGGGCAGTGTCTGCCGATCATCATGGTCGGTTCCGGTGACAATTTCGCCAGGATTGCTCGCAGTGACGACGGCGGGATCGCCGACTTCCTGTTGCGTCCCTACTTTCCTGGAGAACTGGTCTGGCGGGTGCGCAAGGCCTGGAAGGTTCTGGAGCGGCGGCGACAATCGGACTCCCTGGAATACATGGACACCTCCTCCGGCATCCTGACCACGGCCGGGCTTAAGCGCGCCATCCACGAGGAGTTGAACAAGTCGTTTCGTAAACGGGCCTGTTTTTCCCTGGCCGTGGTCGCGTTTCATCGTCTGGAAGACGTGCACCTGAACTACGGGCTGATGATGGCCGAATGGATGGAGCGGGATCTTTCCGTTCAAGTCCGACTTGCCCTGCGTAGTTACGACCGATTGGGTAAAATCGAGTTCGGGATGTATTGTTTGCTGGCCCCTGACGTGGACCGGGAGCACCTGCAAATGCTGATCTATCGTTTGGGCGGGCAGATCAGGGATTGGAACGGGTCCGTGGCCAGGAATTCCCATATCCGCACGCCGCTGGAGCTGAAAGTCCGTCCTCTGACCGTTCTCCCCCAGTTTGAACCCCGCCATCTGACCAAGGCCGCGGCCCTGCTCTGGGACTGGGCAGATCAGCGTGAAGGTCACGTTGATATTACCCGGGCCGAGTTTTCCGAGACCGTCCTGACCCCGAAGGTCGTCATGGAACGTCTTTTACCCGATCTTCCACCCGGTGGCGGTACTCCGCTCGGCCATCCGCAACGCTCATGACCGTCGCCCCGACCTCCCCATTACAGGGCGAAGTGTTGTTTCGCCAAGGACGCTTTCAGGACGCGGTTCAGTCCTTGCTGGACGAATATCGCGGAGGCGGGAAGACCTTCGCGGTGATCACCCTACTGATCCAGTCCATGCGCGCCCTGGGGCAGCACCGGGAAATGGCCGACTTTCTGGCCAAGGCGGTGATGGAATCCTCGCTTTCCATGCCCGAGCAGGCCGCGCTCTACTATCAGCTGGGGCAGGCCTTGTTTCAGGCCAAGGATATGACCCAGGCCAAGCAGGCTTTTTGGCAGGCCCACCGGCTGAACCCGAACCATCCGGGACTGGCTGATAAGTTGAAAGCCATCGGCCATCGGGAGCTTCGTCCGCAACACCGCTACAGCCTGTTGGTTTCTCGTGGTTTACTGACCGAAGACCAACTCGCGGAAATGACCCAGACCGCCAAGGAGGCCGGCGAGGATCTGGACCAGTATTTGCTTCGGGAAGTGAAGCTGGAAAAGGCCGTGCTGGGCGAATCCTTGTCCGCGTTTTACGAAGTGCCTTTCGTGCCCTTTGATCCGAATATCGACGCGCCTTTTGAACTACTGGAAAAACGCAAGCTGGACCCGGATTATCTGAAGCGCTCCGGCTGGACCCCGCTGGCCGTTGATGGCAATTCCATCACCGTGTTGATGGCCAACCCCTTTGATCACGCCCGGTTGGACGAAATCCGGTTCATTTTCGGCACCAGCCGGATCGAGCCCAAGGTCGCCCTGGCATTGGACATCCAGGGCTTCATCGACTTGTTCTACCGCAGCCTGGGGTCCGAGGAACTGATGGAGCTCGGGGACTCGATGGAGGCCCAGACAGACGAGGAGGCTGAACCGGGCTTGGACGAGGAAACCGGGGTCTCGGACTCCGAGGTCGTCAGGCTGGTCAACGCCCTGCTGGTGGAAGCCTGGCGGCGAGGTGCCTCGGACATTCACATCGAGCCCGACCCTCAGAATCGCTATTGCACGGTGCGCTTTCGCATCGACGGCAGTTGTCACGAATTCCGCAAGATCCGCGCCGGGATGGCCAAGCCGTTGATTTCCCGTGTCAAAATCATGGCTCACCTGAACATCGCCGAGCGCCGACTGCCCCAGGACGGCAAGATCAAGATGCGCCTGCCCGAGCTGGGCAAGATCGTCGAATTCCGGGTGGCCATCCTGCCGACCATCGAGAATCACGAAGACGTGGTTCTGCGCGTACTGGCCTCCGGCAAGCCCTTGCCTTTGGAACGGCTGGGCATGTCCGACGAGAACCTGGCCAAGTTCAAGTCTTCGGTCTACAAGCCTTACGGGCTGATCA
This sequence comes from Desulfonatronum thiodismutans, assembly GCF_000717475.1. Lineage (NCBI taxonomy): Bacteria > Pseudomonadati > Thermodesulfobacteriota > Desulfovibrionia > Desulfovibrionales > Desulfonatronaceae > Desulfonatronum > Desulfonatronum thiodismutans. The sequence goes on from NZ_JPIK01000012.1 coordinate 223,811, forward strand.
TCGTGGTCGGGCCAACCGGTTCCGGAAAAACCACGACCCTGCATTCGGCCATCAGCTACATCAACACCCCGGAGCGCAAGATCTGGACCGCCGAAGATCCCGTGGAAATCACCCAGGAAGGGCTACGTCAGGTTCAGATCAACCCGAAGATCGGCCTGGATTTCGCCACCACCTTGCGCTCCTTTCTTCGAGCCGACCCGGACGTGATCATGATCGGCGAAATGCGCGACGCGGAGACCGCGCACATCGGGGTCCAGGCGTCGCTGACCGGGCACCTGGTCTTTTCCACCCTGCATACCAATTCCGCGCCGGAAACCATCACCCGTCTGTTGGACATGGACCTGGACCCCTTCAATTTCGCGGATTCCCTGCTCTGCGTCGTGGCCCAGCGCCTGATCAAAACCCTCTGCTCCCACTGCAAGGAGGCCTATCATCCGGACAAGCAGGAGGTGGACGACTTGGCCAAGGAATTTGGACCGGGCTTTGACCAGTACATTCCCATGTCCCGGGAAATTTCCCTGTACCGGGCCAAGGGTTGCGGGCAGTGCAACCATGGGTACCGCGGCAGAACGGGGGCCCATGAACTGATGACCAGCTCCACGCAGATCAAAAATCTGATCAAGCGTCGCGGCCACACGGAGGAAATTCGGGACCAAGCCGTGGCTGACGGGATGTTGACCCTGAAGCAAGACGCTTTGCTCAAGGTGCTCCAGGGCTTCACGGACATGGTTCAGGTGCGCTCGGTCAGTGGATGGTGAGTAAAAAGTTTCGGTGAATCAGAGTCGAAACTCGTGGCCGAACACCCGGAGATAAACTTGAGGAGAACCCCGTAAATGGAAATATTGTCCGTTGTTGAACTGCTCTTCACGGCCCAGGGCACGTCCGAATGGGCCCATTGGCCCTTCGGGCCGTCGTTTGTCGGAAGCTGGCTGAACATGCTCACGAAGTTCGTCTTCATCGGTCTCGTGCTGGCCGCGATGATGTACCTGCTGCGGTATTTGTTCGGACCCGGCGGCCCAATGCGGGATGACGACCTGGACGCACCCTCCGATGAGCAGGCTCTTGAACAGGCCCTGGCCGTGTTGCGCAAGCGGATGATGGAGGGGCGCATCGAACCCGAGGATTTCGAACGGGCCAGGAAACTCATGGAACAATGACCGGCATGGACATGGAGGCCCCCGTACTCGCCTTGGTGGGCTTCGCTCGGGAACATTTTTCCCCTGATGCGCAAGACCGGGCCAACATGGCCCTCAAGCTGGACCACTGCTTGCGGGTTTTTCAGGAAGCCGAGACGATTACGATCCGGGAAGGTCTTCAGCCGGACGCGACCCGCCGGTCGCTCTGGGCCGCTCTGTTCCACGATGTGGGGCGGTTTCCGCAGTATGCGACCCATAAAACCTTCGACGACCGCAAATCCACGGATCACGGCAGTCTCGGGGTTCGGACCTTGAAGCGGCGCGGCCTGCTTGCGGCTCTGGATGAACACGACCGCAAGGCCGTGCTGGCGGCGGTGATCCTGCACAACAAGCGCTTTTTGCCCCCCGACCTTCCTGATTGGGCCGCGGTCCCTGCCCGGGTGGTCCGGGATGCGGACAAGCTGGACATCTTCCAGGTGATGATCGAGCACCTTCGTCCCGGCGCACGGAACAACCCGGTGGTTACTCTGGGATTGCACGACGAGCCCGCCGTCTGCACGGATGCGTTGGTGGAACAGATCCTGGCCGGAAAATTGGGCGACTACGCCAGGATGCGCACGCTCAACGACTTCCGACTGCTGCTGTGCAGCTGGGTCTATGATCTGAACTTCCCCGCCTCCAGGCAGGCCGTGGAAGAGCGTGGCCACCTGAATGAACTCCTGGACGACCTCCCGGACCTGCAGAAAATTCGTCGCGTGCGGGAAACCGTGCTTTCCGCCTTGGAACGGAAATAAGTCTCCGTTTCAGGTCGGAGCGGCAAATGGTTACAAAAATGGACGCGAAAAGCGAGTTCCCCGCAGCTCTCCCTGTCGGAAACGTCCTGTCTGGAGATCCCTGACTCATGGAGAAGCCCACGGGATGGGTGGCAAGCGGGAAGCGAGGGACAATCAACGGGCAGTCTGGTTGCGGGAATGAACAAAAAGAATGAACCAAAAATCGGAAAAAAATCGAAAACAAAAAGACGCAAGCCAAGTCTCCCAGGAGTTATCGTAAGAGTATTGCTGCTTGCGATTCTTACGTTTGTTGTTTCCTCCGTGCTCCTGGTAGGATTGCTTCGCTTTTACCCACCTCCAACCAGCGCGTTCATGGTTAAAAGACAAGTGGACGGCTTGTTTCAGCAGAGCAAATCTCCACGAATTCATTACCAGTGGACAGACTGGGAGTTCATATCACCGCACATGGCACTTGCTGTCGTTGCGGCTGAGGACCAGCAATTCCCACTCCATCGGGGGTTTGATTTTCAATCCATCAGTGAGGCGCTTGAAGAGAGGCGGACGAAAGGGCGGGTTCGTGGAGCCAGCACCATAACACAGCAGACGGCCAAGAACCTGTTTCTCTGGGAAGGCAGAAGCTTCGCACGCAAGGGCGTTGAAGCCTGGTTCGCGGTTTTGATTGAGGCGCTCTGGCCCAAGAGGCGGATTTTGGAAATATATCTCAACATCGTGGAATTTGGAGACGGAGTGTACGGTGTGCGATCGGCGGCAATGGTATTCTTCGATAAAGAGCCTTCTCAACTGACCAGAAGCGAGGCCGCACTCATGGCCGCCGTGTTGCCAAACCCCAAAAGATTCAGCGTCGTCGCCCCATCCGGATACATGCAGCAAAGGACCCGACAGATTGAGAGACAGATGAACAACCTTGGCGGCGCCTACTTGCGGAATCTTTGACTCATTGAAACGGCAGGGGAGGTTCCAGTTTGGTTCGCCGCATGAGGCAAGCAAACAGATCAACCTCTAGAGTCATAAAACCGTCGCCCCTTTGCTCCTCAACTATTTGAGATCGTTGATGTCGATCTGCCTGCCGCAGTTGGGGCAGCGCATTAGTTTGATCATTTTTGCCCTGGGCTGATACAGGTGCCTGATGCCCTTCTTCGTGATCACATACGCCACCATGACCGGATGACCGCATTCACAGAATCGTTGTTGCATGGGATGTCTCCTTTTGTTTACAAAAGTAAATCGATAGGGCAAAAAAATATCAGGCGTAGCTCCGACTGCTCCACAGAACCCGACCAATGACCCGCAACGACTCGACCTCGTCGCCCTGCAAGGTGACCGGCTGATAGCGTTGATTGGTGCTGTAAAGCGTGATCAGGCCAGGGCGGGCCTGGACCCTTTTGACCTGCAACACGTCCGCCAGGCCGACCACGTAGAGGTTGTTGCTCAGGACCTCGGTCTGGCTCTGGTCAAGCAAGATGCTGTCGCCGGGTTCCAGCTCCGGAGACATGCTGTCGCCGACTACGTCCATGACGACCATTTTTTCCGGCCTGCCCTTCCTGGCGACCCATTCCCGGTCAAAAGGGATCTCGGCGACGATGTTGTCCCACACTTCCAGGGAACCGCCGCCCGCGCAGGCCCTGGCCGAAACCTTGGGGATGAACCTGGTCTTGTGCTTATCGGCCTGATACACCGGCCCGGTCCCGGTTTTCAGCCACTCCAGATTCACCCCGAGCATGCTGGAAAGGGTCAGTGCCCAGCTTTTGGGCACGCCTCTGGTCTTGGCCAGGGTGATGGCTGGAGGTTCAATGCCCAGGAGATTGGCCAGGTCTTTCTGACTGCTGATTTCGGCGATCTGGGATGCGCGTTTGAAGAAGTCGTCAAATTTCATGGGGTGGCCTTGAGCTGGAACTGTTTACGAAAGTTAATTCCTTGTCAAGTCTTCTGAACGCATTCGTATTTACGATGTTTGCGGTTCATTGGAATTGTTGGGAAAAGTGAGACAAGATTTTTCAGAAAATCTTGATGGGGATTGAAACGACATGCACCTGAAACCTTTTCGATTGGAGCGGTATTTCGCCAAATATGAATTCACGGCTCCATTTCTGATGTGTACCTCGGACAGCGAGAGTATGCCCCTGGGCGAGCTGCTGGCCATGGAACCTGATGCCGGGCGAAGTTTCCAAGCGCTTTGGCTGGGCTACACGGAATCGCTTGGTGGTCCTGAATTGCGGCACGAAATCGCTGCGCTGTACGATTCGGCATCCGCGGAGCATGTTCTCGTGCATGCCGGGGCTGAAGAGGCGATTTTCAACTTCATGCATGTCGTGCTTGAGCCGGGGGATCACGTGGTCGTACAGGCTCCGTACTACCAATCCTTGGGTGAAGTGGCCCTGGGCATTGGCGCGCACGTCGCTCCGTGGCGCGGCGATCCGGAGCGGGGCTGGGCCCTGGAGATCGACGATCTCGTGCCGCTTTTGACCCCGCGCACGAAACTGGTGGTGGTCAATTTTCCCCACAATCCAACGGGCTTTTTGCCGTCCACGGCATTTGCCCGGGAACTTGCCGCGTTGTCCAAAAAGCATGACTTCATCATCTTTGCCGATGAGGTGTACCGAGGTCTGGAGCTTGATCCGTCCCTCCGCTTGCCGGGCTTCGTGGATCTGGATGAGCGGGCCGTCTCCCTGGGGGTGATGTCCAAGACCTACGGCCTGGCCGGTTTGCGCATCGGTTGGATTGCCACCCACGACAGGGAACTGTACCGGAAAATGGCCGCCTTCAAGGACTATACCACTATCTGCAACAGCGCTCCCAGCGAATTTCTGGCCGCCTTGGCGCTGCGCAACGCCTCAGGGATCATCCAGAGGAATCAGGAAATCGTCCGCTCCAACCTGGATGCCCTGGACGCTTTTTTCGCCGAACATGCCCGCTGGTTCGACTGGCAGCGACCCCTTGCCGGCACGGTGGCCTTTCCCCGGCTGAAAGGCGCCGACGTGGACGGGTTCTGCTCCGATCTCGTGGAGCGGGCCGGTGTGCTGTTGCTTCCGGGAACGCTGTATGAGCCCGGACTGAACCATTTTCGGGTTGGATACGGTCGACGCAACCTGCCTCAAGCTTTGAGCCAATTGGCATCCTATCTGGCGAAATCCTGAAGCCGGGCTGAAACCGCGCTGACCGAACATTCTCGTTACAGCGGCACCTTACGTAAACGTCTCGGCTCATTGCCTCAACCGGCTCTCCCGTGCTTCGGACGCCAGGGCTTTCCAAATGTTGTAGCACATGAACAGCAGAATGAAATTGAACGGCAATGCCGCGGTGATGGCCATGCGCTGCAGGGCGGTCAGGCCTCCGGAAACGAGCAGGATGGCGGCAACCGAGGATTGCGTGATTCCCCAGGTGATTTTCTTGGCCAGGGAGGGGTTGGGCGATCCTTTACTGGTCATGATGCCCAGGACAAAGGTGGCCGAGTCCGCCGAAGTCACGAAAAAGACGATCAGCAGCACCAAGGCGGCGTTGGACAGGATCAGCGCACCGGGAAAGTGGTCGAAGACCAGAAAGAGGCCCGTGGACACGTCGCTTTGGACCGCCAGGCCGATGTTCGTTCCTTGTTCCAGTTCCAGGAATAAAGAGGCCCCCCCGAACACGCTGAACCAGACAAAGGTCAGCAAGGTCGGCACAAGCAGGGCGCCGCTGATGAACTCCCGGATGGTCCGGCCACGGGAAATCCTGGCCACGAAGATGCCCACGAAGGGCGACCAGGCGATCCACCAGGCCCAGTAGAACAGGGTCCAGTTCTTGTACCATTCCTGTCCCAGGAACGGATTCACCGCCAGGCTCATTTCCAGCATGTTGCCCACGTATCCGCCGATGGTGTCGGTAAACACGTTGAGTATGTACGAGGTCGGCCCAGCGACCAGCATGAACAGGAGCAGGGCAAAGGCCAGGAGGATATTCGTCTTGCTCAGGGTCTGAATGCCCTTGTCCAGCCCCACCGCGGCGGAAATCATAAAGAGAAGCGTCGTCACCAGGATGATCAGCAGCGTGAAGCCGGTGGAGGAAGGCAGGCCGTAAAGGTGCTCCAGGCCGCTGTTGATCTGGATCGCGCCGAGCCCCAGGGAAGTGGCGATTCCGAAGATGGTGGCGAAAACAGCCATGATGTCGATGAAATTGCCGATGGGGCCGTAGATGCGGTTGCCGAGCATGGGGTAGAAGCAGGAGCTGATCAGGGGCGGCATGCCGCGGCGGAAGGAAAAATAGGCGATGCCCAGGCTCATCACGATATAGATCGCCCAAGGGTGCAGCCCCCAGTGGAAGAAACTGTAGCGCATGGCGAACGTCGCCGCCTGTCCGGTTTCCGGCTGGATGAATTCCGGCGGGTCCATGTAGTGGCTGAGGGGTTCGGCCACGCCCCAGAAAATCAGGCCGATGCCCATTCCAGCGGCGAACAGCATGCTGAACCAGCCGAAGTAGGTGTACTCGGGCTTTTCATGATCCCGCCCCAGTTTGATCTCGCCGTATCTGCTCAAAGCCAGGACCAGGCAGAACACCAGGAAGAAAAAGCCGGAGAGCATGTAGGCCCAGCCGAAATGAGCGATGATCGCCCCGTGAAGGACGGCGGAGGCGCGGTCCAGCAATTCCGGATCGATCACTCCGGCGAGGACGAACACGACGACAATGGCCAACGAGGTCAGAAAGACCTTGTCTTGGAACATGCGATACTCCCATCTGTTGGGATGGTTGGCGGGCTTTGTCAATACAGTCAGGGAATCAGCAAAACCGAGCTGGATACCCCGGATGTGACCCGAGAGCAGGTGGAACCGAGCAGTTTGGAAGGAAACGGTTCATTGAGCCGTCCCAGGACGACCAGGTCGGCCTGGATCTGCTCGACGACGTCGATGATGTGTTTGGCGGGCGAGCCGATCCGGGAGATCAGGGCGACCTCCTGGAAGTCGTCCGTGAATTTCGCGCGCAGCTCCTGGAGCAACGTCTCGGCGTTTTCCCTGCGCAGTTGTTCCGTGTCCGGGTCGGAGGCCCGTTCTCCCACGTGGAGGATGGTCAGCTTGGAAACGAAGCGGCCCAGCATGCGCACATACAGCCAGACCCGGCTCGCCGCCTTGCCAAAGTCCGTGGCAAAGACGAGGTTGCGAACCTTCTCGGTACGGACCAGCTCTGGCCGCTGCTTGTGGATGAAGACCGGGATATCGGAGAGGCGGATGACGTCTTCGGTCGTGCTCCCCAAAAATGACGAAACCAGGAAGTTCTTGCGGCTGGCGGGCAGATAGATCACGTCCGCGGCCGACTCCATGGCGGCCCGGGTGATCTGGGAGGCCACATGACCTTGCGTGACCACGGACTTGGCCTGGATGCCCACCTGGTTCAACTCGTCGACAAGATGCGCCAATCGCGCCCGCACCATGCCCTTGTCGCCGAGCCCGGGGTTCATGACATGGATCAGGACGATCTCCTGGCCGCCGAACCGGTCGATGAACGACGAGCGAATTTTTACATCCGCGAGGGATTCGCTCAGGTCCAACGGCTGGACAATTTTTTTCAGCATCGTGCTCCCCCGGCAGATGGTGTCATGTTGCTGAAAACGGGCGCGATAACGCTCCCTTTCTCCACTAAAACTTTGATATCAGGAGAACATGGGCCATGTCCGACATTGAAGAATATTGCGCATGAAGGCGGCGAAAACGATTCCGCCCTGATTGCGCACCTCGGGTCAAAGCATATTTCATGGCGTTGATAGCAACTGTTCGGCCAGTTCCAGGGCGTCCACGGGCCAGTAGATTTCCGGGCGAGGCCGGCGCACTCCGGAAAGGCCGGTTTGGGGGCGACAGGCGAGGACGGTTTTGACCCATCTTTTCGGCACGGCGCCGAGGCCGTGGACCGCGCCCAGCAACGCGCCGCAGATGGCGGCGTTGGTGTCCGTGTCCCCGCCGCGCATGATCGTGTCCATGATCCCGTCTTCCAGGGTCGGGGCGTTGAGCAGCTGCCAGACGGCGTTGCCAAAGGAGATGAGCACCCAGCCCTGGTGCTGGAGATAATCTCTGGGCGGTTCGTTGATGCAGGCCTTGATCACGCGGAACAGGAGCGGGTCGGCGTCCATGTCCTGGGCCCATTCGAGCATGTCGACGACAAGCTCCTTGGGCTCGGCTCCGGTGGCAACGGCCTGGGCAACGGCCAGGGTGAAGAGGGCGTTGACTTGGAGACAAATCGGGTGGGGATGGGTCAATTCAGCGTCTTGGACGGCCCACCGGGCCACCTGGTTCAACTCGAATCGCGAACCGAAAATGCCCAGGGGGCTGATGCGCATCAGGGCCCCGTTGGCCTGGCTGTCCTGGTTCGGTTCACCGGTTAGTCCGGCGGTGATGGTCGCGCCGCGGGAGAAGGGCTCGGAGCGCAGCCAGTCGAGATAGGCTTGTTTCGCGGCTCCGGCGTCGTAGCTTCCGCGGAAAACCAGCATCCTGGCCAGGGCCAGGGCCATTTCGGAATCGTCCGTGGGTTGGCCCGCGATGGTGTCGTGCGCGCAACCGTCGGCCATGTCGCGCACCCCGTCGGGATAGACCCGCCGGATTTGTTCCGGGGATTGAAACTCCACCAGGCTTCCCAGCGCGTCGCCGGCCAGTTGGCCCAGCAGACAACCTTGGGCGCGTTCAATGGTTTCCCTGTTCACTCGTGATTCCTTTGACATAAAGATTGACTATCTTCCCCTGCCATACTGCTTGCGCCATTCGTCCAGAAACAGCAGGGCGGTTTCCAGCTCGCTGAGGGTGCCTTGGCGTTGGCGGATGGTCCAGATCAGGTCTTCGAAGCGGACCGTGGGACGCAGGTCCAGGTCGTGGAGCAGGTTGTCCACCTGGGCGCGCAGTTCCGGAGAAAGGGCTGCCAAGGGGGAGTTGTCCGGGAGCGGGGCGGAAACGCCGGGTTCGCCTTTGGTCCGGATCGCGCTCAGGCCGAGGCGTTCTTGGAGAAACTCCAGCAGGGTCGTCATGCGATGCTGGTAGGTGTGTTCGCGCAGCACCCGCTCCCGGGCCAGGCGGCTCATGGCCAGGCGCTCTTCGGGGTGGGCCAGGTAATGGCGGATGGCCTCGCGCAAACCCTCCATGTCCTCGAACACAGCCAGCTCCCGATCCGTGAACAATTCGGCCAGCATGCCGCGGCGGTCCACCAGTTGAAAGGCCTGGCAGGAGGCCAGCTCGAAGGTCCGGGGGTTGACGAAGTCGCCGCCTGTGACCAGGGGTTCGGCCTTGACGCTGGAGTGCAGGTTCAGGTTGATCTTGGCGGCGTTGAAGATCTTGACCGCCTCCTCCGGGGTGATCCGTTCCCCGGGGCGTTGCAGCAGCGGGGTCAGGGGGCCGTGGGTGGGCCAGTCGTTGCCCCAGATTTTGAAGTCCAGGGACAGGAATTGGCGAAACGCGACCAGCCGGTTGGGGTATCCGGCGCCGAGAAAGGAGAGGTCCGATCCATAGCGGCGCTGGTCCACGGCGGACAGTTCCCGGGGGATATCCAGGGGGCGGTGAAAGTCCGGGTCCGCGGCCAGGGGGAGGTAGAGGGCGTTGCGCTGATCCAGCTCTTCCAGCAGCCCGAAAAACGGCTCCTTCTGGATCACCGCAAAGGCGTCGTAGAGCCGGGCAAAGGCTTTCCAGTAGGGGAAAACCTGGTAGTCCTCCACGAACCACATGGCCGTGGGCACCTTGTCCCGGCGCAGACGTTGCAGGGCCTGGCGGCTTAACGGAGCCTGGGCCAGGGCCAGGACCAGATCCGGCTCGAAATGTTCCACTTTGGCCAGTACGGTCTGGGCCACGAGTTGGAGGAAGCCGTTTTCCAAGGCCACCAGCCGATCCGCGGCAATGCGCTGTTCCCTGAGGGCCCGGAACGCGCCGTGAAATTCCGGGGCCTCGAAGCATTCCACCGTGTGGCCCAGGGCGCGCAGAGCCCGGACGCAGTAGCGGCCAATGGGCAGGGACCCGCCGTACAGGGGCAGGACCGTGAGAATTCGCAGGGGCGTGGCGGTCATGGCGTGTCGATCATCCAGTCGGGTTCATGGTACAGGGCCTCGGCCGCGGCCTGCTCCTGGCGGACCCGGCGCGGGCCGATCCGCAGCCGGTGGGAGCGCAGCAGCTCACGGCGGGCTAAGCGAGTTCCCTGGTCCGGCAGTTTTCCGGCCACGGGGTGAAATTCCAGGCCGAAGTCGTCCAGTCCGGTGCGCAGCAGGCAGAGAGATTCCGGCGGATCGGTGTGGTTGGTCCGCTCCTGTCCAGCCGGCCGGGCCAGTCGGGCCAGGACGGCTTTGTCCGCGAAGGCCTGGGCGCAGGCCGCGGAGCGGGGACAGGGCGCGGCTTCCAGGCAGGGGGCGCAGGGTTCCACGGACTGCCAGACCTGGTGGCCTTGGCCGTAGGGACCGGTCTCAAAGGCCCAGGCCGAGGAGAGGAAAAAGGCCGTGACCGGGGCGCCCAGGTGCGCTGCCAGGTGCATGGTCCCGGTGTCCGGGGTGAGCAGCAGATCCAGCCCTTGAACTACGTCGCGCAGGCCGGTCCAGCCGGTGCGACCGGTCAGATCCTTCAGCCTGCCCTGGATCGCGGCCGGGAGCAAGGGGCGCAGCGCCCTGGCCGCTTCGCGTTCCGCGGCCGTTCCCAGAAGATGGATCTTGCCTTCAATCCGGGCCGCCGCGGCCTGGATCACCCGGGCCAGAATGGGAATCGGCAGGGTCCGCCGGGCATGGCGTCCGGCCAGAACCACGCCCAACCCTCCGCCCTTGGGCGTGGCCGGGGGATTGACCAGGGCCGGGTCCAGGGCCACGCCCTGGGTCTGTCCGAGGAAAAAGCCCCAGTAGTCCATCAGGTTCAGAGGATTGGCCGACCGGTGGGCACTGAGCCGAAAGACCGTTTCCGGCCACGACCCCCGAAGTGCTTGTCCCTGATTCCACTGGTAGCCAACGACCTGCTCCGGTGCGAACAATCCGGCCAGGACGTGGTTGAACCCGGAATGGTTCAGGTTGTAGACCCGGGCGACGTCCGCGGCCTTCCAGGCGGAGAAGATTTCGGCGCAAGCGCGAATCAGAGTCGCGGGGTCCGAACGCGGATCATGGACCGGCAGGCCGTGGACCACCACGTCCGGATAGATCATCTCGGACAGCTCGACCAGCCCGGCGTCCACGGTCAGGTGGACCAGGTTGTCGGGATCGGCCAGCAGACCGCGAATCAGCCGCTTGGTCTGGATGACATCCCCGAAGCGGGCCAGTTGGATGACCAGATGCGCGTTCATGGCGGTTGTCCGAGGGAGCCGGGGGTGAGGCGGACGGGGGTCGCAGGTCGTTCGTCCTTAACGAAACCGCTATTCCTCTCTCACGGCCCGCATGAAGGTTTCCAGGCGGGCGGCGTAGGGCGGGAAGCCGAAGAAGGCTGAGCCGGAGACGAAGACGTTGGCGCCCAAATCGGCCAGCTCGCGGATGTTCTCCGGGCTCACGCCGCCGTCCACCTGGATGAAGGTCTCAGCCCCGACCTCCTGGATCATGGCCCGAAGCCGCTGGATTTTTTGCCTGGTGAAAGGGATGAACTTCTGGCCGCCGAAGCCGGGGTTCACGGTCATGATCAGGACCATGTCCAGTTGGGGCAGGAGGTATTCCACCATGTCCAGCGGGGTGTGCGGGTTCAGGGCCACGCCGGCCTTGGCGCCCAGGCGCGTGATCTCGGAGACGGTCCGCTCCAGATGAACGCAGGCCTCGGCGTGGACGCAGAGCAGGTTTGCCCCCGCGTCCACGAATTCGGCCAGATAGCGGTCCGGCTGTTCGATCATCAGGTGGACGTCGAAGAACAACCCGCAGCTTTTGCGACAGGCCTTGATCACCGGCGGGCCGAAGGTGATGTTGGGCACGAAGGCCCCGTCCATGACGTCCCAGTGCACCCATTGCAGCCCGGCCTGCTCCAGGGCCGCGAGTTCCTCGCCGATGCGGCTGAAGTCCGACGAGAGCAGGGACGGGGTGAGGATGATGGGGGGAGTTTTCGGCATTATCGTTCTCCTAGCTCGGCTCGGTTTTGTGGTATTCGATGGAGCTGATGCGCATCAGTTTGGAGAAGGAGTGCTGGGCCTCGATCCGGCGGAAGGTTCCTGTCCTGCCGCGCATGACCATGGAGTGGGTCACCGCGCCCTTGCCGGTGAACTCGACGCCTTTCAGAAACGTCCCCCCGGAGATGCCGGTGGCCGCGAAAAAGACGTCGTCGCTGCGGACCAGGTCGTCCACGGTCAGGACGCGGCTGAGGCTGTACCCCGCCTCCTCAAGGGCCCGGCGCTCGTCCTCGGACTGTGGGTCCAGCATACACTGCATCTCCCCGCCCATGATCCGGATGGCCACCGCGGCCAGCACGCCCTCCGGGGTCCCGCCGGTGCCGATCATCATGTCCACCTCGCCGCCCGGGGTCGTGGCCATCAGGGCTCCGGCCACGTCGCCGTCCGTATGCAGCTGGATGCGGGCTCCGGCTTCTCGGATTTCCTTGACCAACTCCACGTGCCGGGGCTTGTCCAGGATAAAGACCGACAGGTCGTCCACGGCCTTGCCCAGGGCCTTGGCCACCCGGCGCAGGTTTTCGGCCACCGGGGCCTTGATGTCCACATGGTATTTGGCCTCGTGGGGCACGGCCATCTTCTTCATGTAGAAAGCCGGGCCGGGATCATAGAGCGTCCCTCGCGGCGCCAGGGCGACCACGGCGATGGCGTTGGGTCGGCCATAGGCCAGCAGGCGCGTTCCTTCCACCGGGTCCACGGCCACGTCCACCTCAGGCCCGCGGCCCGTGCCGAGCTTCTCCCCGTTGTAGAGCATCGGGGCTTCATCCTTTTCGCCCTCGCCGATGACCACCACGCCGTCGATATCGATGGCGCTGAAGCTCAGGCGCATGGCCTCCACCGCGGCATAATCGCCGCGTTCCTTGTCGCCCTTGCCCAGCCAGCGAGAGGAAGCCAGAGCCGCGGCCTCGGTCACCCGGGCCAGATCCAGGGCCAGATTGCGTTGCGGGGTTTCCTGGGACATGTCTATCCTCCATCATGCATAATTTGCTTGAGAAAATGCAGTTGTCGGTGTCGGCGTCGGTATCGCTATCGGGATCGATAATGTTTGTGTGCCAATAACCTGAATTCGATCCCGATTCCGATAGCGATTCCGACACCGAAAGAGAATTGTTGACTTGGAAATGGTGTTATTCCAGCAATCCCGTCGCCTGCTCCACGGTTTGGACGTCGCCCAGGTTGCGGTGCATGATCTGGTGGATCGGGGCGTAGGCTCCCGCGGCTCGCTTGGCGAGTTCGATCAGCTCCAGTTCGTCCCGGATGGCCTCCGGGTCGAAGTGCTGTTCCGGGATGCCCAGCATCCGTCGTGTTTCGAAATTGTGCGCTTGCCGGACCCGTTCCATTTCCTCGGCCTGGTCCAGGTGGCGCAACAACGTTTCGCGCCGTTTGGCCAGGGCCGCGGGAACGTCCTCCCCGGAATGTTCGAGAAAGGACAGGGTCCAACGGACCATGTCCAGGGCGCGGCGCGGCGGCGTTTTCGGCAGCGGTTTGCTTTGGGCCGGCTCTGCGTCTGGCTCTTGATCCGGACCGGGGAGGCAAGCGCGCAGCAAGGTCAGGATAAAGGTCTCCTGGCTCGGGGTCCAGAGCAGTCGGGACTGTTTGCAGGCCAGGCTTAGGGCTGTCGCGAGTTCTCGATTCGCGGGAACGGGAGCGGTGAGAAGATCACGAATCGATTCGGGCAGGCGCTTGTCCAGGCGCAGGCGGCTTGCCAACTGGCGGACTTCATTCTGGTCCAGGGTCAGCCACAACTCGGTCCGGTCCGGAAGGCGCAAGCGAAGGTCGGCCTGGCCCAGAAGCGCGGCCACGGTGCCCGTGTCCGGCATGACCGCCTTGCCGTCGCGCTGTTCCCGTTCCAACAACCAGCTTTCCACGGCCAGGGCCAGGGGTTGGTCCGGAAACAGGACCAGATCGCGCATGGACCAGGCCTCGGCGTCGTCCGGGTCGGTCAAGCGGGCGGCGAGTTCCTTCGCCTCAGCGCCTCCCAGAACCTGGGAAATGGTGGTCAGGGCCGCGCCATCCAGGTCCATACCTTTTTCCAGAAGAGAACGGATCTGGGCCGCGAGTTCGGTGTCCGGTCGTTCGTGCATGGTGGTTCGTTAGAACGGCGGCGATGCGCTGGTGTAGAGATAGCGCTTGATTTTGTGAGTCGGGGTTTTCTCAAAAGCCTCGGTCTGCTCGATCATCTTGCTGACCCGGGCAAAGGAGGCCAGTCCGGCGTTGGTGCGGGTCCGGATGGTTTCCAGCAGGTCGGTGACGTACTTGCGTGCTTCGAATTCGCTCATCTTCCGCCAGGAAACCTCTTCGTCCAGCCGGTCATAGTCCAGGAAGACCCGGGCCGCGACCTTGCCGTTCAGATCGAAGGCCAGGGATTCCAGGACGTAATCCTGTTCATTCAGGACGTTCTCGATCTCCTCCGGGTAGATGTTTTCACCACTGGGGCCGAGAATCAGGTTTTTCAAACGTCCGCGGATGAACAGATAGCCGTCCTTGTCCAGCGTGCCCAGGTCCCCGGTGCGCAGCCAGCCGTCCTCCGTGAAAACTTCGGCGGTCAACTCCGGCTCCTGGTAATACCCTTGCATGACATTGGGACCGCGGACCTGGATTTCTCCGACGACCTCGCCGTCGGCCTGCCCCCTGGACGGCGAATCGCTCTCCTGCTGCACGGCGATGCGGATTTCGACGCCGTTCAAAGCGCGACCCGAGGAACGCCGCCGGACGCTCGCCGCGCCGGTCCCGGCCACCAGGGGCGATGCCTCGGTCAGCCCGTAGCCCATGGCATAGGGAAAACCGGCTTCGCGTAAAAAGGTTTCCGCTTCCACGGACAGGGGCGCTCCCCCGATACAGTAGCCGCGTAGGCTGCCGCCAAATGACTGGTACATCTTTTTCCCGGCGAGCTTGTGCAGCAGGCTTCGGCTCAGGTTGAAGCGATACAGGGTCCGGCCCACGGCGCTGCCGGTCAGTTTGGGCTGAATGCGGCGCTTGAAGATCTTCTCAATCACCAGCGGGACGCTGAGCATGAACGTGGGGCGGATCTTGGCCATGGCGTCCATCAGCATTTGCGGCGAGGGGACCCCGCCGAGGTACCGGACCTGGGTCCCGTGCATCATGGGCAGCAACAGCCCCAGGGTAAACTCCATGGTGTGGGCCAGGGGCAGAATTGAGAGCATCCGGTCCCGCGGCCCCAGGTCCACCAACTCACGGGTCATCCAGGCGTCGGAAACCACGTTGCGGTGGGTGAGCATCACCCCTTTGGCCCTTCCCGTGGTCCCGGAGGTGTAGACGATGGAGGCCAGGTCGTCCTCCTTGGGTGTCGCCGGAGTGCCGTGGCCGGTCACGTGCCGGGCCATGGATTGCAGGCGTTCCCTGTCCTTGAGGCTGGAGCGGATCACATCCTTGACCCGACCGGCCCAGGATTCCGGGGGCAAAATCCGGAAGTCGTCCAGGATGATCACGGTCAGGTGCTGCTGGTTCAGGTCTTCCAGCTTCGCCAGGCAGCGTTCCGAGGCCATCAGCACCTTGGCCCCGCTGTGCCGCAGAATATGCAGGACCGAGGACGGGTGAAAGTCCGGGAGAATCGGGACCAGCACGGCTCCCAGTGAACTGGCGGCGAAATAGACCATGGGCCATTCCGGTCGGTTCTCACTGAAAATGGCCACTCTGTCACCGTGGCCCACTCCCAAGTGGGTCAGGGTTTCGGCATGTTCCCTGACTTTGGTTCGGAACTCGGCATAAGTGACGGGGTCTCCCTCCACCAGGCCGAGGAGCGGGCGGTCGCCGAACAAGGCGACTCCGCGGTCCAGGGTTTCGGGTACCGTGCGGGGAGGGGTTTGGGGAGTGAAGCCGTCGTTTGTTTGCGTCGTGGTCATGGCGGCCCTCGAAATAAGTTGAGATGATGAATTGAAATGGAGCGGCGGAGTCGGACCGCGGTGCTCAAGCCAGATACGGATCCTCGGCCATCAGGTAGGTGCGCACATAGTCGGCCACTCCGTCCTCCAGGGAGCTGAAGGCGGCGGGACAGCCCAGGGAGCGCAGCCGCTCCATCCCGGCCTTGGTGTAGTATTGATACTTTTCCCGGATGGCATCCGGCATGTCGATGTATTCGATGTCCACGGGCCGATCCATGGCCGCGAAGACCGCCCGGGCCAACTCGTTCCAGGACTTGGCCTCTCCGCGTCCAAGGTTGAAGATTCCGTTCACGGCTCGGTTTTCCAGCAGCCACCAGACTACGTCGACGCAGTCCTTGATGTAGACGAAATCCCGGCGCTGCTCGCCGTCGGCGTAATCCGGGCGGTGTGATCTGAACAGACGCAGCCGTCCGGTCTCTCCGATCTGGCGAAAGGCCTTGCAGACCACGCTCTTCATGTCGGCTTTGTGGTATTCGTTTGGTCCGAAAACATTGAAGAATTTCAGGCCGACCATCCGGTCGGCAACGTTGGTGCGCAGCGCCCAGAGATCAAAAAGCTGCTTGGAATAGCCGTACATGTTCAGGGGCTTGAGCCCTTCCATGGCCGTGGGGTCGTCGTCGAAGCCCTGGGAGCCGTCCCCGTAGGTCGCGGCGCTGCTGGCATAGATGAAGCGGATGTCGTGGCGCAGACAAAACCGGGCCAGGATTTGCGTGTACCGGTAATTGTTCTCCATCAGGTATTCGGCGTCCGTCTCCGTGGTGGACGAGCAGGCGCCCATGTGCAGGATCGCCTTAACCTCCGGCCCGAGCTTGCCTTGTTCCAGGAGCTGGAGAAACGCGGCCTTGTGCAGATAGTCGGCGTACCGCAGGTTGACCAGGTTCTTCCATTTTTCGCCCCGGCCCAGATCGTCAACGATCAGCACATCCGCGACGCCTTGTTGATTCAGTTTCCAAACCAGGGCGCTGCCGATGAATCCCGCGCCTCCCGTCACCACGTACATGCTCTCCTCCTCAGTGCGCTGTCATAAAATTTTCCCGCGCTCCGGTCACGCGCTTTTGTCGGCTGTACCTCGGAGTCTTGTTCGCTGGCAAGCGTCGCGGGGATTTTGCGAGGAGAAAATGCTCTCATCGCCCACCCACCATGCTGCCCATTGTTTTGGGAGTCATCCAATGCCCCTCGAAACCAAAGCGAGACCCGGCATGTCGATGGCACATGCCAATATTATGCTTGTCATAGGAGACGATTTCACAAAAAAACAGCCTTGCTGGAGTCGATTGAAGTGAGCATGCACCGTGGGTTTCTCATATGATTGAAATGAAGAAGCGGGAAGGAGAATTGGAAACGAAAAACTTCAGTTTGTGGAAAATACAATCTCCAAGGATGTTGTCGAGATGTTTTTATGGATGACGACAATGCAACATGAGCATCAATGCTTGACTTAAGCGGCTTTTTTGTTATGAGTGCATTTGTTCGTTCGTCATTCATATTTTTTGAAAGGAGATTCACAATGGATGAATTCATCAAGCAAGCGTTGGAGATCGTAAAGGCTCAGGCTGGAGTTCGGCCCATGACCGAAGAAGAAATGATGTCCATGGTCACCAAAATCGCGACCAGTCTGCGGGCCGTTGCGGAAGGTGGAGTCATCGGGGACACGGGAGCGGAAGCCGCCCCTGAGTTGAATATCGATCCGAAAAAGGCGATCAAGGAAAAGTCCGTCACCTGTCTGGAGTGCGGTAAGAACTTCAAGGTTCTGACGAAAAAGCATCTTGCTTCTCATGGCCTGACCACCGAGGAATATCGCGCAAAATACGGCTATAAGAAAGGCACCCCGTTGATCGCGAAAGCTCTCTCCAAGGCTCGGCGCAAAAAAATGCAGGAAATGCAGCTTTGGACCAAGAAAGGGATGAAGTCCGGCCAGGATTAAGTCCAATCTTGCGGAGCCAATGAATCGGTCGAAAAAAGCCCTCCTTGCCTGGAGGGCTTTTTTTATGGCGATTTGAGGTGTTATATGGGAAGCGTCTAAGTCCGGCATGAACCACTGCATGGTCAAGCTTTTCGGTGTTGCGATCAAAGCCGGAAACATCTAAAAGGGCGACAAAAACGTCCTGGTTTTGGGCCTTCCGGAAAACATCCCCGGCAAAACGCTTTCGGGTGTGATCGGGCGAATTATCAGCCGACCGGCAATGGAGCGGAGTCGAATGAGCACGTCAACGAATTCTCACGAGCATACCGAGGCCGAACAAGCGGCCCTGCGTCTTCTTCAGGCCGACATCCCGGATACGGAGCGGCCTTACCTGGAAATCGCCGAGCGGACCGGCCTGACCGAGGAGGCTGTATTGGACCTGCTTCGCCGTCTGAAGGATCGAGGCGTGGTACGTCGCTTCGGCGCGACCTTGCGTCATCAGCAGGCCGGATACGGGGCCAACGCCATGGTCGCCTGGTTCGTGGAGCAGGATCGGGATTTGGACGAGGTCGGCGCGATCATGGCCCAGCGTCAGGAAATCACCCACTGCTATCAGCGTGTGAACTGCTACGCGTGGCCCTACAACCTCTACACCATGGTCCACGCCCGCAGCCGCGAGGAGTGCCTGGGCGTGGTGGAGCAGTTGGCCCGGATCGCCCAGGTGCCCCAGTACGACATTCTTTTCAGCCGCAAGGAGCTGAAAAAGACGTCCATGGCCTATTTCTAGTCGCAAAAAAATCCGGGCATACATGCTCTGGGTCGAAATCGAAATCGGTATCGAATTCGAAAAAGCAAGTTCATCAATGAATTGCGGCGATCTCGATTGCGATTTCGATTCTGGTCCAACGCCAAGCAGTTGACATCTTTTGAAAAAATGTAATTTCTTTTTTTCAGTTAATTACGAACCTATAGCGTATCGCGAGGAGAATCATGGCTGATTCGAAAACCTTGTTCGCCAAGGCCCAGGAGCTGATTCCGGGCGGGGTGAACAGTCCGGTGCGGGCCTGTTTGAGCGTGCAGAGCGATCCTCTGTTCATCGCCAAGGCCCAAGGCTCGAAGATGTGGACCGTGGAAGGTCGCGAACTCATCGACTACGTTATGTCCTGGGGGCCGATGCTTCTCGGGCATTCCCATCCCGCCGTGGTGGAGGCCGTGCACAAGGCCGTGGATCAGGGCGCCAGCTTCGGCGCGCCCTGCCAAGCGGAGGTGGAATTGGCCGAACTGCTTACGGCCGCCCTGCCCGGAGTGGACATGATCCGGATGGTCAATTCCGGAACCGAGGCGACCATGAGCGCCCTGCGTCTGGCTCGAGGCTTCACCGGGCGCAACAAGGTGGTCAAGTTCGTGGGCTGCTATCACGGCCACAGCGACGCCTTTCTGGCCAGCGCCGGTTCCGGTGTGGCCACCCTGTCCATTCCCGGCACGCCGGGCGTTCCCGAAGCCGTTGTCGCGGATACCCTGCTGGCCCCTTACAATGACCTGGACGCCGTGGAAGCGTTGTTTCGGGAACATGGCGACGAGATCGCCGCGGTGATCGTCGAGCCCGTGGCCGGGAACATGGGCATGGTTTTGCCTCAGCCCGGATTTTTACCCACCTTGCGCGTGCTGACCGACCGGCATGGCGCGCTGCTTATTTTCGACGAGGTGATCACCGGCTTTCGCCTGGCCTACGGCGGGGCCCAGAACGTCTTCGGCGTGATCCCGGACCTGACCTGCCTGGGCAAGATCATCGGAGGAGGTTTTCCGGTGGGCGCGTACGGCGGACGGCGGGAGATCATGGCCCGCATCGCGCCTTGCGGTGACGTCTATCAGGCCGGAACTCTCTCCGGAAACCCGGTGGCCATGGCTGCCGGGGTGGCGACCCTCAAGGAACTGGCCCAGGCCGACTACATGGACCTGACCATCCGGACCAAGGCCCTGGCCACGGAATTGAAAAGCGTCCTGGAAGAACGCGGCGTGACCGTCCAACTCAACTGCATGGCGTCGATGTTCACCTTGTTCTTCGCCACGGACCCGGTCACGGATTTTGCCTCGGCCTCCAAGTCTGACGCCGCGATCTACGCCTCCTTTTTCCGCCAGATGCGCGATGCCGGGATTGCCCTGGCACCCTCGGGCTACGAGTGCGCCTTCACCTCCTTCGCGCATACCGAAGAGGACTTCGAGCGGACCCTGGATGCCTGCCGGACCGTCCACTTCTAGCCGTTCCTTTTCCGTTGGAGCCCAGGCCGTTGTGCAGTTGCGCGACATCGCGGTCTGGGCTCTGACTTCCCGCGGTTGCGACCTTGCCCGGCGGATCTCCGCTGATTTGGGCGCGACTCTATTCCTTCCCGAAAAATTCGCCGCCCCTGACGAGCAACCGTTTCAGCTTTTTTCTTCAGCGTTTCCGAAGAACTTCTTTCGTTTCCGCCATCATGTTTGCGTCGCGGCCTCCGGCATCGTGGTCCGGTGCGTCGGCCCGTTGTTACGGGACAAGACAACGGACCCGGGAGTGGTGGTTCTGGATCAGGAGGGACGTCACGCCGTCAGTCTGGTGGGCGGCCACCTGGGCGGGGCCAACGATATGGCCCGGAAAGTGGCCCGGTTAACCGGGGGCCAAGCCGTGATCACCACGGCAACGGACACGGCCGGGCTGCCGGCCTTGGATCTCCTGGCCCGTGAACGGGGTCTTGTCGCGGACCATCCGGAGCGCTTCGCTCCCCTGGCCGCGGCCTTGCTGGACGGAGAAATCGTCCAGGTGCTGGATACGGAAGACTACTTTTGGTCGCGACTGCGCGAAATGGGGCACGGGGATATGTTCGAGCGGGTTCCGGACGTCGAGGCGTGGCAGGCCGACCGGCCCGGGCTCTGGGTGTCCTGGAGACGCCCGCCCGCTCAACCAGGCGAACCCGCCGTGCTTGGCCTGCATCCGCGTCGACTCGTGGCCGGGTTGGGCTGCCACCGTGGCGTGAGTGAGGCGTCGATCATCGCCTTCGTGCGCGATGTGTTTGACAAGAACGGGCTGGCCCTGGCCAGTCTGACCGCGTTGGGCACGGTTCAGGCCAGGGCCGCGGAAACGGGGCTCCGTTCGGCCGCTACCGCCCTGGGCGTGGACGTGGCCTTTTTTTCTTCTGAACAACTGCAAACCGTCCGGACGCCGAATCCGTCCGAGGCCGCGGCCCGGCTGGTCGGCACCAAAAGCGTCTGCGAGGCCGCGGCTTTGCTGCTGGCCCGCACCGACACGCTGGTGGTGGCCAAGACCAAGGGCGTGGAACTGACTCTGGCCGTGGCTTTACGCTATGATTCGAACGGATTGCGCGAATATGAATGAACGGAAAGGACAGAGCGAGACCATGAGTAATGTCGTCCATGTCGATGATTCGGCGCCATCCACAGGTCGTTTGGCCGTAGTTGGTTTGGGTCCGGGGAGTCCGGAATTGCTGACGCCCCAGGCTCGGAACATTTTGGAGCGGTCCCGGGCCATCCTGGGATACGGCGTGTATATCGACCTGATTCCCCGGGAACTCCTGGCCGGAAAACAGGTTCTGGCTTCGGGCATGCGCCGGGAGATGGAGCGTTGCAACCAGGCCGTGGACCTGGCACTGGCAGGGGTGGACACGGCCCTGGTCAGCAGCGGAGACGCCGGGATTTACGGCATGGCCGGGCCGTGCCTGGAAATCCTGGAACAGCGCGGAGTGTTGGACCAGGTGGATTTCGAGGTCGTCCCCGGGATTCCGGCCCTGGCCGCGGCCGCGGCCTTGTTGGGAGCGCCCCTGATGCACGATTTCGCGGTGATCAGCTTAAGCGACCTGCTCACCCCCTGGGAGCGCATCCTGCGGCGCATCGACCACGCCGGTCGCGCCGACTTCGTGCTGGTCCTGTACAACCCTCGTTCCCGAGGCCGGGACTGGCAACTGGCCAAAGCCCTGGAAGTTGCGGCTGAACACCTGCCCCCCGAAACGCCGGTTGGCTTGGTCCGCAACGCTTTTCGTTCGGGGCAGGAGGTTTCGATGTGGACCCTGGCTACAGTCCCCGTGGACCGGGTGGACATGTTGAGCATCCTCTTCATAGGCAACAGCCAAACCCGCGCCCTGGGCACGAGGCTGCTCACGCCCCGAGGGTATCCGCTCGAATGAACATCACGGAAGTCCGCCGGAAAAATTCAAAAAGAAAACCGCCCAGGNNCCTGGGCGGTTTTCTTTTTGATAGATAAGTTGAAAGGTCGGGGTCTACCAGTCGCGCTGCCTGCCGCCGCCGCCACCGGAGCGTCGGCCTTTGCCGCCGCCTCCGCCGTCAAAGCGAGGACGATCTTCCCGAGGGCGAGCCACATTCACCGTCAGGGGGCGTCCTTGATAATCAGTTCCGTGAAACAGATCGATGGCCTTCTGAGCGTCGTCGTCGGAACTCATTTCCACAAAGCCGAAGCCCTTGGAACGTCCAGAGTCGCGGTCCTTGATGACGGCGACGGATTGTACCGAGCCTGCATCCGAGAATAGAGCGTGCAGATCGTCTTCGGTGGTCGAATAGGAAAGGTTGCCGACGTACAGTTTGTTGTCCATGCGAGAATCTCCAGTTTACGTTAGACCGCGTGCAAGCAAGCAAGACCGGTCGCCCGACAGCGGGCCGCTTTTCAATGTTGTCCTCTCCGCCAAGCCTCAAACCTCAGGAGCAAGTCTTTATTCGGCCCGAATCCGGAAAAACTTCCGGAAGCCTCGAGCCGGGAAGATCGGGCGTGGCTCCCGATCTTCGCACTCCTGATTCCCCGGCTACTTGAAAACAAGCAAAGGCACAAGGGGCAAAGCCGCCCGGAGATCGAAAAAATGTGTTTTGGGGATAGAAAAGAGCGGATGCGAAGATGCGCCAACAAAAAAGGCCGGGAGAAAACTCCCGGCCTTTAGAGCAAGCCCTTTCGGGCTTTGAATTCTGGCGGGGCCGACGGGACTTGAACCCGCGCCCTCCGACGTGACAGGCCGGCGTTATAACCAGCTTAACTACGGCCCCGCATTTGTATGGTGGGCGGAACAGGGATCGAACCTGTGACCCTCGGCTTGTAAGGCCGATGCTCTCCCAGCTGAGCTATCCGCCCATCCCGCCCTGAAGGAATCGGTGTTTATGCGGGAAGGGAAAAAATGTCAATGGTCTTTGATGGGTTTTATTTCTGAGAACTGAAATAACGCACAACGACTGATCCTCATCGTCCATCCTAACCGGTGCCCTCGAACAGTACGGTGGACAGATACCGCTCTCCGGCATCGGGCAGAATAACCACCATGGTTTTGCCTTCGAATTCCGGCTGGGTGGACAGGCGGGCCGCGGCGGCCACGGCGGCGCCGCAGGAGATGCCGCAGAGCAGGCCTTCTTCCAGGGCCAGGCGGCGGGCGAATTCCACGGCTTCCATGCTTTCCACCGTTTCCACCCTGTCCACCACGGACAGGTCCAGGGTCTTGGGGATGAATCCCGCGCCGATGCCCTGGATTTTGTGCGGGCCGGGCTTGAGTTCCTCCCCGGCCAGGGTCTGGGAAATCACCGGGCTTTCCTTGGGCTCCACGGCCACGGATAGGATTTCCTTGCCTTTCTGGTGCTTGATGAACCGGGAGATGCCGCTGATGGTTCCGCCGGTACCCACGCCGGAGACCAGGACGTCGATCTCTCCGTCTGTATCGTTCCAGATTTCCGGCCCGGTGGTGACCTCGTGAATGGCCGGATTGGCCGGGTTCATGAACTGTTGCGGCAGAAACCAGCGCTGGGGATCTTCCGCGGCCAGGGCTTCGGCCCGGGCCACGGCTCCCTTCATGCCTTCCGGCCCCGGGGTCAGGATCAGCTTCGCGCCGAACGCGGCCAGAACCCGCCGTCGCTCTACGCTCATGGTCTCGGGCATGGTCAGAGTCAGCTTGTAGCCCTTGGCCGCGCAGACGTAGGCCAGGGCGATGCCGGTGTTGCCGCTGGTGGGCTCGATGATTTCCGTGTTTGGTCCCAGCAGGCCGCGCTTCTCCGCGTCCCAGATCATGGACGCGCCGATGCGGCATTTGACCGAATAGGCCGGGTTACGGCCCTCGACCTTGGCCAGAACCGTGACCTTCTTGTTGGGGATGATCCGTTGCAGCCGGACCAGGGGCGTATTGCCGATGGACAAGGAATTGTCGTCATAAATGCGGGCCATGATGTTCCTCCGGTGAGGGATGTTTCAATTGGTAGCCTTGCGCAGGGCCTGATCCATGTCCGCCTTGAGGTCGTCCACGTGCTCCAACCCTACGGACAAGCGGATGTAGTCCTGGGTCACCCCGGTGGCGGCCTGCTCCTCGGCGGTCAATTGCTGGTGCGTGGTGGAGGCCGGATGGATGACCAGGGTCTTGGCGTCGCCGATGTTGGCCAGATGCGAGAGCAACTGGACCGAGTCGATGAACCGCGTCGCGGCCTGCGCGCCGCCCTTGATCCCGAAACCGAGGATGCCTCCGAAGCCCTTCTTGAGATATCTGGCGGCCATGGCGTGGTTCGGGCTGTCCGGCAGGCCGGGGTAGTTGACCCAGGCCACTGCGGGATGCGTGGTCAGCCAGCGGGCCATTTCCAGGGCGTTCTGGGAGTGCCGTTGCTGACGGAGGGTCAGGGTTTCCAGGCCGATCAGGAACTGGTGCGCGTTGAAGGGGCTCAGCGCCGCCCCGGTGTCCCGCAGCCAGGTGACCCGGGCCTTGAGGATGAAAGCCACGTTGCCCAGGCCCGGAACGTTGCCCAGGGCGTCCCAGTAGACCAGCCCGTGATAGCCGGGATCCGGCTCGGTGAATTCCGGAAACTTGCCGTTGTTCCAGGCGAACTTGCCGGAATCCACGATTACCCCGCCGATGGAGGTCCCGTGGCCGCCGATGTACTTGGTGGCCGAGGACACGATGATGTCCGCGCCGTGATCAAAGGGCCGGAACAGGCCGACGCCCACGGTATTGTCCACGATCAGCGGGATTCCGGCGTCGTGGGCCACCTGGGCCAGGGCCTCGAAATCCGGCACGTCCAGCTTGGGATTGCCGATGGTCTCAATGTACAGGGCCCGCGTCTTTTCGGTGATCGCCGCCCGAAACGCCTCCACGTCGTCGGCGTCCACGAAGCGCACGGCCCGGCCCAGCTTGGGCATGGTGTGGTGAAAGAGCTGATAGGTTCCGCCGTAGAGGTTGTCCCCGGCCACGATTTCGTCGCCGACCTGGGTGATGGTCAGCAGGGCGTAGGTGATGGCCGCCATGCCCGAGGCCGCGGCCAGGGCCCCGGTACCGCCCTCCAGGGCCGCGACGCGCTTCTCGAACACGTCCGTGGTGGGATTCATGATCCGGGTGTAGATGTTCCCGAACTCCTTGAGCGCGAACAGGTTCGCGGCGTGGGCGCTGTCCCGGAACACGTAGGAGGTGGTTTGGTAAATCGGCACGGCCCGGGCCCCGGTGGTCGGGTCCGGTAGCTGCCCGGCGTGTAGGGCGATGGTTTCCAGTCCATTCATGACGATGCTCCCGTAAGGTTGATGGTGACGCGGCCTCCTTCCACTCATTGGCGGGCTCAGATGTTGTAATCCGGTCCCTGGGCGGTTCGCCGCTTCCTTTCCCGCTCCAGAATTATTTTCAGGGTGATCCCGTTCATCAGATCCCCCAGGCCTTGGCTGATTTCATCCCAGACATCGCGGACTTCACAGTGCTCGTGGCGCGGGCAGGTCTCAGGCCCGGACAGACACCCCACCAAGGCGCAGTCTCCCTCAATGGCCGTGTACACGTCCCGAATCGTCACATCGCCGGGATCGCGGGCCAGCCGGAACCCTCCGTCCTTGCCGCGTTCGGAAGTGATCAATCCCGCGGACTTCAAGGGTGCCACCACCTGCCAGAGGTACTTCTGGGAAATATCCTGCCGCCGCGACGCCTCACGCAAAGTGACCACGCCCTGGTCGCCGTGCTGGGCCACGTCCAGTAGGAAGCGCAGTCCGTACCGAATTTTCGTTGGGATTTTCATGGAGTGGGGTTAATGTCTACGAATATAATAGACATAGTTGAGAAATGGGGCGACGTCAAGCCCTGGTTTGAATGGTCGAGGTTGGTCCTCTGTGTGGGCTTATGAGCTGGGACTTATTTAGACTTGACCTGATTCTGTCGCATGACCGCCATACCCTCCGCCTCCGGGCGTCTCCACGCGCACGGCGTCTCCAGCGGCGACCTGGGTGGAGAACTTGCCGGGCATGACTGTCGGGACGCCGTCCTGGATCAGGATGTTCCGGCCAGGGGCGCCCGTTTGGCCGCCTTGGACCCCGTAGGGGCCTCGGGTGCGGCGTTCGGCCAGGACCGTGACCTCGGCCGGGGCTTCCAGGACGATCTCCCGGACCAGGCCGTTGCCCCCAGGCATCCGGCCGGCCCCGCCGGAGCCGCGGCGGATCGAATATTCCGTGACCAGAAAAGGATAGGCGTACTCCAGGGCCTCCACCGGGGTGTTCAGGGTGTTGGTCATGTGGGCGTGGACCGCGGACGCGCCGGGAACATGCCGGGACGCACCCATGCCTCCGGCCAGGGTTTCGTAGTAGGCGAAGGGTCGGTCGCGGCGCGGGTCGTGTCCGCCGATGGAGATGTTGTTCATGGTCCCCTGGCTGGCCGCGGGGATGGTTTCGGGCAGGGCCTGGGCCAGGGCGCCGAGGATCACGTCCACGATTCGCTGGGAGGTCTCCACGTTGCCTCCGGCCACGGCGGACGGAAACAGGGCGTCCACCACGGACCCGGGCCGGGTGATCACTTCGAGGGGACGCAGGCATCCGGCATTGGCCGGGATGGATTCCCGAACCAGGCAGCGGAACACGTACAAACAGGCGGACAGGGTGATTGCCCGGACGGCGTTGACCGGCCCGGGGACCTGATCGTCGGAGGCACTGAAGTCCAGCACGACGCGACCTCCGTCCGCGGTCAGCTCCAGGCGGATGGCGATGTCTTCCCGGCCCAGCCCGTCCCCGTCCAGCCTGTCCTCGAAGCGGTAGGTTCCCGCTGGAATCCGGGCCACGGCCTCGCGGGTCATGGTTTCAGCGTAGTCGTTCAGGGCGCGGGCGTAGAAGCGTACGGTTTCCGGGTCGTACTTGGCCAACAGTTCCTGGGCTCGGCGTACTCCGGTCATGTTGGCCATGACTTGTGCCGAGAAGTCGCCCTCCCGTTCTTGAGGCGTGCGGACGTTGTTCAGAAAAAAACGCAGGATCTTCTCGTCGATGCGTCCGGCCTCCACAAGCTTCAGCGGCGGAATGATCACCCCTTCCTGAAAGATGGAAGTGGATAGGGGCATGGACCCGGCGGCCATGCCGCCCACGTCGGCGTGGTGGGCCCGGTTGGCCACGTAGAATTCCGGCTTGTCGCCGCCTGGAGCGTAAACCGGGGCGACCAGGGTGATGTCCGGCAGGTGGGTGCCGCCCTTGAAGGGATCGTTGAGCACGACCATGTCCCCCGGGCCCATGGACTCGGCCATGGCCGCCTGCACGGACAGAGGCATGGAGCCCAGGTGCACGGGGATGTGCGCGGCCTGGGCCACCATCTCGCCTTCGGCGTCGAACAAAGCGCAGGAAAAGTCACGCCGTTCCTTGATGTTCGGGGAATAGGCCGTGCGCATCAGGGCCATGCCCATTTCCTCGGCAATGGAGGAGAAGCGGTTCTTGAACACTTCCAGCAGGATTGGGTTGAGGGTCATGGGTTTTCCTCTAAGGGGTGCGGCTGGGCTTGGGAATCGGATCGGCAATTCGTCGTCAGCGGTCCGGCATGACTCGATTTTCCGGCTTCGCAACTCCTTCGCCGGTTTCGGACGAGGCGACGTATTCCCGGGGGTTCATGCCCAGCAGACAGAAGATTTCGTACGGAATGGTCCCCCACCAGGAGGACAGGTCTTCAGGGGTGATGGAGGCCTGCCCGTCCGAACCCAACAGCACGGCCGGATCGCCGGGCGCGACGCCGGGAATGTCGGTCACGTCCACGGCGGTCATCTGCATGCACACCCGGCCGAGAATTTTGGCCCGTTGACCGTGAAGCAGCATCCAGCCCGTGTTGGACAGGCCTCGTGAATAGGCGTCCGCGTATCCGGCTCCGACGATGGCCACGGTCTTGTCCCGGTCCGCGACATAGGTTCGCCCGTAGGAGATGGACGCCCCCATGGCCAAGGGATGCACGGCCAGCACCGGGGCCTGCACGCGCATGGCCGGTCGGAGATCCCGACCCAGATGAGCCAACTCGGTGCCGTGGAAAGGGTTGGCGCCGTACAGGGCGATGCCCGGCCGCTGGCGGTCCCAGGCCAGATCCGGAAAGGCCAGCAATCCGGCGGAATTGACCAGGGAACAGCGCAGATCCGGCCAAGCGGCGTCAAAGTGATCGCGAATGCGCTGGAACCGGGCCGCTTGTTCCCGGACGAAGTCCGCCTGGTCCGGGGCGTCCGCTGTGGCCAGGTGGCTGAACAGCCATTGGGGTTGCAGCAGAGGGCAACGGGAAAGGGTTTCCAGAACCCGACCCGCGTCTTCCGCGCCGAAGCCCAGCCGGGCCATGCCGGTGTCGAACTTCAGGGCCACCACGGGTCGATGTTTTGCCCGATCGGCGGCTTCCTGGAGCCGGATCAGCTGATCATGTCGAGCGGCTATCGGTACGATGCCTCGTTCCACCGCCTCGCGGGCTTCCTCGGGAGATTGGGGGCCCAGCAGGGCGAACACGGTCCCCTCCACCTTGGGGCGTAATCGGACCGCCTCGTCCACCGTGCCCACGGCGAAAAAATCCGCCCCACATTCAGCCAGGGCTCGGGCCACGGGAATCAGGCCGTGGCCGTAGGCGTCGGACTTGATCACGGGGATCAGGGCCGTGCCCCGAGAACGCAGGAAGCGGTGGTTGTGTCGGATGGCATCCAGGTCGATGGTGACGCGCAACAGGTTGTAGTCGATGGGCATGGTGATCTTTGGTGTGCAATCGTCCAGAATAGTAGGGCAGTTATTGCAATATCTCTTCTAGGGCTTGTTCCGCGATGTCCACATCCACGGCCAGCCAGATCAATTCAATGTCCCTGGCGAGGAAATAATGGGCCTGTCCCTGTCCCAAGGCCATGTAAAAGGGAATTT
This sequence comes from Desulfonatronum thiodismutans, assembly GCF_000717475.1. Classification (NCBI taxonomy): domain Bacteria; kingdom Pseudomonadati; phylum Thermodesulfobacteriota; class Desulfovibrionia; order Desulfovibrionales; family Desulfonatronaceae; genus Desulfonatronum; species Desulfonatronum thiodismutans. The sequence goes on from NZ_JPIK01000012.1 coordinate 252,706, forward strand.
CCTCCCTGGATCTGCGCATCAGGTGGGAAAAGCCGTGACCCTCCTTGCCCATGATCCGGGCCATCTCCTCCATGTCCTTCACGGCCCGTGCCGGATCTTCGTACAGGGAGACGTAGTACGTGGCCGATCCCCGCAAGCCCTGGTACGTGGCGATGAAATTGTCCTGGGTGGCCACGTCGCCGTGATGCATCCGGTCGATGATTTTGGCGGCCTCGGCCCCGTCGAGCAGATTGATCAGCGTCATTCCGGCGATGCTTCGGGGGATGAACTCAGGGGCGGCGACTTCCGGATCGTCGGCTTGTTCCGCCGTCACCGGGTTCGCCGTGAAGGCCGTGATCAGGGCGAGCAGGGCGAGGGCCGCGGAGGCCCGGTACATGAAGGATTTGATGGAAAAACGAGGATGGAACCGCATGGCGAATCCCCTTGTTTGTTGGTGGGTTGATCGGGTGTGCCGCGAAGAGGCCGAAGTTCGGGCCTCTTCGCGGGAACGTCAGTTCTTGACCGTCACCTCGACGACGTTTTGGCGAGCGATGCTGATTTCCCGGCCTCCCTCCTGCTTGACGAAAACGTGCATGAAGCCCATGACCTCATACTCGCCGTCTTCCAGGACGGTGGTGTCCCAGCGGACCGGAAAGAACGCCTCCTGATCCTCGGACTCTCCGATCTTGACCCAGGTGGCTTCGCCTTTTTTCCTGTAGTACCAAGGGTTGGTGATCCGGCTCACCGGCCCCTTGATGTTCAGCTTCTCCAATTGCTTGGTCAGCAAATCCCTGTCCAGGTCTTCGCGCAGCAGGATCGTGCCGGAGTAGACCTGAGACACCTCGGTGGGCACGATGAAGATTGGTCCCCAGTTGTACGACATGATGCGCCTCCTTTGAGCTCGATGCTTGAGCGGATTGTCGCGGATCGACCGGTCGCTCGGAAGAGTATGGGTACATTTTTTCGTTATCCGACTCTATCCAGCAAGGCAACCGACTTCAATGGAAACTACGCCGGAAAAAGGATCGGCAGCAGCCAGACGCAGACCACCATGGAGATGATGGTCAGGGGGACGCCCAGTTTCATGTAGTCCACGAAACGGTAGCCGCCAGGACTCATCACCAGCAGATGGGCCGGGTGGGACAGCGGGCTGGCGAAGCTGGAGGAGGCGGACATGGCCACGGTCATCATCAAGAGTTGAGGGGAAATGCCCATCGCCTCGGCGGTGGTCAGGGCCACCGGGGCCATCAGGACCACCAGGGCCGCGGTGGGAATGACCTGGGTGCCGAGCACCGTGACCAGGAACAGGGCCGCCACCACCCAGCGGGGGCCGAAGTCGCCGACCACGGCGAGCAGAGCCTCGGCCCCCATCTGGGCCGCGCCGGTGTTTTCCACGGCCACGCCCAGAGGCAGCATGCAGGCGATCAGAAAGACGACCTTCCACTCAATGGCCCGGTAGGCCTCGTCCATGCTGATGCATTTCAGAAGGACCATCAGGGTCGAACCCACCAGCGCGGCGATGGCAATGGGCAGCAGCCCGAAAATGGCGCTGAGCACCACGCAGAGCATGATCAACGCGGCGACGGGGGCCTTTTCCAAGCGCGGGGCCTGGGCCGCGGACTGGTCGAGGACGAGAAAGTCCGGGTTGCGGGCAATGGCCTCCAGACTGCGCCGGGAGCCGTGGACCAGCAAGGCGTCTCCAAATTGAAGAGGCAGGTCCTGCAATCCGGTCCGATGGGCCCGGCCCTTGCGCCAGACGGCCAGGACGCTGACCCCGTACTGATCCCGAAACATCAAATCGGCCAGGGTCTTTCCGGCCAGAGAAGTCCGCGGTGAAAGCAGGACTTCGGTCACGGCCACCTGTTGGGATTCCAGCTCGGCCAGCAATTCCGGATTTTGTTCGGCGATGGCGAGTTCCTGCAAGCCTTGCAGCAGTTCCAGGTCTCGTTCCGTGCCTTGCAGGACGAGCAAGTCGCCTGGACGGACGATTTCAGTGGCCGCGGGCATGCAGACCATGGCGTCGTCCCGCAGGATGCTGACCACGGTCAGACCGAAGGCGTTGCCCAACCGGCTGTCCATCAGATCCCGTCCGGCCAGTACGGAACCCTCCGGCACCCGCACGGCCAGAAAGTGGACGTCCCCGCCCGGAAGTTCGTCCGAATTTTCCTTGGAAACTCCCCTCAGATTTCGCAAGGGGCCGGTCTGAATCGGGATCGGGTCCGTGATGATCCCGCTTTGAACCAACTTGTCCAGGGGCTCCCGCTCTCCTTGGAGTAAGAGGCGGTCTCCCGGAGTGAAGCGGTGATATTGTGGATGCTTGAGAGTCCGGCCCTCGGCCGTGCGAACGCGCAGCACCTGGACCAGATGCTCTCGGCGCAGGCCGCTTTGGGCCAGGGTCGTGCCGACCAGAGGGGACTGCTCGCCGACATGGCCTTCGACAATGGCCGTGCGCTCGCAAAACAGGGCATCCAGACGGCCAAGCGGCTCCACTCGCAGATGTTGATCACCCTGGAATCGTTGAAGCTGTTCCGGCTGCCCATGTACGATGACCGTGTCTGCGGCCTGGAGCATGTCCGTGGCTCTGGGCGCCAGCATCAACACTCCCTTGCGTTGCAGGGCCACCACGGTCAGGTACAGGGCCGAGCCGATCCGGCTTTCGGCCAAGGTGCGGCCATCCAGGGGAGAACCGGCCGGAATGGTGATGGCGAAGACATGGGAGTCCATCTCATAGGAAGCTCCGGAAGACCGATCCCCACGGCCCGCCGCGGATGGTCCGGGCTTGTGAATCGGCAGCATCCGGCGGCCGATGAGCACCACGAAGATGATCCCGGCCGCGACGATGGCCGCGGTGATGGGGGTGAAGTCCAGCAGGGCGAATGGCGCGTAACCGGCGTTGCGCAGGGCGTCCGTGGCCAGGATGTTGGGCGGGGTGGATATCCCGGTGAACGGTCCGCCCAAAAGACAGCCCAGGGCCAGGGGCATCAGCAGCCTTGACGGCGGACGACCGCTGCGCCGGGCCAGTTCCATGGTCGCGGGCAACAAAATCGCGGCCACGGTGACCGTGTTGATCAGGGCGGAAAGCAGGCTCGCGGCCACCATCAGGGCGATGATCAGCACGGCCTCGCTGCCTTTGGCAAAGCGTTGCAACGGTTGTCCGAGCTGATGGGCCACGCCGGTACGGGTCAACCCGGCGGACAGGATGAACATGGCCCAGACCGTGACCACGGCCGGGCTGCTGAAGCCGGCCAGAGCGTCTTGCGGTGAGACGAGACCGGTCAGGGCCAGGGCGGACAGCACCAGCAACCCCACCAGATCCACCCGCAGCCACCCGGCGATGAACACCACCAGGGCCGCCGCGATGATCGTTGTCAGTAGAAAGAGATCCATGGCGTAACGTGTTCCTTGAAGAGTATTTCAGAGCGCGGGAGCGTCGTTGTCCGGTCGGTGTCCAGCCAGGTCGCGGGTCGCCTCGATCAGCGCCTCCATGGAGAGCTTGGGCGGCAGCGCCCATGGTGAGGGCCAGTTTGGGGGTAGATGAAATTCCTGGCCGGGCCAGGCGATATGCCAGGCATGGAGCAGCATGCCGCCGGGGCGGGGCGGCCCCCCGTATTTGACGTCTCCGACCAGAGGATGACCGCGGGAAGCCAGTTGCACCCGGATCTGATGGGTGCGTCCGGTCAGCGGCGCGACCAGGACCAGGGCGGCGTCCTGAGACTGGAAGAGAGTTTGGATCAGGGTGTGGGTGGGTTTGCCCGCGCCGACCCGCATTTTTTCACCGAGGCCCGTCCGTACTTTGGACGTCTGGTCCCGCAACAGCAAGGGTTCGCCCCACGCGGGGCTTCCCTGGACCCAGGCCAGATAGGTTTTGCGGACCTTTTCGGAGCGCCACAGGTCTTGCAGGGCTTGGAGCCGGGAGTAGGTCTTGGCCACGACCAGCAGACCCGAAGTGTCCCGATCCAGGCGGTGAACCAGGGCGGGCTTCCAGAGGTGTTCCGCGAAACGGGAGGTCAGACGGCTCGCGATGCTGTCCTGGTGGCCGGTTCCGGCATGGACCGGGAGGCCTTTGGGTTTGGCCAGCACGAGCAGGTCGCGGTCTTCATGCACCACGTCGAGATGGAGGGCTTCGGGACAGTCGGGAACCTGGGTGACGGACGATCCTGTCTCCGGGAGGTCATGGGGTGGAACGCGGATGCGCTGCTGCGCGTCCAGACGGGTCCCGGGCTTGGCCCGGGACCCGTCCACGCGGATTTGCCCGGTGCGGATCCAACGCTGCAAGGCCGAAGCCGGGATGGCTCCGGCCAAGCGGCGTTGAAGGAACTGAAGGAGCTTCTGACCGGCTTCGGGTTCGCTCACCGTCCAGATTTGGACTCCCGGCATCGCGAACCGGGACTATTCCAGGCCGATGTCCAGCGTGGTCCCGGTATCCGGCACGGTGTCCAGGTCCAGGGCGTAGGTCAGCAACACGGTGCGGCGCTGGGTGAACCCGGTCACTCCCGGGTGGGTGTTCACCAGGACGAAAAGTGCGGTGCGTCCGTCGTTCATCACATCGGCCAGGCCGTAATCCACCACCGTACCGCGGATGCGCCGGGTCTTCCAGTTGATGTTCAGGTTGATGCCGTCCCAGAACAAAGAGTGGATTTCTCCCTGGGGGAAATACCGGTAGCGGGCGAAGAACTGGGCCGAAAGGGAAATGTTCCGGTTGACCAAGAGGTTCCAGGCCGTATCCCTGCCCAGCCGAACCGGGACCAGGCGGGAGGGGATGTAGTAGTAACCCCTCAGCTCTTCAGTGCTTCTGTCCTGCCCGAGGCCCGGCAAGGTTTCGTCCATTTCCAGGCCGAGGGCCGAACCGGCATAGGACTCGTCGGTAACCGACTGAAAGCTGTTGGTGGAGGAAAAGACGCGCAGTTTGTCGCGATGGTCGGCGACGACGATCTTGAAGTCGTTGTCCTGGGGCAGGAAGGTGAAATTGAAGACGTTGGCCTCTCGCGGCAGGTTCAGAGGCGTGCCCAGGTCCAGGCTTCCGTCCATGCGCAGCACCTCGTGGACCCCGGAGTCAAAAAGTCGGTTGCGGCCTTTACGCTGTCCGATCAGGATGGACTGCAACTCCGGTGGCTGACGCACCACGTTCATGTACAGGGGGATGCGGTCTTCAAGGAGCGTGAAGCGACCGTCGATGAAGTTCAGGATGAATGAACGCGGCGTCTCCTCGAGTATCGCCGAGACGATGATTTCCTGAAATCCGTCCCGGTTGATGTCCAGCAGGTTGATGTTCAGACATTGGACACGGGTTGGGGCGGCGTATTCGGCCAAAGGCATCAACTTGTTGTCCACCACGTGGTAGGCCAGGACCTTGTTGTCCGTGAGGAGGAAGATCTCGTTGTTGCCGTCGCCGTTGGCGTCTCCGACCACCATGCCCAGGGAGGAGAAGGGCAGGGCCTGGCTGCGCCAGCGGCCGGGCGCGTCCGCCGATCCGGCGTACAAAATTTCCGGGTTCAGGTGGTAGGGCGTGCGTTCCGGGCCGTATTCGTTGTAGATCAGATCCGGATGGCTCGGCCCGGCGGGTCGGGCCGGTTGGCCCGCCTGGGGCTGGGCGGCCTGCTCCTGACGTCTGCCGAAGACCTGGGCGTTGATCTCCTGGGCCACTCCTTCCAGGGCGGGAATCAGGTCGTTGAGCGGTACCTGGGCGGAATGCGGAAAGTCGTTGCCCTTGGCGTCCAGCACATAGACGTCCAGGCTGGCTTGGTCGCCGAGAATGGTTACGCTGCCGAAGATCAGGTAATCCGTGCCCAGGGCAACCAACGCCTCCTGGGCCTGTTCCACGGAGGCCGGAGTCGTGGGGACGGTCTGGGAGATGACGGGCCTGTCCACGTCTTCGAAGCGGTCGGCCCACTTTAAGCGCGAAGTGAGCATGGTCTGCACGCCTTGCCCAAGGTAGGCGTACTGGTCCGGGCCGTGGACGGTGAAGGGCAGCACGGCGAAGCGCTTCAGCGTGTCCTCGGCCAGGGCCGCCCTGGGCGGCGTGGCGCAGGTGAACAGAACAACGGCCATCAGTAAAAAACGGAAGTAATGACGCATGGAGGTCTCCTTGACATTGGCGGGAAGGGACATCATGTCGGGCTGGTCGCGTCGCGCAAGACCACGACGAGTTGTCCGGGCCCGGAACGGCGGAGCGTGACCCGGGCGGCGTTGTTGACGGTTTGGGCCAGAATTTCCAGTTCCTCGGGAAGTCTGGGCCGGAAGACGGAGGCTCCGCCCTCTGGAAGGTACAGTCGGAGATGGCTTTCAGCGTCGTCGCTGAACAAATCCGGCCCGATCCACATTTGCACGTCGCCCTGGGATTGGGATACAAGCGAAAGATACAGCAGCCACAAGCCCTGAATCCTGTCGCGCTCAGGCATTCCGGGTGCCAGCAGCGATTCCAGCTTGGCGGAGAGATCGTCCACCACCTCGCCCAGCCTGGACTCCAGGGCGTCGAGTACGGCGGAGCGTCGGCTCGGAGGACAGTGCCTCAAGGCTTGGAACAGGGCCGCGAACAGCGCGGACGAAATGTCTCGCGAATCGTTTCCGGAAACCGTCGCGGGACGGTCTGAAAAAGTGGAAGGCGAATCGGAAGCCATGCCGGCAAGTGGATCGGGTAATGACTCGGAGAATGGGGCGATCAACGGCAACGGTCCATATGTTTTTGGAAAGTCGAAAAAACCATTTTAGACGCTTTCATTCACCAACGCAAATGATGATTTGCGCGCATAAGGGAGAGCACGGGCCGCATGCCAAGAAGTTTTCGCATCGTCTGCCGGCCTGAGCACGTCGGGCTGGTGGAGGAATTGCTGCGGGTCGAAGGCCACGTCTTCGCCCCGGAGCCCTTTTTCCCCCTTGCCCGTCGGATGGTGGAGGAACCGGCTCCGCTGGGAACTTCCGTTGCCGCGGCTTTTGGTCTGATCTACATCCAGGACCGTTCCTCCATGCTCGCGCCGCTCTTGCTGCAACCTCCCCAGGGCGGCACGGCGCTGGACATGTGCGCGAGCCCGGGCAGCAAGACCGGCCTGTTGGCCCAACTCGTGGGTCCCTCGGGGATGGTTCTGGCCAACGAGCCCAATCCGCGGCGGCTGGCGACGCTGCGCCAGAACATAACAGCCCTGAATCTGATCCAGGTGGCCACCTGCGGACGTCCCGGACAGGAATTGCCCCTGCCCGAAGCCTTGTTCACCCATATCCAGTTGGACCCTCCGTGCAGTGGATGGGGGACCGTGGAGCGCAACCCCCGGGTTCTGGAAATGTGGCCGGAACACAAGCTCGGGCCGCTGGTCGCCCTGCAACGCGAGTTGTTGCGCAAGGCCGCCGCGCTGCTGGCCCCGGGCGGGCGGCTGCTTTACTCCACCTGCACCACGAATCCGGCGGAGAACCGGGAACAGGTCCGCTGGGCCGAGGAGCACCTCGGCCTGACGCCCGTTCCGCTGCATCCCCTGCCGGGCTTCGAGCAGTCCCATATCCGGTCCGATGCCCTGGGCGAGGACGACGGTTGCCTGCACGTTCATACCGAGGCCGGGGAGGGGCAGGGCTTTTTTTTCGCCGCCCTGACATGTTCCGAAGCCTCTCCGGCAGCTTCCAGGGAAAAACGGGAAGGACCCGCTGCGTTGGAATCCTCCGGACGGCTCCATGGAGGCAGGGGAAGGAGAAAGGGTGATGCGTTCGGCACGGTGATCCGGCCCGGCGAGTTTCCCGGCCTGGAGAACGTGGTCTGGGAACATCTGCCTCCGGGAGAACTCCGGGAGTTCAACGGACGGGTGGTCTTTTTGCCGGAACCGGCCTTGTCTCAAGGCCTGGACTTGCCGTCTTCCCTGGGTTGGCGAGGATTCGACATGGGTCGATCGACGGGCCGAACCTTGCGGCTCAATCCCCGGTTGCGGCTGCTGCTGCCGGAATACAGGCCCGGTCAGGGGCTGAACCTGGACGACGCGCGGGACCTGAAAAAGCTGTTGCAGGGCCAAAGTCTGGATTTGCCCTCGGGAGCCGCGACCGGACTTTCGGGACGGGCCCGTGGGACTGTCAGGGAGCGGGCCAGGGGGGCTGTCGGGAGCTGGATCGGGCTCTACTGGCGCGGCTTGCCCCTGGGCTGGGCCACGGTCAAGGGCGGACGGTGTCTATGGTCGCCGAAGTGAGCATGCCCGGCGCTTTTCCTCCGGAATGGCCTGGGTGTAGGCCTGAAAGACGTCCTCGCGGTTAATCAGGCCCAGCACGTGATGGGCGTCGACCTCCGGTGTTTCGGGCCTGATGTCTTCCCGGACCACGGGAATCTGGTCCACGTCCGCCTGCACGAAGGCCATCAGGGCCGTATACAAAGAGTCCTCGGGCCGGAGCAGCACGGGCTTGCGGGCCACGTCCTTGACCACCAGCAGATCGCACAGATCCTGTTCGTAAAGGATCGTTCGCACGTCCTGGATGGACAGAATGCCGGTGATGCGGTCGTCGCGGCCGCGCACGGGAAAGTTGAACTGGCTGGTGTTGGCGATGACGTCCATCAAGGCCCCCCAGGTCGTCCCTTCCTCCAGAATGATCACCCGGCCGGGCCGGAAATGATCCTGGACGCGCAGTTCCTCCAGGACGTTGATAGTGGCGTCCTCCCGGTGCGCGGGTGAGTCGAACTTGTTTTCGGCCTGGTGCTCGTAGAGCGAGACGTCGCGGTTGATGACCAGGCACAGGGCCGAGGCCAGCATCAGCGGGACCAGCAGGCCGTAGCTCTGGGTGATCTCGCAGACCATGATCAGCGGGCCCACCGCGGCGTTGGCCACTCCGGCGAAAAACGCGGCCATGCCCACCAGGACGTAGCCTCCGGGCTGCGTAACCACGCCCGGAAGCAGGAAATGGCCGACCTGCCCCACCACGCCGCCGCACATTCCGCCCACGAACAGGGCCGGGGCGAACATCCCGCCGCTCATGCCCGACCCCAGGGTGATGGACGTGGCCAGGGTCTTGCCCAGAAACACGGCCAGCATCACCACCAGGGACAATTGGCCCAGCACGGCCATTTCCAGCCAGCCGTAGCCGTCGCTGAGCACGGGCGGAAAGGCGACCCCCAGCATGCCCACCAGCAGGCCGCCCAGGCCCATGGACCAGACCAGCCCGGCGCGTTGCCGGACATGCTCGAAAACAGTGCGTTTGATGAAGAAGAACGTCGAGAGGTAGGCGCGTCCGGCCAGGGCGCAGACCAGGGCCAGGACGATGTAAAAAGGCAGTTCCTGAGCGCTCTGGAAGCGGAATTCCGGGGTTTCCAGCATGGGCACGGCGCCGAAGAACAGAGTGAACAGGGAGTAGGCCGTGACCGAGGAGATCAGGGCCGGCAGGATGGCTTCGGCCTCGAAGTCTTCCCGGTAGAGCACCTCCACCGCGGTGATCGCCCCGCCCAAGGGGGCCCGAAAAACCGCGCCCAGCCCGCCGGCTGCCCCGGAAAGCAGCAGAATGCGACGCTCCTTGACGCTCAGCCCGAGGCGGTTGGCCAGCAGGGAACCGAAACAGCCCCCGAGTTGGGCCATGGGGCCTTCCCGTCCGGCGCTGCCCCCGCCGGCGATGGTCAGCACCGCGGTGGTGCTTTTGATCAGGGTCGCGCGTACGGGCATCTGGCCGTCCTGGCGATGGAACGCCTTGATCATGGCGTCCGTGCCGTCCGTCCCGCCGGACATGGGTTCCGGAATCCAGCGGCTGACCAGGAATCCGGTCAGTATGCCCACGGACGCGGTGAGGATGGGGACCAGCCAGGGGCGATACGTCCCCGGTTCGCCGTGAAACAGGTCCTCGCCCGAGGGCAGGGGAAGGTTCAGACCTGCGAGGTACACCAAAAAAAAGTGGCGCAGCCCCTCCAGGCTGACGAAAAATGCTACCGCGGCCAACCCGGAGAGCAGCCCGGCCAGCATGCCCAGCAATACCCACCGGGCTGATCCGCCCCGACTTGCGGCATGGATGAAGTGGCCCCATTTCCGGAAGTACGGCTCAAGAAAAGACATGGGGCGGGGGTCAGACGCACTGCCGGGCTTCCACCAAATGGGCCTCCGGAGAGCCGAGAATGCGGCGGGCCAAGACGATGTCTTCGCGGATTCTGGCCATCAATGCGTCAAGGTTCGGAAATTTTTGTTCGCTCCGCAACCGCTGAACGAAGTGGACGCGAACGTCGCGATCGTAGATGTCCTGGTCAAAATCCAGGATATGCACCTCCACGGAGAGCACGTCGTTTCCAAAGGTGGGGTTGTAGCCGATGTTGGCCACGGCCGGGTGCGTTCGTCCGTCGAATTCGGCCCAGACCGCGTAGACCCCGGTCTTGGGAAACAGTTCGTCCCGCAATTGCAGGTTGGCCGTGGGAAAGCCCAGCAAGCGACCGCCCCGATTGCGTCCGGAAACCACCTTGCCCTCCACCCGGTAGAACCGACCCAGCAAGGGGCGGACCTCCCAGGCGAGTCCTGCCTGGACCATATCCCGTATCCGCGACGAACTGACCACGGCGTCGTCGATCAACACCGGTCCGATTTGTTCCACGGCAAAACCGTGGCGCGTCCCGAGTTCCCGGAGCATGGCGTAATCACCCTTGCGGTTGCGGCCAAAGGCGTAATCGTATCCAATGACCATGTCCCGCATGCCCAGACCCTCCAAAAGATAGATCCGCACGAACTCCTCGGGCTCCAGTTTGGCCAGGTCCTTGGTGAAGGCGATACAAAAGGCGTAGTCGAGCCGCAGGGAGGCGATGGTTTCCAGCTTTTGGTGCGGCAACATGATGAACGGGGGCGTCCGGGACCCGCTTAGAACCCGTAGCGGGTGGGGCTCAAAAGTGACCGCCACGCTGGTAAGGCCGAGGGAAGCGGCTTTTTGGCGCGTCCGGCACAGCAGTTTCTGATGGCCCATGTGGACTCCGTCGAAATTGCCGATGGTGACGCAGGATTGAGAAACGGTTTGGCGGGCTTCTTCCAGGGTGCGCAAGACCTGCATGAGGATGGGGTTCTCCTACCGGATAGGTATGCCGCTCGCCGACTTCCGAACCCGGAAGGCGTCGCGAAACGGCGAAACCTGTATTCGTACCGGAAACCTTCGCGTCCTTCAACCACGTGACGATGCCCGAACAGGACAGGCCGGACACGACCAGGACGGCGGTACTGGAAAAAAACTTTCGCCGACCTCTTGCCAACCGAAGCCGATATGAGTAGACACCTCTTCTTCGGGCCGAAGTGGTGGAATTGGTAGACACGCTAGGTTCAGGGTCTAGTGGGGGTTCCCCCGTGGGAGTTCGACTCTCCCCTTCGGCACCAAAAATTTAAAAAGGGATTCAAGCTGTAACGGCTTGGATCCCTTTTTTTTATTCTTGAGCTCCCTTGTTCGTTGAAAGATTTTGCTTCAGGCCGAGCCTATCTTTGAGTGGTTTATGCACTTTGCCAACCATCGCCGCAGACCATGGATCACCTCGGGCAGGGGGCGGCCCAGGAGGAAAGGAAGGTGGTCCGGAGGGATTCCGGCTTTTGCCTGGAGGAGGTCGCGGAGCGCGGCGTCGTAGGCCGCGGCTTGGCGGAGGAGGTTGGCGGATTCCGGGGTGGAGTCTTGAAGGTGGCCGAGCAGGTCGGCGACGGAGCAGCGGGTTTCGTGGTCGCGGACCAGCTCGGCCAGAGCATTGTCCGGGCCCAGGATATCCAACCTGGACAGGCGCGGCGTCGCGGCGGTCTCGGCCAGGTCGGCGGTGTCCCAGCACTTCAGGGCCGCGCACTCGACGGGCTTGTTCTGGTGGATGGCGCAGCGGCCATTGGGGTGATTGGTCGTTTGGGGGGGAATGGTTTGGGGAGCGGGTTGATGGAAGCGACAGCCCGCGTCGCCCTGCGTCGAGGGCGTATTCACGGCTTCCCGTGAACGAATCTTGACGCATTCCGCGTTCAGCGGGACGACCAGTCCCTTGACTTGGTCATGGACCGGTTCGCCCACCCGCAGGGTGACCAGGTCTTCCCTGAGAATGATCTTGTCGCGCAGCAGAGACAGATCCGCGTGATGCAGGGCCGGACCGCCCTTGCGGCAGCAGGTTCCGCACCGTCGACAGTGGGTTGGCGGGGCCGGGTGTTGCGACATGGTGGGGCGTTCCTTCCGCGCTCGTTGCAGTCGAAAGCCGGGCTATGGTCGGACCTTGACCAGGTAAGCTCGGTCCCACTGCAAATATTCACGGGCCAGGGCGGTGATGTCGTGCGGGGTTGTTTGCTTGGCCTGTTCAATCATGTCCAGGGAATGGTCCAAGGTGAAGCCTCGGGACAGGTTCTCCGCCGCTTCATGGGCCCTGGCAATCAGGCGTTGCCGACCGCGTTGATAGTCGCCCCAAAGCAGGTTCTTGGCCCGGTCCAGATTCGCTTCCGGGAGGCCCCGGTCAATCAGATCGCGGACCACGTCCTGGAAGCCGTCGATAGCGGCCTCTTCGTTGTCCGGGGCGGTTCCGATGTAAAAGGCCAGAAACCCGGCCAGGGTCTCCTGCCAGAGCAGGGCGGTCACGGAATAGGCCAAGCCGCGGACGTCGCGCAATTCACGGAAAAGCATCCCGGACTGTCCGGCCAGGACTTCCCTGAGCAGGTTCAGGCCCGGGGTATGCTCGCTGCCCAGGCCCGGCAGGGGAAAGACCACCAGGATGTGGGTCTGGTTGCGATCCTGAAGCTGGAGCGACAGCTTTTGTTCCTCGCCCCAGTGTGGAGATCGGGGAGTGGGAGCGGCCATGACGTCCCGGCGAGCCAGGTTTTCGGACATGGTCAGCAGGGCGTCCCGGTCCAGATCTCCGCAGGCTGCCAGAACCCAGGGCCGGTCCTTCTGACGATCCCAAAAGGAGACGACCTGTTCACGGGTGAAGGCCGTGACCGCGCTCGGTGCGCCGGAGCGCTGGTAGCCGTAGGGGTGTCCGGAAAACAGGAACGGAAAGGTATTGCGCAGAGCCAGACCCACAGGGCTGTCCTCGGTCCTGACGATGGCCGCGCATTGTTCCTGCTTGGCCCGGGCCAGCTCTTCGGGCAGCCAGGCCGGTTCCTGGACCAATTCAGCGAAGAAGGACAGCATTTCCGGACTGAACCGGGTCGGGAAATGGATGTTCAGATAACATTGCTCCAGCCCGGCCCCGGCCGCCACCCGGGCCGACCTGTCCGCCAGAAAGTCTTGAACCTGCACGGCGTTTTTAAAGTGCGTCCCCTTGGTCCAAATCCGGGCAGTCAACTCGGACAAGCCCTGCTCTTGGTCGGCCAGCAACAGGTCGCCTCCGTTCCAGCACATGGTCAGGCCCATGTAGGGTAAGGATGCATCAGGCAGCAGGACCAGTATCCGGCCGGGCGCCAGGTGGACGATCTCCGGCTGGTGACGACCGATGTGGGGCGCGGTGGCGATCTCGGTGGTTCGGGAGGGCCGTTTCCGGATCAGCGTGTCGCGCAGATTCTCCGCGGCCAGAGCTTCGGGAGTCGGCGTGAAAATGGAACAGACCAGCCCGTCCGTCCGGACATGGGCGCGGATCACATCCCGTAATTGTTCCTGGTCCATGTTTTTGATCATGTGCAGGTAGATCCGCTCGGCCTCAAAGGACAGCTCATGAAACTGGAAATAGCCCAGTTTGGATGCCATGCCGGAAAGGGTTTCCTTGGTCTGAAACAGGCCGTCTTCCATGTTCAGCTTGGCCCGGTTCAGGGCCTCCGGGCTGAAACTCTCCGGGGCCAAATCGGCCAGCACATCCGTCAGGCCGGTCCAGAGGGCCTCGATATTGGCCGGGTCCAACTGGGCCTGGATGGAGAGCATCCCCGCTTCGTCCAGGGTGGTGGCTGAAGCGGAGATGGTGTCCACAATCCCTTGTTCATACTTGAATTTACGGTACAGCAGGGAGGTCCGGTCTCCGCCCAGCATATGGGCCAGCACGTCCAGACCCACGCTGTGCACGTCCCGCAGACCAGGAATGGGCAGGGCCAGGAAAAAATAGGATTTTTGCCAGGGTCCCCGATGAATGGCGATATGTGGGGCCGAGCCGCCCGGTACGCACTCGCCCGAACCGCCCTGAGCCGCATCTCGGGCAGCATTGTGGCCGGGCATGAACGGATTTGGGCAATGGACAAAATGACGTTCGCCGTGGTTGGTCAGGTGGCCGAAAAGCTCCCGAGCCTGCTCCAGCACCTCTGCGGACCGTACGTCGCCGCACAGAACCAGGACCATGTTCCCCGGCTGATAGCGGGACCGGACATAGGCCGCGAGGTCGTCCCGGGTGATGGAGCGAACCGTTTCCGGAACGCCGATGATCGGCCGGGCATAAGGCGTCCCGGCCCAGATGCGTTCCTGAACGGATTTGAAAATCCGGCGGTGCGGATCGTCGTCGCCCTGATCCATCTCGGCCAGAATGACTTGGCGCTCGGACTCCAGTTCCTCGGGGGCGAAGGAGGCGTTGAAGATCATATCCTGGATCACGTCCAGGCCCATGGCCCAGTGCTCCGCGGGCAGATCCACGATGTACATGGTGGAGTCGAACCCCGTGGCCGCGTTCAGCTCTCCCCCCAGGGACTCGACATCCGCGGCGGCCTGGCCTTGAGCCCGCCGGCTCGTCCCCTTGAAGACCATGTGTTCGAGCAGGTGGCTGATTCCGCCCTGTTCCGGGGCTTCATGGACCGAACCGGCCCGGACGAACAGCCGGATCGAGACCAGGGGGAAACGGTCGTCTTCGTGGACGAGCACGGTCAGGCCGTTGGCCAGGACGTGGACCTGGGTCCCTGATGCAACCGGAAGCGGCGTCTCGACAAGGGCTAGGTGGGAAGTTGCGGAGCGTGAAGCAGGGTCGACGGAAGAAGGGCTGTTCGCCATGGGCAAAACTCGATGGATGGTGAAGGTGAAAAAGGGGTGAGGGTTGAATGGAAAAAAGGCACGGACGCGGATCGTCCGTGCCTCTTTTCGCGAAGACGTACAGGCCGTCGTCCATCAAGAAGATGACGGCAATTTTTGATTAGACTTTGCAGGCTTCTCCGCCCTGGCAGTAGACGCGAATGAAATCCGCGACATGCACGCCCAGGTGGATGCACTCGACGCCCTGAAGACATTTTTCGGCGTCTTCCTGTTCGATGTGGGTCTTTTGCTCGCTGCCGTCTTTTTTCAGGGAGACCACCCAGGCCTTTTTGGCCTCGTCGAACGTCGTGGTCATGGTCACGCCGTATTTTCCCAACTCAGGGTAAAAACCTGAAATTTTGGCCAACAGTTCCTTGGAATCCACGCTCATAAGACCTCCTTGCGATGAGGGTTCGATGTCCGTGCATGATGCCTTTTGGTCGAACATTTAAGAAATGCACATTCAAAATATTGCTTTTTTAGCATGGGGGATGGTTTCAGGCAAGATAAATCCCAGGCTGCAAAGCTTGCGTACGTCACGGTTGAACGCACCCCGTCGGTTCGGGGAGAGGATGTCGCGATTGTTGGAGTGTATTTTCGCTGAGAGCAGCAAAAGCAGGTTGGTTGACGATCATGTAAATGTAAATCGGGCTGATTTCCGCGTAGGCCTCGGGTGAGAGCCGTTCTTCCAACAATTGCATCCATGTGTCCAATTGGGCCGGCCAGTAGGTGAGTCGAAAGCCGTGGGAGCGGTAGGCCTGAAAAACCCAGAGCACGGTGTCCACGAGGTTTTTGGGGTCGTAGAGCCAGAGCAGGGAGGTCATGAACCGGGCGTGGTTGCGGTGGTTGTCCTCCATCATGGCCGTGTTGTTTTTGCCTATCAGGGTGTCGATGTCCGCCCGTGCGGACATGCGCTGGTTCAATTCCGCGGCCAGGGCCGGTGCCAGGGACTCGAATTCCCGGGCCGTTTGTCGACTGGAGGGCGTGATGCGCCCGGCTTTTTCGATCAGTTCCTCGCGGGTCATGAGTTTGCCTCCTGTGCTTCCTTCGCCAGCCGCAGGATGGTCGCGAACTGGGACTCGGTCACGGGCTGGACCGAAAGCCGACTGCCCTTGCGCAGCAGCTCCATGCCGGCCAGGTCGGCCACGGTGCGCAGCATGGGCAGGGGCAAGGGGTGGGTGAATTTGCGGACCAGCCGGATGTCCACCATGTCCCAGACCGGTTTGTCCGGGGTGGATCTGGGATCGAAGTGGTCGCTTTGCGGGTCCCAGGCCGTGTGGTCCGGGTAGGCCTCGCGGACGATCTCGGCCAGGCCGACCACGGATGGGTTGGTCTGGCTGTGGTAATACAGGGCCTGGTCCCCAACACGCATCTCGCGCATCAGGTTCCGGGCCTGATAGTTGCGCACCCCGTCCCAGAAGGTGGCCTGACCGGGGGCCGCGGCCAAGTCGTCGATGGAAAAGCAGCCGGGTTCGCTTTTCAGGAGCCAGTACCTGGGGGTGTTTCTGGGGTTGTTGCTGGGCATGGGCGTCTCGCTGGATCAGGACCGGGTTTCCACGGTATAGGTCAGTAGGAGTTGATCCTGTTTACTGGAGGGCGGGACGTCCAGGGTGAAGCGGGTGCGGCGGGCGTCCAGGCGTTCGTGGTCGTGGCTGGAAGAGGTGATCCGCCAGTCGCCGAACAGGGTGTCCTCCAGCAGGATGCGTTGCGGCTCGTCCCTGCTGTTGCGAACCCGGATCTCCCAGGTGTAGCGGATCACATTGCGGCCCAACTGCTCATGGGCGGTCATGGTCCGCTCCACGTTGACGTCAAAGGCCTGGCCCATGCGCAATTCCACGTCCGCGTCCCTGGGCGTGTGGTCGATGCGGTCCTCGCCGATGAACAGGGTGCTGTCGTCGCGGCTTTCCTGATAGGCCCGGACAATTCCCTTGGGCAGGGGCAGACCCAGTCCATTGGCCTCGGCGTTCTTGAAGGTCAGAAACACGTCCACGCCCTGTTTGATAGTCCCCTGGCCTGGGTTGGGATAGCCGCCGAAACGGGCGATCAGCTTCTTGTCCAGAGTCATTTCCGGGGCTTGCAGCAGACTGACCTGCTTGGTCTGGCGGTTGGCGATGTCCACCGGACGGGGCAGGCTGTAGAGGTGGTATTCGAAGAATTCCTCCTGCTGCATCTGTTCCGCGGCCATGGGCGCGGCCCGGGTCATGTCCCGGCGCATCAGCGTGGGTTCCGGGCGGACCACGTTCACCTCCCCGGCCACCAGCTTCAGGGCGGCCTGGTCAAAGGCCATGCCCGACTGATTGTCCAGGGTCACCCAGCCGGACAGCGCGGCCCGTTGGTTGTCGCGGTCCACCTTGAGTACGTAGTCGGCCCGCCAGTTCATGCCTCCGGCCAAATAGGAGACGTCGAGAAACTGCCGGGGCGGTCCGTCGTTACGCACCAGCCAGACCAGTGTCGGCCGGGGTCGCAGCCCTGCGGGCATTTCGGCTAGGTACACGGCGTCATGATTGCCCACGAAAATCTGATCGTCCACCTGGAAGATCGGCCGGTCGTTGTTGGCCAGGAGCACGGCCTCCCGGAGCACCGTGGCTTTGCGGTCATGGGGATCGGGCAGCACGACCTTCAGCGTCTGGCCCACGTAGCGGTCCAGCAGGCTCTTTACGCTGATCAGGTCGTACTCGTAGTTCATGTCCAGGACGACGAAAGCATCGGGCGCGGTCAAGGAACGGACCTGCAAGGTAGGGGCCTCGATGGTCTCGGCTACTCCGCTGAACTCCACCAGCCCGGAGCCCGAAGGCAGTTCCACCTCCCGGACTTCGTTAATCAAAGCCTGCCCGTGGTTGTAGATCGTGACGGTCAGGGCCGTGCTCTCCTCGGCCCAGGACGTCCGGCCGAGGAGGACGCAGCATAAGAAGAGAGAAATGGTGATCAGGGTTTTCATGGCGAACCTCGGTGTTTGAAATTGCCTTCGCGCCTTCATCTTATTCCACTTTGCTTCAATAGTGGCCTTGGAATCATGATCGAAATCGGTATCGAAATCGAAATCGAGAAAAAAAGGAAGTCGCTAGAATGACAACGATAGCGATTTCGATACCGATTTCGATTTCGACTCCAAGCTTGGCTTAGCTGTTCAAATCACAACCCCTTCTCAGCCATATACGTTACCAGATCACCAACCCGGCAGGAATAGCCCCATTCGTTGTCGTACCAGGAGTAGATTTTGGCCATGTTTCCGGACTGAACCATGGTGAAGTCGGCTTCCACGATGGACGAGCGGGGGTCGCCGATGAAGTCCGAGGAGACCAGCGGGGACTCGGAGTATCCGAGGATGCCTTTCAAGGGGCCTTCGGCCGCGGCCTTGAGCAGGGCTCGCAGGTCCTCGGTGGTGGTGTCCTTTTCCAGTTCGCAGACAAAGTCCACCAGGGAGACCGTTGGGGTGGGCACGCGGACCGAGTAGCCGGAGAACTTGCCGGCCATTTCCGGGATGACAAGGGCCACGGCCTTGGCCGCGCCGGTGGAGGTGGGGATCATGTTGCAGGCCGCGGCCCTGGCCCGGCGCAGGTCGGAGTGTGGCAGGTCAAGGATGCGCTGGTCGTTGGTGTAGGCGTGGATGGTGGTCATGGTGCCCTTGCTGATGCCGTACTTCTCGTGCACGACCTTGACCACGGGGGCCAGGCAGTTGGTGGTGCAGGAGGCGTTGGAGATGATATGATGCTTGGCCGGGTCGTAGGCGGCCTCGTTCACACCCATGACGATGGTGATGTCCTCCTCCTTGGCCGGCGCGGAAATGATCACCTTCTTGGCTCCGGCCTCGATGTGCATGGCCGCCTTGGGGCCGGTGCGGAAGATGCCCGTGCACTCCACCACCACGTCCACTTTGCGCGAGGCCCAAGGGATCAGTCGGGGATCGCGTTCGGCGAAGTTGGTGACCTGGAAGTCGTCGCCCACCAGCATGGTGTCGCCGTCCACGCGGACTTCGGGCTCGAAGCGTCCGTAGCTGGTGTCGTGGGCCACGAGATGGGCGTTGGTCTTGATGTCGAACAGGTCGTTCACCGCCACGACCTCGATGACGTCGCGATGATATTTCCACATGGATTTGAGAACCTGCCGCCCGATGCGGCCGAAACCGTTGATGCCGACACGTATTTTGCTCATGCGTTCCTCCGAACGGATGTCGAGTTGCTGGGTTGGGGAAAAAAGAGGAAGGGCAAGTGGGCGTTTTTCAACGGACTATCAATCAATCCTCGAAGACTTGGTAGATATAGTCGTTGGCCAGTTCGCTGGCCCGTTTGAGGGCGTGAAACATCCGGGCGTTTTCCAAGGCGATGCCGCACAGGTTGGCGATGCAGCTCAGAAATTCCAGTTCTTCCTCGGTGAAACTGCGGGTTTCCCCGGCGTAGACGCGGAGGACGCCGATGACTTTGTTGCCCTGGGCGGTGAGCGGCACCACCACGATGGAGACCAGCCCTTCTTCGGTGGCCTGCTGGGGGTACTGGAAACGGGGGTCGGTCCGGACGTCGGCGATGTACACGGCGTTCCCGGCCAGGGCTTCCTGATCCAGCTTGCTCTTGGCCACTTCCACGGGGCCTTTTTGGGCGTAGCGTTCGCTCAATCCGTAGTAGGCGTCCGGCTTGAGGATCTCTCCGGTCCTGTTCAACAGACGAATGAAGCACCCCTTGGCGTTCATGGTCGTGGCCACCTGTTCGACGATCTGCCCGAGGACCACTTTGGGTTCCAACGACGAGTTGACGACCTTGGCGATCTTGTAAATGGTCTTGTAAAATGCTTGTGGTTCCATAGCTGTTCCTGCCTTTGCTGAATTGTCCACGTGCATGCGACCGGGCCACATTGGCGCTGGCGTCCCGTTCGCGGCCTCTTTTCGCTCATCACGCTTGGCTATAACAATGCGTCCCCTTCCCGGAAATCACGGTTTTTTTGTCTTCACAAGGGGACGATTTTCTTAAACTAGTCTAGGCGTTTTTGCATTGCAAGGGGAGGGAATTTGAGAGGTTTCGAGGCCAAAAGACCGGTGTGGGCGTGGCTGTACGGCGATGCTTGATTGCCGGATGATCCGGGATTTTGTAGATGCTTCACATTACGGACAGCAACCTGTTTCCCGGAGTAAGTCATGTTTACGCGCACGATCCCGTCCACGACTTTGATTTTTTGCCTGACCTTGGCGTGTTGTCTTTTTCTCGTCCTCCTTGGCCCTCTTTGCGTGGCCGAAAGCGCTCCGTTCCAGGATCTGGGGCGGATTCAAGAGCAGGCCTTGGCCGGGGACGTGGAATGCCAGCATCGACTGGGATTGATTTACGGGGAAGGTCGGGGAGTGCCTCGGGACCCGGAGTCGGCGTTCTACTGGTTCAGCAAGGCCGCGGATCAAGGCCATCTGGAATCCCAGGTGAATCTGGGAGCCATGTATGCCATGGGAGTCGGTGTGGAGCTTAATTATATGCACGCGGCCCACTGGTACAGGACCGCCGCGGAGCGCGGCCATCCGGAAGCCCAGAACAACCTGGCCATTCTCTTCGAGGAGGGGCTGGGCTTTGCCGTGGACAAGGGCCAAGCCGTGCAGTGGTATGTTCGGGCCGCGAAACAGGGATACCCGGAGGCCCAGTACAATCTGGCCCAGTTGTACCTGGAGGGCGACGGCGTGGATCGTGACCCTCAGACCGCCCTGGACCTGCTCATGGCCGCCGCGGAAAGCGGCTACGTCCCGGCCCAATACCATGCCGGATATCTCCTGGAACGGGGCGACGGCGTGGAGCCGAATCCGCGCCGGGCCGCGGCCTTCTACATGATGGCCGCGGAACAGGGGTCGCCCCTGGCCCAGCTCAACCTGGGGCTGATGTATCTCACAGGCCAGGGGGTCTCTCAGGAAAACGTTCTGGCCTATAAATGGTTCGTTTTGGCCTTGTTCCAGGGCGTTGAACAGGCCGCGGAAGCCATGCACCTGGCCGAACTGCAAATGACCCCCGGCCAGATCTCCGAAGCCCGCCGTCAGGCCGAAGAATGGGTGCTCCGGAAACGGGCCCAGTGAGACGGCCATGCACATCGTCCTGTACGAACCGGAAATCCCCCCGAATACCGGTAACATCGCCCGGCTCTGCGCGGCCACGCAAACCCCGCTGCACCTCATCGAACCGTTGGGGTTTTCCATTGAAGACAGATATTTGCGTCGAGCCGGGCTGGACTATTGGGAGCACGTTCAGGTCCGGACATGGCCGGACTGGGCCGCGTTTCTCCAGAACAAGGAGCCGGGGCGACTGGTGTTCACCAGCGCCCGGAAAGGCGCGGCGCACCACCTTTTCGCGTTTCAGCCGAACGACTTCCTGGTCTTCGGCCCGGAAACCAGAGGCCTGCCCGAGGAGCTGCTGTTGGACGACGCCCTTTGCGTGCGCGTGCCCATCTGGGGCCAAGTGCGCAGCCTGAACCTCTCCACTTGCGCCGGCATCGTGCTGTATGAGGCTTTGCGGCAAACCGGGATACCGCCTGAAGCGTCTGGTCAGTGAAGCCAATTCCAGCGGCCGGAATCAACGTCAAACGGCCCCGGCAGCAATTGCTGCCGGGGCCGTTTGACGTTGCATGGATCGGCGGGATTTGCCGTCAGGCGCTTCCGGTCTTTTCACCGACCACGCCCTGTCCGGCGGTGGGAAAGGGGCAGGTCGTGCCCATGGCTTGTTTGTGGGCTTCTTCCTGCTTGTTTTTGCGGTGCTGCCAGAGCCCCAGGAGCACGACGATGCCGATGCCCAGGGCGTCGCTGAGCAGGTTGGGCTGAAAGCAGAGGAAGGTGGCCCCGCCGAAGATAATCCATTCCAGGGTGGTCGTGCGTCTGACCAAGTAAAACATGGACCAGGCCGAAAAGGCCACCGTGCCGACGGCCGCGGCGAAATAGACCGCGGCGATTTCGGTCCATCCGGAGTCGCCCACCACTGCCTCGTCCCAGCCGATGAACAGGGTCATGGCGGGTTCGTAGGCAAAGAGGAACGGCATGACGTAGAGCAGCTTGGAAAACTTGAAGGCCGTCCAACCCGTCTTCCAGGGGTCGGACCCGGCTATGGCCGCGCCGGCGTAGGCGGCCACGCAGACCGGCGGGGTTATATTCGAATTCTGGCTGAACCAGTAGACGATCATATGCCCGGCGATCAGGCCCACGCCCATTTCGTGCAGGGCGGGCACGGCCAGCACGGCGACGATCAGGTACGAGGCCGTGACCGGAACGCCCATGCCCAGGACCAGCGAGGCCAGGGCGATGAGCACCAGGGCCGGGAGCAGGTGGCCGCCGGACAGGGAGATGATGATGTCCGAGAACTTCAGGCCGATCCCGCTCAGGGCGATGGTGCCCACGATGATTCCGATCACGCCCACGGTGGCCCCGATAACCAGGGTACTTTGCGCACCGGCGACCAGAGCTTCCCATATCTGTTTCGGCCCCATCCGGAATTCCGGATCGAACCAGCTGATGACGATGCAGGACAGCGTGGCCCAGAACGCGGCGTTACCCGGAGAGTAGCCGTACAGCATCATGGCCACGATGACCACCAGGGGCAGACACTTGTACCAGTGTTTCTTGAAGATGGCCGAGGGCGAGGGCATGTCGTCCAGGTCCAACCCCTTGATGTTCAGCTTCTTGGCTTCGAAGTGGATCATGGTGAACACGGATAAAAAGTACAGAATGGCCGGAAAGATGGAGATGAGCATGATCTGCACGTAGGGCGTGTTGGTCAGCTCGGCCATGATGAACCCGCCCGCGCCCATAATCGGCGGCATGAACATCCCTCCGATGGATGCAGCCGGTTCGATGGCCCCGGCCACATGGGGCCGAAATCCGGCCCGTTTCATCAGGGGGATGGTGAAGGCCCCGGTGGTCACGGTGTTGGCGATGGCCGATCCGGAAACCGAGCCGAAAAAGGCCGAGGCAATGACGCAGACCTTGGCCGGCCCCCCCACGGCCCGACCGGCCAGGGCCAAAGGCCAGTCGATGAAAAAACGGCCTACGCCGGATTTTTGCAAAAATGCGCCGAAAAAGATGAACAGGATGACGTAGGTCACCAGGACGCTGGCCATGACCCCGAACACCCCGTCCTGGGTCAGATAGATATAGGGGGCCAGACGGTCGATGTCGAAGCCCCGGTGGGCAATGGCTGAGGGGAAATACGGTCCGAAGTAGCCGTAAACCAGGAACAGCAGTCCGCCCATGGTGATGGACCAGCCCAGGACGCGGCGGCAGACTTCCAGGGAGATGATGATCCCCACCACGGAAACCCAGATGTCCATCTGGGTTTCCATCCCGGTGCGATAGTTCAGGTTTTCGAACTCAAATATCCAGTAGCCCACCACCCCGGCGGCGACCAGAGCCAGCAGTATGTCCACCACCGTGGGCCGGGTCTGGTTGGATCGCCTCCAAAACGGGAAGGACAGAAAGATCATGATGTACGTCAGAAAAACATATACGCCGCGGTGATACTGGTCACCCACCGGACGTACCCCGGCGGCGTAAAAATAGAACACGACCATGCACAGCCCCATGATGGAGACCAGCCATTTCCAGAAACCGGTCAGTTTGCGGCCGGTCTTGGCGTCCTTGGACTGGATTCGTTTCAGTTCTTCCTTGCGGGCGGCGGACATATCCTGGAGCTGAGGGTCGGTCATTCGTGAGTCTCCGGGCTTGGGGTGACTGGGGAAGAGCAAAAAGGACGCAATAATCCCCGGAACGCCTCAAGGCGTCCGGGGATTGTCGTCGTAAGGTTACGCGAGAACTAGCTGAATGCTGAAAAAACCTTATCCGACAGGCCGTTCAAAAACCCCAAGCGCAAGGAGCGAAAACAGTTCAAGGTCGAAGCGTATTGGTTCATACGTGAGAGTTTGAACTGGTTGCGGTGACGCGGCGATTGGGAGTTTTTCAGCGGGCTGTTAGGGCTTAAGTTCGTCGGGAATGGTCAGGCCCTGCTCGGTCCAGAACTTGTAAGCCCCGGGATGCAGGGCAACGGAAGCGCCGGTCAGGGCGCCCTGGACGGACATTTCCCGGGCCGCGGCATGGGCCGTGACCATGTGCTGCAAGCCTTCCGGAGAGTAAATGATCTTCAGGGACTCGTAGACGATGTCGTCGCTGACGCCGGCGTTGGTCATCCAGAAGGTGGAATCCTGAAAGGTCACAACGGGCTCGCCTTGGCCGCGGTAGGTGTCCGCTGGAATTTCGACCTTGGCGTAGAAGGGGAAGGCGTCGTAAAAACCGCTTTCCTCGGCGTCGTGGTGCAGGTTAACGAGGGCGATGTTGTCCTGGGTCGCGGCTTCGATGATGGAGGCATTGGGGTAGCCGACGAGGACCCAGAAGGCGTCGATCTTGCCATCCCGGAACGCCGAGGCTGCCGGTGAATAGCCCAGGAACTGCGGGCTGATGTCGTCCCAGAGTTCCATGTGGCGGAAAAAGCGCTCCGCGGCCAGGGCCGCGCCGGAACCGGCGTTGCCCACGGCGACGCGCTTGCCGACCAGGTCTTTGGCCGAGGTGATCCCGGCATCCCCGCGCACGACCAACTGGGCCGGAGCGCCGTACAAATAGCCCATGGTCCTCACGTTGGTGTACTGGCGGTCGTCGTTAGGCAGTTGTCCGGCCCGGCCGAGATAGGCGTCCCCGGAGTAGACGATGCCGAAGTCCACCTGACCGGCATGCAGGCGGCGGAGGTTTTCACCGGAACCGCCGGAGCCTTCGGAGGAAATTTCCACGTTGGGCAAGGCCCTGGAGAGATAAATGGCTATGCCGTTGGCGAAGTAGTTGAACGTGCCTCCGGTGGGCCCACCGCCGAAGGCCAGAAAGGTGCTGCGTTGGGCCGAGGCGGGGGAGGTTCCGATGCACAGGGCCAACAGCGCCAGTCCCGTCAGGACGATCTTCAATTTCGACTTCATCATGCTCTCCTTGGCTGGAAGGTTTTGGGAGGGGTTCCTCCCGGATTGCCATTGAAGACTCTTGCATGGAGAATCGAACTTTGGTCAAGGCTCACCCATGAAAGGAGGATATCGACCGGTAAACGATCGTCGTGTCGGGTTGAAAAAACAGGAGATCACGTGAAATTATGAACAAGGGGATGCGCGGATAGTCGCGTTCTCAGTGATGCGGAGCCTGAAGCTGAGATGAGGCTCGTGAAGGAGGAGTAGAGGTGAACACCGTCGCGCAAGGCTTGGGTCACGACGGACAGCAACCCCCGGTCTGTCCGGGGGCTGGGAAAACCGGCGCGAACGGAGCTGGTTCGGGCTGAGGCCGGAGGAGGGGGATGGTCAGTTCAGAATATAGCGCATGGGGTCCACGGGGATGCCGTTGAGGCGGACCTCGTAGTGCAGGTGGGGGCCGGTGGTGCGTCCGGTGTTGCCCATGTAGCCGATCAGCTCGCCTCGGCTGACTTCCTGGCCGGCCTTTACCGCGAATTGCTGCAAATGAGCATACAGGGTGACGATCCCCGCGCCGTGGTCAATGGTCACCGTCAGGCCGTAGGCTCCGTCGCGTTCAGCGGAGAGTACCCGTCCATTGGCCGAGGAGTAGATCGGAGTTCCGACGGGGCCGGCGATGTCCAGGCCCTTGTGCATCTCCCGACGATCCGTGAACGGGGAGCGGCGATAACCGAACTCCGAGGTGACCCAGCCTTCGGTGGGCCAGATGGAGGGAGTTGATGCGAAAAAGCTCTGGTTGTCCCGCAACGTGGCCAGCAGTTCTTCCTGGCGCAGCTCTTCGAGTTTGGCCTCGGCCTGGAGCTGTTCCAGGAAGCCGTGCATCTTTCTGACCAACAGCTCCTGGCGGTGGGCCGTCAGGTACTGGTCCGAAAAATCCATCCGTTCAACTCCGCCCAAGGGAGTCGTAGTCGGGACATGGCCGGGATCAAGGTTGGCCATCACCCGAACCTTGGCGTTGAAGTCCGCCACATGGAGTATTTGGTCCTCCAGATTCTTGATTTTTTCGGTCAGGGCCATGAACTGGCGTTGCTGATTTTCCAGGTCCCGCTGCGCCTGTTCCAGCCTGGCTTGGGCCGTGTCGGTTCGAAGAGTCGTGTTGTAGAAGTAGGTATTCAAGGCCAATGAAGACAAAAAAATACCGGCTACCAGAAGGCAGACCCAGATGCGAAGGGTAAAGGTCTTGCAGGTGCCGGCATTATCCTTCAATAAGAGGATCTGGTATTTTTTTCGAATCATTGTGCTCTCGGGGTGCTTTGGGGTGCATTGGATGCTGAAGAGGCGGCGTTCCTCGGGAATGTCACATTGAAGAAAGCGCTTTATTCCATATTTGATTCATTTTGCCCGGCGAAAAATGGTGGTCTTGATGGGCATGCGCTGAGACGAGAAAGCGTTGGAGGGTGGAGTTTCATACTCGGTCGAGGATGATATCCGAACGGAGGGCAATGAAAAAAGAAAAAGCCCGGATGTTCGTCCGTTATTCGTTCGTGTGGCGGACAAGAGGAAATCATTCGACCGCTGGTGCCTCACGAGTCGTCATTGCAAATGCTCACCTAATTGACTTCGATGCAGCACGTCAAGCTGCCAACGTTTCAGTGCCCCATAGACGCTGCCGTGCATGGCGGAATCCTGGGATAAGACGGTCCGCAGCCAGGCCTCGGTTCTTGATCGTTCGCTATTGGTGGCCGACGGGCAGGGGTTGCTCCACACTTGCAGCTTCCACTGGGCCGCGGCGCGGCGGATCGTAGGCTTTTCCAGCAGCAGCAAGGGCCGAATCAGGACCAATTCTCCGCCGAAATACTCCTCCTTGGGCGACAGCCCTTCCACCCGTCCGTTGCGAAACAGATTCATGAAAAAGGTCTGCACCAGGTCGTCGGCATTGTGGCCCAGGGCCAGATGGGTCAGCCCATAGTGCTTGCACAGCTCGAAGAGGCGCTTGCGCCGGTGCCAGGCGCACAGAAAGCAGGGCGAGTTTTTTCGGTTTTCAGGGCCGTGGGCCATGGGGCCGTAGTCGGTGACCTCAGCGTGCAGGGCCACGCCGTGCGCCGCGGTCCACGGCGCCAGCGGAGCATGGCTGGTCGCGTCGAACCCGGGGTTGAGGTGAATGGCCATCACCTCGAAGGGGAACGGAACGATGCGCTGGCGCAACAAGAGCACTTGCAGCAAAACCCAACTGTCCACCCCCCCGGACACGGCCACCCCTACCCGTGCTCCAGGCCAGATCATGCCCGTACGCTGCATCAACAGGCCGGCGGGGCCGAGACATTTTTTCTGGGCAAAGGTCAATTTTCCAAGGCGACTCATGAGGGGTTCCTACTCGGGATGGTCCAGGGGAAGACGACGGTCAATGGTTAAAAGCGTCGGTTGGTACCCATTTTCCATAAGATCGGCAACAGCATCCTTTACGCTCACAAAGCATTTTCGGCCTTCAGCCGGTACAATATTTCCTGGACGTCCCCAGGCATGTTGGATTTGAGGATACTCTTTCCGCCAAGTAACTACTCAGCACGTTTTCACGGCAAGACAAGCCGGAACGCAGGTGAGTAGTTACTCCGCCAATATGCGGACCATCAATTTCGCTATGTCAGGAGGCAGGCGACCTCTCTGCCTTTGACCGGCTTCAGTTCGGGCCGAATGCGGGTGCAGTCGGAGCAGGCTTCCGGGCACAAGGGGGCGTAACCGCATCCATGGTTTTGGCCGGACGAGGCGGGCGCGGCCCGCCCGGCACCGGCCGGTGCCGGGCGCTTTGATCTCAACACCAGCCGCGAAGGGTCCGAGGCGATCAGGCGGCGGGTATACGGATGGACCGGCGCATCGAGCACGGCATGGACGTCGCCGCTTTCCATGATTTGACCCTTGTAAATGACCGCCACCCGCCTGGCGATGAGGCGCAGGGTCGCGATGTCGTGGGAGATGTAGACGTAGGCGACGTTGCTTCGTTCCTGGGCCTGGCGCATCAGGCAGAGAATGTGCGCCTGAACCGAACGGTCCAGGGAGGCCAGGGGCTCGTCGGCCACGATGAGCTTTGGGGACAGGGACAGGGCTCGGAGGATGCCGATGCGTTGGCGTTGCCCTCCGGATATCTCGCTGGGCCGACGGGAGAGGATTTCGGGTGAGAGTCCGGCGAGATCGAGCAACCGCTCGGGCTCGCCGGACTCCTTGCCCGCATTGTTCCCGTTGCTTCCCCTATGCCCCCCATTGGCCATGGCGCTGGATGAGAGTCCATGCACGAGCAAGGGTTCAAGCAGCAGCTGTTTGATGGTCAGGCGTGGATTCAGCGAACCGTCGGCATCCTGGAAGATCATCTGCACGTCGCGTCTGAAGGTCGGGCCGGCGCCGTTCAGGGAGCGCAGGTCTTGGCCCTGAAACAGGATGCGACCTCGCGTTGGCGGTATCAGACGGGCAATGAGCCGCCCCAGGGTGCTCTTGCCGGAGCCCGACTCCCCCAGAATGGCCAGGGAATCGCCGGCCTCCAGGCTGAGGCTCACGCCGTCCACGGCCACGGTGGTCCGACGGCGGAACAGCCCGGACTGGAAGCGCTTGACCACGCCTTCCAGTTGAAGAAGCGTCCCGGCATGGGGGTTCAGGCCAGATGGCATCGACAGCCCTCCCGGATGTCCAGCGGTTGATGAAGGCACTGCTTCAGGGACTTGGAACAGCGCGGCTGGAAGCGGCAGCCCTGGGGATAATTGATCATGCTCGGAGCGCTGCCGGGGATGGGATGGGGTTCCGAGCCCGAAAGGGCGCCGAACAGGGCCTGGGTGTAGGGGTGGCGTGGTGAAGTGAAGACAGCGTCGGTGGTTCCCGTCTCCAAAAGCTGCCCCGCGTACATCACGGCCGTATTGGCGCACAGGGTTCTGGCCACGTCGCAGTCGTGGGTGATGAGCAGCAGGGCGCATTTGCCGCGACTGACGGTTTCATGCAGCAGTTCGATGATCTGGGCCTGCATGACCAGGTCCAGGGAGGTGGTGGGCTCGTCGGCGATGAGCAGCCTGGGTTTTCGGGCCAGAGCAATGGCGATCATCACCCGTTGCTGCATGCCCCCGGAAAGTTCATGGGGATATTGGCGGGCGCGTTTGGCGGGTTCGGGGATGCGCACTTCCTCCAGGAGGTGCAGGGCCCATTCCCAGGCCTGGTCATGGGCCATGCTCGTATGCGCCCTGGCCGCCTCCACGATCTGTTCGCCCACCGTAAACGCGGGCGCGAGATAGCCGGCCGGCTGTTCGAAAATCATGGCCATGCCCCCGCCGCGCAGCCGCTCCATCTCCTTTTCCCGGATACTCAGGACATCGTGGTTCTCAAATCGAATAGCGCCTCGCACCCTGGCCGAACCAGGCAACAGGCGCAACAGGCTCAAAGCCACCACGGACTTGCCGCAACCGGACTCGCCAAGCAGACACCAGGTCTCGCCGGGGGCAATATCCAGACTCACGCCGTCCACGGCGCGGACCACGCCCTCTCGAGTGGGGAAATGCACGAAGAGATCCCGGACATTCAGCAGGGACATGATCACCTCAGCCACAATTCCTCCCCAGCCGGGCGACCGGGACTGAGCACGTCCCGCAGGCCGTCGCCGACAAGGGTGAATGCCAGGGTGGCCAGGACAATGGCTCCGCCGGCGGAGAGCGCGATATGCGGGGCGATGGGCAACACGGTCAGTCCTTTCTGGAGCATCCCGCCCCATTCCGGCGTGGGCGGGGGGACGCCGAGGCCCAGCATGCCTAGTCCGGCGATGCTCACGATGCGTTGGCCCATGCCGATGGTGGCGATGGCTCCGATGGGTTCGAGCAGGTTGGGCAGGTAGCAGCGCCGGATCAGGTACCAGCGGCCGGCGCCGATGGCCCGCGTGGCTTCCACGAAGGTGCGTTGGCTGATGCTCAGGGCCGAGTTGCGAACCACCCGGGCGTACTTGGGCCAGCCCGGAAGGATCAGGGCCAGGGCGATGCTGCCCGGGCTCGGTCCCAGAATGCCGACGATCACCAGAACCAGGACCATGGTCGGAAAGGAAAAGAAGCAGTCCGTCGTGCGCATCAAGAACCCATCCATGCCACGCACGAGCACCGCGGCCAGTCCGACGGTCACGCCCACCAGCAGGCAGCCCACGGTAATGGCGCCGGCCAGTCCGATGGTCGGCTTGATGCCGTAGAGCAGTCGGCTGGCCACGCACCGTCCCAGGCTGTCCGTACCCAAGGGGAATTCCTTTGAGGGGCCGCTGAGGCGTTTGGACAGGTATTGCTCCTGGGGGGCGTGGGGAGCGATCCAGGAGGCGAAAAAACCGGCCAGCAGCAGGAGAGCCAGAAGCGTGCAACCCATGGCAAAACCGAGGAAACCGGCGGAGCGGGCGTCAGTGGACGGCTTCGACATGTCGCGTTCTCGGGTCCAGGATCCATTGCAGGATATCGACCCCCAGGTTGATCAGGACGTAGATCGCGGTAATGGCCAAAACACAACCCTGGACAACGAAGATGTCCCTGGAATTGACGGAATCCACCAGCAGGCGCCCCAGCCCCGGCCAAACGAAAATGACCTCCACCACCACGGCCCCTCCGAAAAAATAGCCGAACTGGGTTCCAACGTAGCTGCTCAAGGGGACCAGAGCCTGGCGCAAGGCGTGTTTCCAGACGACCACGCGCCGGGTGAGCCCTCTGGCCTTGGCCGCCAACAGGTGTTTTTCTTCCAGAGCCTGAATCATGCCGGCTCGCATCAGACGCGCGGAAATGGCCGCATTGGCCAGTCCCAGGGTCAGGGCCGGCAGAATGATGCCCCGCATATCGGTGAATCCGGCCACAGGGGTCAGGCCCAGGGATATGGAGAACACCACGATGAGGATCAGGCCCAGAAAAAAATCCGGAACGCAACTGAGGAACAGGGACCCGGCCAAGGCCGCCCGGTCCAAAGGCCGCCCCCGATGGCGGGCGGCAACCACTCCAATGGGCACGGCCAGCAGCAGGACCACTGCCAAGGACAAGCACGCCAGGGCCGCTGTGGCTGGAAACACCCGCGCCAGCTCACGGGTCACCGGGCGGCCGGTCAGATAGGAATGGCCCAGGTCGCCGGTAAGCACTCTCCCCAGCCAACTCACGTATTGCACGTGCAGCGGAGCGTCCAGGCGCAGTTCCCGTCGCTGCGCCTCGATGGCCTCTTGCGAAGGGGTTTCGATGCCCGTCTTGGCGGCCAGGGTGATGGTGGCCACATCGCCGGGACTCATGAGCAGGGCGAAAAAGGCCAGCAGGCTGACCCCGAAGAGCACCGGGATCATGGCCAGCAGCCTGCGCGCCAGAAATCCGATCATATCGTGATCATATCGGTTTAACGGCGCTCACGGCATGCGACGTCCAGCCGCCGCCCATGAGCCAGCTCCGGACCGGGCCGTCGGTGATCCGGTCCACATCGGTGTCCACCTCGCGCACCTCAAGGCCCTGTTCCGTCAGGCATTCGGCAACTTCCTCGGCGCTGATGCGCGGCAGTTTGTCGTCGAAGTTGGCGTAGCACGCATCCCGCCAGCCCGGTTTTCTTCCGGTCAGGAAATAGTCCGTAAGCTGACCCCGCCAGCGCGCCGCCCACCCCTGGCTCAAAACCCGGCCGTCGATGAACGCGGCGATGCCGCCGGGCTTGAGCACACGGGCCGCCTCGGCAATGGCCAGGCGAGGGCGCGGCAGGGTCCAGAGCACCCAGCGGCTGACCACGGCGTCCACGGTGGAATCGGGCAGGTCCACGGATTCGGCGTCGCCCTGCCGGAGGCTGACCCGGTCGCTCAGGCCCCTGTCGGCCAGATTCTGCCTGGCCCGGTCGAGCATGTCCTCGGACAAGTCAAAGCCCAGCACCTGGTATCCTTCCGCGGCCAGGATCGACGTGATGAAGCCCGTTCCCGCCCCCATCTCCAAAACCGTCGCGCCGGAAGGCACGCCCTGGAGCATGCCCCGAAGCAGATTTCGCCAACCCTGGTCCTTGGAAAGAAACCGGTAGGCGTCGTAGGCCTTGGCGTTGGAAGCGTTCCAGCGCTCCGAGCGCATGAATTGTTTGACTTCCTGGTGCGACATCAACGCAACCCCACGTGTTCCAGGCCCAAAGTGTGCTCAATGGTGTGCATCCTGTAGCCGGAGACCCTGTTGGAGACCAGGTCGATGTTCACATAGTAGTTCAGGTAAGCCATGGGCATGTCCTGCTCAAGGATGATTTGCACTTCGTCATAGATCTTTTTTCGCTCACCTTGATCAAAGGTCGTCCTGGCCGCCAGGAGCAGCTCGTCCATGCGGGGATTGTTGTAGCGGAACGCCCCCCAGCCGTCCTTGGCCGTGTTTTCGGAGAAGTAATCCAGCATTAGATTGTCGTCCGGATCAGGCACAAAAAGCAGTCCTCTCCCCATCAAGTACAGATCGAAGTCCCCGGCATTTCTGGTCTGTTCCGCCGCATTGACCTGCAGGGAGACGATGTCCGCGGCCATGCCGACTTTGGCCAGTTGCTGCTGGATGACCTCGGCCATGGGCGGCAGCTCCGCGCGTTCCGGGTAGGTCACGAGCCTGACGCGCAGGGGTTTGCCGTCCTTTTCCAGGATTCCGTCCTTGTTTGCTTCTTTCCAACCTGCCTGGGCCAGGAGTTCCCTGGCGGTCGCCGGGTCGTGCTCAAAACCGTCAAGTTCCGCGTTGGCCCACATGATCTGTGAAGGGAAAAGGGTCCGGGCCGGTTCGCCGATGCCGTCGAGAATCGCGTCAACGATTTCCTGGCGATTCAGAGCCAGGTTGAGCGCCTTGCGCGCCAGTGGATCGGAAAATGGTTCCCGGGTGAGATTGAAGGACATCATCCGGCAACGGCCGATGGGCATGGCGTGGATGGTGAAGTCCTTGGAATTGGCCAGGGAGCGCGCGGCATCGGCGGGCATGATCATGGCCACGTCCAGTTCGCCGCCCCGGAGCATGGCCAGGCGGGTCAGGGCTTCCGGAACCACTCTGTACACAACCCTGTCCACCTTGGGTTTGACCGTCCCCCAATGGGATGGATGGGGAACGACGACCACGTTCTCCCGGAGTTCCCAGGAATCGACCATGAAGACGCCCGTGCCTAAAGGCTTGATGACTTCGCCGGCGGCGTCGAAGGATGCCGGGGCCAAGGCGCCGGCTTCGCCCCTGGCCAGATAGGCCGCCAGCGGCGAAAAGGGCTTGGAGGTCCTGAAGATCAGCGTCGCGTCGTCCGGGGCCTCAATCGTCTCCAGCGGGACGTTCTTCAGCAGTGCTCCTTTCTCCATCAGCCGTTGCAGGGCCTTCAGGTAAACCGGGGCCGTCAAAAGGGTGCCGTCATGGAAAGACACCCCGTCGCGCAGGGTGAAGGTCCAGGTCAGTTTGTCGTCGCTGACTTTCCATTCCGTGGCCAGATTGGGAAGCACGTTGAGCTTGTCGTCCACGGCGGTCAACCCTTCAACCACGCCCAGGCGGGTGAACAGATAACCGTCGACTTGCGGATCCATGGTTCTCGTGGCCCACTGCGCGCCAACACGCAGGGTCTTTTCAGCGGCCGAGGCAAATCCGACGGTCAGGCTGAACACGACGGCAATCAGTAGTAGCACGCGATACAAATACTGTTGCATTTTACAATCTCCTGTTTGCATTTAGGCGAAATTGTGTTGCATAGTATTCGCAATCGTGCCATTGTGCAAGGCCGTCTTGGCTGGATTGAATAAAAAATGATTACGAGACGCAAAATGAGGTAAACAATCATGAATATCGACTGGAAAAGCGCCTGGAAGGATGCGGTTGCGCGGATGAGCAGCATCAGCCATGTCGGCTACTGGAACGAGCGCGCGGACGACTATGACGACTTCATCCGTACCAGCGAGTTTGCCTACGGAAAGATAATGGCGGATGTTCTGATCCAGGCCGACATGTTCGGTTCTGAGAGCAGAGTGCTGGAGATCGCCTCCGGGGTGGGCGCCGTGACCCTGCCTCTGGCCTCGCGCTGCGCAGAGGTAGTGGCCATCGAGCCCGCGCGGCGGATGGCCGACCGGCTCGCGGAAAATGCCAAGACCCACGGTTTGACGAACATTGAAATCCGTCGCCGGACCCTGGAAGAGGCCATGGGCGACATTCCCGAGAACTCTTTCGACTTCACGTTGATGTGCCATGCCTCCTGGCAGTTCCCGGACATGCTGGAAGTGGTCCGCTTCATGGACGCATCGAGCCGCAAAGGAGCCTGCCTGGCGGATACCGCGGGGTTCGACGATCAGGTCCAGGGCCGGATGTACAAGGCCTTTGGTATTGAGGCGGATTGCACGGACCGCTTTCCCTATCTGTACAACCTCCTCTACGCTGAGGGATACCGACCCAATGTACGGATGATCCCCCATGCCATGCGCCGATCCGTGGATTCGGCCCTGAGCATGTGGAAGCTGGTGCTGGGCAAGTACCGCGTTCCCACCGCGGAAGATCT
This sequence comes from Desulfonatronum thiodismutans, assembly GCF_000717475.1. Lineage (NCBI taxonomy): Bacteria > Pseudomonadati > Thermodesulfobacteriota > Desulfovibrionia > Desulfovibrionales > Desulfonatronaceae > Desulfonatronum > Desulfonatronum thiodismutans. The sequence continues at coordinate 286,882 of NZ_JPIK01000012.1, forward strand.
CGCGGTGATCCAGGACCACGTGCATCAGCGGGCCAGGGAGGGCCTCTATGAAGTGCCTTCGGTCATGGCCGTGATGTGGTGGGATAAACGCTCAGGACTGGTGTGACCCGGGAAATCCTGGCTGGAGCCGAGCAGGCCTTTGGCCTTTGTCTCGCGGTCCTGCCGACCATGCTGGCGGGGTGTCTGGCCGGCAGCGCCTTTGCCAACTCCAGGTTCGGGCTCAAGTGCGGGGCGCTGTTCATGCCCCTGGCCCGTCTGGCCAGCCTGGGCCGGCTGCGCGAACCGATTGCCCTGTATCTCGCCCTGTGCTTCCTGAGTTTTCATTCGGCCAACGCCTATCTGGCCTCGCTGCTGCACAGGGGAATTGTCCAGAGACGCATGATTCTGGGCATCTACCTCGTGGGCTGGCTGCCCGCCAGCATGCATTTCTACATTTTCTACACCGCCCCCGTGCTCTTTCCGGGTTTCGGAGTCATGACCGCCGGTATCGTGATCAGTCTCTACGTGTTGGCCAGCGTGCTCATTTTTCTCTCCGGCGTGGTCCTGACCCGCATGACCGCTAGGCGATACCCGGAATCCGCCGCTACCACGACGCCGGGCTTGCCCGGCGAGCCACTCCGGCCCGGATGGAAGACCGTGCTCCGCACCGGCCTGCTCCAGTTTCGGAGTATTGCGGGGGTGTTCGTGCCGTGCATCTTCGCGGTGCAGATCCTTTTATCTCTCTCGTCGGCCCGCGCCCTGATGGACGGCGTCGGGGACATGCTTTTGCTGTTCGGCCTGTCACCCGCCGGGGCGCTGGTGACCGTCACGGCCCTGCCCAGCGTCATGGGCGGGTTCGCCACGGCCATCGCCTGTCTGAACGACGGGCTGTTGGTGCATGCCCAAATCCCGAAGGTGCTGATGATCGCCGCCATCGGGCACGCCTTTTTCTCGGCCTTTTCCTATTTCCTGCCAGCCAACGCGGCGGTCTTCGGCCCACGCTTCGGCACCAGGATCACCTTCTCCAGCCTGGCGGTCCGGGTTCCCAGCCTGGTGGTCGCCTTGGCCGTGGCCTGTTGCTTGGTGGTGTGACGTTGCGACGTCGCAAAACGTGATGGCCAACCAGCGCTTTGTGGCTTAGCCTTCCTTTCGAACTGCACCCACGATCTGTATAAAAACAGAATCATGCTCAGGCCGACGAACGCGGTGATGTACTCGGTGACGAAGGGTATTTAATATGACTCCACGAAGAGCCCCTCGCCAACTTACACGGTGATGGTTTTAGGTTGTAGGCCATAATCGGATTCCCCATTGGTCGCGACGGGTTGGAACGATCAAACGCCTCTTGTCACGGTCAGTGTTTTTGTTCCACCTCTTCAAAGCACGAGATGCAGTAGGTCTCTCCGGCAAAGCGCCGGGTGCGCGATTCCATCGTGGATTCGCCGCAAGCCGTGCAGATCAGACTGTCCAGGATTATTGCCGGGCGGGGCGCGGGGGCGGCCGGAGGGGCGACGGTGAACAGGGCTGTCAGAGGGACATCGAAGATGCGTCGGCGAGTCGTGGCCTTGAGCGACTTGGCTCGTTCCTTTTCATCTTCCGTGGCCTGACCGGAGAACACCTTTTTCATCAACTCCCGCATTTCTTCGCCTTCCGGCCCCATGGCCTCCCGCTGGAACATTGCGCGCAGGGCTTTGCCGTCACTAGCGCGGTAGAAGGTGAACGCCATTTTTCCCAGATCTTTGTGGATCAGGTTGCCTTTGCCGAGGGTGCAGCCGGTCAGCACCTGAATGCCGTCCACCCCGCACATGTCCGTTTCCACCACGGCGGTAATCGGGTTTTCGTCGTTGTGACCCAGCTCGCGCAGGCACAATTCCGCTGCGCGGATGCCGATCCACAGGCCTGGGCATTCATGGCCGTGAAAGTCCACGACCTTGTCGATGTGTTCTTGGGTCAGCGTGTCGTGCATGGGAGTTCTCCGGATAGATCCAGTAAAGTGTCAATGAATACATGGCTATTTCAGGGAAAAATTGAAGAAGCTCATGAGTTGCCGATAGTCGACGTCCGATGTTTCGGGTTCGACTTCGGTATGGGTGGCAAAAAAGGACTGCCATCCGTCCCCCGCAATCAGGATGTGGACAATGCCGTCCTTATCCGTGCGCGATTCTTCCTTGGACAGGCTGTATCTGACAGGACAATCCGGCAGGGGCTTTCCGTTAAACAGGACTTTCAGGATCAGCATATCACCTGGGAACAGATTGTCCTGTTCCGAGAGCGCGACGATCTCTAGGGGGATGTCGAAAGGTTCCCGCCAAAGCCCACCCGACGAAAAAAAGGTTTTGGAATACTGCGTTGACGTGAAGGCTGAAAGCACCTCGAAGCCTTGCTCCGCTGCCTCCGGTTTCGACAGAAATTTCTTGCCGTCCGGGGTGTTCACCCGATGCCCCCATTCCGCGGTCACGGCCAGGACCGCCGGGTTTACGCCGAAAGCGATCCGAACCCCGTCCGGCTCATTGAATCTTTCGATCTCCGTGCCCTGCCCTTTGCTGTCAAATGCCCTGATTACGGTAATATGGCGCGCATCAAAAGCGTCGATCCCGTCGGGAATCAGCCCCCGCCGGACATGATAGGCTTCCTCCCCGGGCTCGACCCACAGGTAGTGCGCAAAGGCCGGAACGGCGGTGAACAGACAAAGCAACAGCGTCCCGAGCCATAATCTTGTGTGGAGCATGACGTTTCCTTTATTGCTGATGCCCCTCCCGGGTCAGGCACTTGCACCGATCCGGGAGGGGGTGCGAGTGGGGATTAGAACTCGACTTTCACGCCGCCCAGCACGATGATGCCCGGCGCGGTGGTATCGCCCGTGGAAGCGGAGCGGAAGATGTCGTATTTGTTGTTGAACAGGTTTTCGATGTTCACGAACAGGGTCAGGTGGTCGAGGAATTTTCGGGATATGGCGGCGTCAACCGTCCAGTATCCACTGTTTTTGCTCGTGTTTTCGTTGTCATAATAGATATTGGCGTAATAATTGGCCATCAGGGTCAGATTGACAATGGCCGGGTCCGCGTAGCGCACGCCGAAGTGCGCGGCGTGTTGCGGGTCGTTGGTCAGATAATTGCCCTCCAGGGACCGGTTTTCCTCATCCTTGCCGATCTTGGAGATGTTGTAGGTGTAATTGGCGAACAGCGTGGTGTACTGGATCGGATCCCAGGCCGTTTCCGCGGTGAACCCGTAGATGTCCACCTCGCTGATGTTGTCCAGGACGTATTCGCTCCGAGTCCTTCCGCCGGCAAAGGTTCCCGTGTTTACCAGGCGGTCGCCGATGTAATCTTTGGCCCAGGATTGATAAAAGCCGACCTTGGCCCAGAGATTGTCCAAAAGGTAGCGTTCCGCCCCGATGTCGTAGGACCAGATTTCCTCGGGCTTCAGCTCCGGATTGGCTTCGCGGTAGTAGGTACCCCCGCCGCGAACATGGACCTTGTACAGTTCGAACAGGCTGGGGGCCCGGAAGCCTTTCCCCCCCGATGCACGCAGAGTCGTTTTGTCGTCCGGGTGAAAGGCCACACCCAGCTTGGGCGAGAAGCTGTTCTCCCGGTTAGTGTCGTAGAAATTGCGGTACGCGGGCTTCCCCGCGCTGGCCTGGGTGTCGTAGTTCATGCCGTCGCGGGTCTCGATCCAGTCGTAACGAGCGCCGACATTGACGATCAGATTGTCCTCCAAAAGCCGCATGTCCATGTTCACGAAAGGCGAGATGGTGCGCTGCTTGCCCTCGGCCCCGGCGTCCCGGGTGTCGCCCGGATAGTCCTCATCGTAATTCCAGACCGCTTCCTTGAAGGCCAGTCCAAAGGTCACTGGCACCCAGGGCAGGGGTTCCACGGTGCTTTGCAGATCCGCGCCCCAGGTGTACGTGCCCTTCATTTTTTCATCACGGAACGCGGATGTGTAGTTGTCGTTGGCCGTATCCTGAAAGGCGGTCTTATCAACGCGGTTCAGGTAGACCAACCCCTTGAGGTCGAAGGAACCAGCCTGATGAGAGAAATTGAGCCAGTACTGGTCCAGGGCCATTTCGTTGTAGAAGTACTTTCGGCCTTGGCCGCCTTCATAGTCGTAGTACAGGGCGCTGAGTGAGATGTCGGTATCCGGACCGAGGTTGTAGGCCGCCTTGCCCAGGATGCGTCCCAGCTTGCGATAGCGCTTGATTTCGTAATCCTGGCGTTCTGATTCTTCATTCATGTAAAAGCCGTCGCTGTCTTCGTAGCCGCCGGCCAGCATCACCCCGAAATCGCCGAAAGTCTGACTGTGAAAGCCAGATCCTTCATATGTGTTGGCCGATCCCGCCTGTCCCCGGACCGATGTTTTGCGTTGCGCGGACGGCTTCTTGGTGATGATATGGATCACGCCGCCCAGGCCTTCGGAGCCGTACAGGGCGGATGTCGGGCCGCGGACGATTTCGATGCGCTCAATGGTTTCCTTGGGGATGTGCCCCCAGCCCACCCAGGCGATGCCGTTATTGAAGTTGTCGTTCTGGGGCACGCCGTCCACCAGCAGCAAAACGCGGTTTTTGCCCACGCCGCGCATGATCAGGGGGCTGACAATGCCGTTGGTCTGCAAGCCATAGTGCCGGAAATTGTGGATGCCCGGCACACTGCGAACGATGTCCTCCACACGCTCAAACGGCGAGGCCATGATCTCTTCGCTGGAGAGCACGGTGACGTCCTGGGCCGCATCGAAAACCGGGATTTCCGTTCTGGTGGTGGATACGACGACGGACTCCATGCGATGCACCTCGCCTTCCTGAGCCATGGCTGGAAGCGCGCAGGCAGCAACCAGTACAAAGGCGGGCAGCAGCAGCCTGAATTTGAACATGACCTTCCTCCTTGATTGAAGATGTTGAGAAAATTCAAAAAAATGAAACAAAGCGCCGACAAAATACCCGGACAAACTATTCGTGCACGGTGATCGGGCCAAAAGCCATGCCCGTGAATTGCCTTTGCAACTCCGCGAAGGCCGACCCCCCGTTCAGAAACGTGCTGATCTCCTCGGCCTTGGCCATGGGGTCCACGACCGCGAAACGCTCCGGATAGAGCACCTTGCCCACGTAGTAGGCGTTGGCAAAGATTGATTCGAAGTTCTGGGTGTAGGAGTTGTAGGGAAACAGACCGTACACCCGCCCGGCAAGAACCGCGGACAGACTTTGATACGCCGGGTCGTTGCGCAGTTGCTCCACGGCGTTGGCCGCGGAATCCAGGCGCATGGTGGAGACGTCGATAAAAATGATCTCCGGGTTCCAGATGATGATCTGCTCCTTGGAGACATTGGCGTGGGAGGACGTCTCCTTGTGTTTGGCCAGTTCCCCGGCGACATTGTTGGCGTGGGTGAAGGCAAAGGGCGCAAAGGACGGTTCCGTGGACTGGAAGCCGTGCGGTCCGCTCAAGCCGAGGCCGCCGATGTAGCAGGAGGGCCGCTCGTTTTCGGGCACATCCGCGGTGCGCTGCCGGACATCCTGTTCCAGGGCGTCAAAGTAGGCGATGACCTCCTCGGCCCGGTCCTGAACGCCCATGACGTCCGCCATCAGCCGCAGGGCGTGGTTGAGCTTGGGGCGGCCATAGGTCAGGTTGCCGTATTCCACGGTGATCACGGGGATGCCGGTCTTGCCCTGCAGCTGTTCCGGATCATATCCGCGGCCCGCGGACGTCTTGAAGATGACCTGCGGCTGCGGGTCCAAACCGGCGATGAGTTCAGGGCTGTCGTGACCGCGAAATTCCCCGAAAATGGGGTAGCTCTTGAATTGCGGATTGGCGATGGCGTAGGGCCGGGCGTCAATGGGCGATCCATGCACCTCAATGCTGTCCACGGCCACGATCCGGTCATGTGCCTGCAGATAGGTCAACAGCCGAAGACAGCCGGAGCCGGAACAAATAACCCGGTCCACCTGAGTTGGAATGGTCAGGACCCGACCGGCCGCGTCCGTGATCTGCCTGTTCCTCTCCGCAGAATAAGCCGGTGTTGCCAAACTCCAGGCCCAAAACAAAGCAACGCCAAAGATGCTCAAAAATCGCATTATCAATCCTCCATGTTCGAGCATGTTTCTGATTTCGATACGGTTCGGATACAAAATGGTTAAGAACGTTCTACCTGGGTGCGGTGGACGTGTTGCTGTCCCACGGACCATTCTCTGTTCCAGAACCTTTTACGGTAGACTTGTCGATAGAATTTTCTAGAAAGTGGAATGCCGTTACAGTCTGGACGACATGTATTGCAGGTAAGGCCATTTCAATGGTCTGATGCTCCTTGAACAAGGCAAATGCTCATCTATGGCGAAGTAAAAACCTAGGTCGGTTAGCGTCATACCATGATGCTCAGTTTTATCGCTGAACCAGTCACAACGGCTTGCTAGCCGATTTTGAATCGCGTTGGTTATTGTCTTTGCGCCGTAACTGCACCCATAAACTGTACAGAAACAGAATCACGCTCAGCCCCATGAACGCGGTGAGGTACTCGGCCACCAGGGGCTTTTTGTAGGAATCCACGAATAGTCCTTCACCGATTTCGACGGTGACGGTCTTGGGGTGCAGGCCGTGATCGGATTCGCCGGCGACGGAGACGGTCCAGGTTCCGGCCTTGTCCGGCAGAAAGGAAACAAAGCCGTTCTTGTCCGTCCTGCCGGTTTTGTGCGGGATGGTTTCATCAGGGCCGAAAATCTCGTAGGTGGAATAACTCGCCGGGTCGGTCTGGGTGTAGAAGAAGCGGACGCTGACGCCTTTCTCGTCCACGCGGTAGTGCATGCCGTGGGCCGAGGCGGTGGCGGCTGGGAACAAAAGGCAAAGTAGCAAGGCAAGGATGATTGAGCGTGCCGACATGATGGATTCTCCAAAAGTCCTGATTGTCTTCGGGGCAAATGAATGCGCCCGGACACCGCTTCACGGGTCCGGGCGCGCGTTTTTTTCGGAACGAGTTAGTCCACCTCGAAGGTGAGCACACCCCGATAGGTCCTGGTGTCGCAGACACCCGGATCCGGATAGGCTTCCTGGTGCTCGACCTTGATCAGCCAGATCCCTCGGTTAAGGATGCGCAGTCGGCCTTCTCCGTCCGCGTTCGTTCGCGCCGTGTAGGCAAAGACGTCCGATTCCGAAGAGAAACCGGCGTATGTGGCGTTGAAAAAGCCGTTATACGGTTCGTCGTTCAGCAGAACGCGGATGGGCAGGTAGCCGCCAGTCTTCAGCGTGGCGGGATTGGCCAGGGGGACGATCTCCAACGGATGGCCGACTACTGCGTCCACATTCCCGTCGGCATCGCCGACGTTGAGCACGGCCTTCATGGTGTTCACGGAAAAGGAGCAGCCGATGACGTTGTCCAGGCCGCTCTTGGGCTGTGAACGTCCACCTGTGGCCGTCCTTGTCCAGTAACCGCCCTTGGGCTGGCCGACGACCAAGTATGCTCCGGACTCCAGAGGATTCACGGATGCGAATTCCAATTCGGATTTGGCTTCGACATCGACCTTGGTGCCGCTGGGGGCAAGGATATATAAGTCCTCTACGCGATCTTGCTTCATGAACCCATCATACGGGAAGGCATGTCCCCAGCCGATGGTCAGGTTCGCCGTTCTGTTTTCCGGAAGCTGGTATTGCTGCATGTTCAGCCAGGGATAATGGGCCTGGGCCAGGATAGGCAGGAAGATCAGGGCCGCTGCGACAAGTGCCGGCCATGCAAGTAGTTTTCTGTTCATGGCAGTTCGCCTCTTTTGCCTTCGAAGACCATTAGAATTCGATCTCCAGGTTGATGCCGATGCTGCGGCCCATGCGGTGGGCGTAGTCGCCTTCGCCTCTGTCGGAATTGGTGATGTTCTTGAAGTCGGCGGATACTTTCGCGAGCCTGGAGAACTGCTTCCAGATGCGGGCGTCGATGGTGGCGTGCGCGCCCAATTCCTGGGTATTGGCCATGTTGCGGTACTGCTTGCCGACTTGCGTCAGGATCACGCTCGCTCCCACGTCCCAGGGCTGAAATACATAGGTCGGGGCCAGGGAGAAGGTATATTTGGGAACATATGGCAGATCCAAACCCGTATCCTTGTTCTCGGAATCGGTGTAGCTGAATCCCGCGTTGAGAAAAAAAGCATCGCTCAAGGTCAGTCGGGCAGAGAGTTCGCCTCCCTGGATTTGGGCCTTTTCGACATTGAAATAGCTTTCAATGGGGATTCCGTCCGGAGCGATTTCTCCGGTAGCTTGGCGGACGACCATGTCTTTGAGATCGGAGTAGAAAAATCCGAGGTTGAAGGTCAGCCGATCGTTCATCAGCCCTTGCTCCAGGTTGAGCGAATAGGTCCAGGCGGTCTCCGGATTCAGGTCGGGGTTGGAGCGCATGTAGTATTCTCCGTGCCGCACCAGGCCGTCATAGTAGAGCTGGCGAATGGTCGGCGACTTGAAGGCTCTCCCCACGGAGCCGCGCAGCGTCGTGGCATCGAAGACCCGATACATGGCGCTGAACTTGGGATTGATCTCCGTACCGAAGGTGGAATGGTCCTCCAGACGCGCGCCGGGAACCAGGGTCAACCTACGATCAAAAAGCATCAGTTCGTCCTGCACGAACAGGCTGTTGGTGGTCACGTTTCTGTCCACGGTGACCGTGGACTGTTCCTCGCCGCGCAGGTAATTTCTGGAAAAATAATCCATGTGCTGACGCTGGGTCGCCCCACCTACGGTGAGGATGTTCCAGTCCGTGTACCAATGGTAGACAAGCTCGGCTTGGTCGTAGCCGATCTTGCCGTCGCGGTATCCATGGTCGAATCCAGGATATCCGTTGATGAAGTCCTGCCAGTAGGTGGAGCCGTTCAGGACGACTTCGTGATCACCGATGGTGTAGTTGAGCCCGCCGGAAAAGCGATAGGAGTCATACTCCCGGTCGTATTCGGCCACGGGGTTGTCCAGGTCGCGTCGAGCACGTCCGTAGTTCGCGCCCAGGTTGATGCTGAGATTCTCCGTGATGTCCGTGTTCCATTTGCCCATCAGGCTGTGCCGATTGGTCGTCGCCGGATCGAAGGCGATACCTTCGTCTTGCTCATAGCTGTACTGGAAAAAATACCCGGAGTTGCCCAGAGCCGGCCCGCCGAAACCGGCGTTGGCCCGGTAGTAGTTGCGACTGGATTTGTTCACGGAAACGTCCTGACGCTTGGTCACCTCGTAGCGGCCATAGGCGGCTCCGCCGAACACTGTGGTTTCCTTGGGGGCTTTGCGGGTGATGATGTTGATTACGCCGGCCAAAGCGTCTGATCCATACAGGGCGGAGGCGGCTCCCTTCACGATTTCGATGCGCTCGATCATGCTCAAGGGGATCTGGTTCAGGCTGATGCCGTAGTCGCCGTGAGCGCCCATCTCGCCGTGCACGCGTTGCCCGTCGATAAGGATCAAACCGTATCCTTCGTTGAATTGCAGACCGCGCATGGTGGAACGGATGTTGTCCGAGCCCATGACGTCGTCCAGGGTGGAGACGTTGATGCCCGGCACTGTTTTCAGCGCGTCGAGAATGTTCTGCGAGGGCATTCGCTCAATGTCCTCGCGGGTGATGACCTGGGTTTCCACGGGCACGTCCTGCAAGGTGTGCCGGGTTCTGGTTCCCGTGACCACGTATTCTTCGACTTCCGCGGCCTGTCTGGGGGCCTCCTCCGCAAAGGACGTCGCCGCCAGGCACAGAGCCGAAAGCAAGACGGTTCCAAATTTCCATGACAATCGCATTCCCCAACCTCCTTCGTTGTGTGTTCGAATGTCACCGTCGCGGGCCATCCACGGCGGTGATCGCCTCTGTTGAAATCTCATCCCCCGGAGCGGATGCCCTCCAGCCATAACTCTGCCTGACGGCGGACCTTGGGCTCTTCCTTGGCCTGGGCAAAGGTCGCCCGGGCTTCCTCAAGTCGGCCCTGGTGAAACGCGGCCATGCCCAGCAGGAGCAGGGCTTCGGGCCGGACTTCCGCGCACCTGGTTCCGGTTGCGTGTTCCATCTGCTCCGCGACCGCGCTCCAGTCCTCGATCTGCGCGAACAACCGGCCGATGCGCAGGCGGGTGGCGCAGTCCTCGCTCTGTTCGACTTTTCGGACCAGGGTGGTCGCGGCTTTTCGGATTTCCCGGGCCTGGACCCAGGTGTCGGCCAGCAGGTTCAGGTTGTCTTCCGTGGGCGGGATGCGGCCGTTGTTCAGGGCCTGCTCCAGAATTCCGGCTCCAAGGAAAGGGGCTTCGGCCTGGCGGAGCATGCGGGCCACCTGGAGGATGTCCTGGGGCTGATCGAAGACCCCTTTGTGGTGACCGGCGGTGAGTACGGCGGCTGCCTGGCGCTCCTGGTTCAGTTGCAGGTGCGCGGCGGCGAGCTGTTGCCAGTAGCGTTTGTCCGTGGGCCACTGCTCCATGATTCCGGGCAGCCAACGGATCATTTCCGCGTATTGTCCGCCGTGGTGCAGGGCGGCCAGGAGCATGTCGTACCACTCGGCCACTGGGCTGGTCCCGGCCTGAAGCGATTCCTGGATAGCCATCTTCAGATGGCGGGCCGCCGCCTCGTACCGCTCGGCTTCGAAATAGATCCAGGCCGTCCGGACCCGTTGCTCCGGGGCGATGACGTCGGCCTGGTCCAGCCATACGGTCATCCGCCGGACGGCTTCGTCGTGGCGACCCAGGAGCTCGAGGATCTGGGCCGTGTTGGCCAAAACCCGCAAGCGCGAGGCCTCGTCCAGGCTGTCCAGCTCCAGGGCCTTGTCAAAGGCTTCCAGGGCTTTTTCCCGGTGGTCGGTCTCGCTGAACAAAAAGCCGCGCATCTGCCAGGCCAGGGCCAGGGCGTAGGGTTCTCGGTGGAACTCCTGAAGGAATCCCTCCAGGAGTACATCCGCTTCGGCCCATTGTTCCGCGTGCAGCAGGTCCTGAGCCGCGCTGAGTTGTTGGTGCGCGGCATGGGAGACCGTGGGTTGGCTGGCGAAGACGGAGTCGGGGCAAAGCGTCGGAACTACGCAGAGTATCGACAACCACAAACCAAAAAAGCCGATAATGAGGAGGAAGCGAAAGAAAACTGGATTCCCGCCTGCGCGGGAATGACTTGAAAGGGAAGGTGTCGTCGAAACAGTCATTCCCGCGCAGGCGGGAATCCAGTGCGAGGCGTTACAGTTTGGAGGGGAAAAAAGGCTGTGCGGAATTGACTTGAGTCCAGACGCCATGCTCATCCCTCCAGATTGAAGACAATGGTAATGGTGGCGATGGCCGGGACGGCCTTGCCGTCCTGCATCTGGGGATGAAAGCGCCAGCGGCTCAGGGCGCGGACGGCTTCCTGGTCAAAGATGCCTTCTCTGGGCTCGGCCTCCACCACGGAGACGTCGCGGACCGAGCCGTCCGGGTTGACGACGAATTCCAGGCGCACCCAGCCGGAAATGCCCTGGCGTCTGGCCCGGACCGGATATTGAGGCGGAACCTGGGAGATGGGCGTCAGGGACTGGGTGTAGGCCACTGGTCCTGTTGGCGCCGGTGGAGGCGCGGCCAGGGGCAGACCGGCCAGGGCCAGGTCCGTTGGGAAGTCGAACCGGGGAAGATCGAAGGCCGGGGGCTGGGGCGTGGGTTGTTTGGGCGTGGCCACGGCCTCCAGGCGGGGAATGGGTTTGATTTCCTCGGGCGGCTCGGGCTTTTCGCGCTCCCGGCGGCGCACGATCTGTTCCTGGTCGTCCATGCGGATGAACTGGGGCAGTGGTTCGCGGCGCTGAGCCTCGATCCCCGCCTCCCCCCGGCTGACCAGAAAATTCATCAGCAGGAACAGCCCCACCGCGGCCAACAGGCCGAGGACCAGGGAAACGCCGAATCGAACCGGGGTGTTCATGGCTTGCTCGCGGCAACGGCCACGTTATGCACCCCGGCCAGCCGGACCTGATCCATGACCTGGACCAAAATTCCGGTGCGCGAGGCCTCGTCGGCCTGAATGACCACGGCCCCTTCCGGGTTTTCGGCCCGCAGCCGTTCCACGTTGGCCCGCACGGCCCGCACGTCCACCTGACGCCCGTCGATCCAGATCGCGCCGGATTCGGACACCGCGATCATGATGTTGCCCCGCTCCTGGCGCTCCGCGCTGGCCGCGGTGGGCCGGTTCACCTCAATGCCCGCCTCCTTGACGAAGGAAGTGGTCACAATGAAGAAAATCAACATGATGAACACCACATCCATCATCGAGGTCATGTCGATCTGGGCGCTATCCTGTTCGTCGTATCGTCGTCTGCGGCGCATGGGATTGGGGGGTTCAATGGTTCAACGGTTCACTGTTCAACGGTTGAAATGACTGCGGTTAAATGTTTTTTACTCCTGACTCCTGACTCCTGACTCCTGACTCCTGACTCCTGACTCCTGACTCCTGCCTTCCTCTCCCCCTCCAGCATATCCCGCTTCAACACATCCTCGGCCTCCCGGGCGTGGGCTTCGCCGCCGCGTTGCAAGCGGATGCTGAAGACAAAGCCGGACAGGGCCACCACCAGCCCGGCCATGGTCGGGATGGTGGCCATGGACACGCCCGCGGCCATGGCCCGGGGATTGCCCGTGCCGCTGAAGCCGATCACGTCGAAGACATGGATCATCCCGGTGACCGTGCCCAGCAGCCCCAACAGCGGGCAGGCCGCGATCAGGGTGCGGATGGCGGTCAGGGAGCGGGTCAGGCCCTGGCGCAGTTCGGAGACGTCCTTGCGCAGCAACATCCGGGCGATGCGGCGCTCCTGGGGTGGCAACCTGGAACGCCGGGCGCGCACCGCGGACAGTTCCCGGGGAAATACCCGCCAGTGATGCCAGTAGCGCTCGATGATCAGGGTCCAGAGGACCACGGCCACCAGGAGGATGACCCACAAGACCGGACCTCCGGCGTCCAGAAATCGTTGCAGGTTGAGAATCGGCTCAATCATCACCCTCCCCGCGCCTTTTGAATATGTTCGGCCAGCAACCCCGCGCCCTGCTCCTCCAAAATGTTCACCAGCCCTCGGCTCTTGGCCGCGGCCAGGCTGTGCAGGAAGAGCAGGGGGATGGCCACGGAAAGACCCAGGGCCGTGGTCACCAGGGCCTGGGAGATGCCTCCGGCCATGAGCTGGGGATCGCCGGTGCCGAACAGGGTGATGGCCTGGAAGGTTTCGATCATCCCCACCACCGTGCCCAAAAGGCCCAACAGCGGCGCGACGGCGGCCAGGATTTTGATGGTTCGCAGGCCCCGTTCCAGGCGGGGGATTTCCTTGAGCACGGCCTCGTCCAGCCGGATTTCCAGGGTTTCCGGGTCCACGCTGTGGTTGGTGCCGCTGACCTGGAGAATCCGGCCCAGAGGGTTGTCCGGCAGGGCTGTTTCTGAGCGCAGTTGGCGTTGGATGCGGCGGTCCATCACGATCAGAATCGCGAAACGGACCACGAAGAGGATCAGCCCGAACAGGCCCAGGCCGAGGATGATCAGCCCGATTTCCCGGCCCTGCTTGATCCGTTCAATGAGCGTGGGCGATTGGACCAGATGGGCCAGAATCGCGCCCCGGGAGGGGTCCAGGGCGAAGAAGCGCGTCTCGCCCGGACTGGCCTGCTCCAGCTCACGGGCCAGACGCAGGTGTCCGCCCTGGGGTTGGCGCGGCAGTTCCAGAAATTGGTTGCGGCCCTGGACATGGGACAGATACCGCCCATCGGCCACGGAGTTGAACGCGCCGATCCGGAGCACGTCCTTGGCCAGCTTCGATCCGTCCGGCAGGACAACCTCGCCGACAAAGCGGTCCACCCGGCCCGAGCCGACCATCTCCTCCAGAACCAGAATCCACATCCGCTCCAGCTCGGCCATGCTCGGCAGGGCGCGGCTGTCGCTCAATTGGCCGAGGAACTCCAGGGCCTCGGGCTTGTCGACCATGGCCAGGGAGCCGAGAAATTGGGCGTGAAAATCCCCGGCGCTTTGGCGCACCACGCCGAACATCTCTCCCAGCCCGCCCTGCTCCTCGCGCAAGGTGGCCTCCAGTTCCGTGAGGGTCGCCTCGTTGGCGTCGTAGGCCGTAAGCAGGCGTTCCTGGCGGTCCTGTTCCGCGCGCATCGCGGAGCGGGCCTCCTGGATTCTCGCGCGAGCCGCGTCCAAGTCGGCCCGGAATTCGTTTTCCCGTTCCTGGTTGATCCGTTCCTCGTTTTTGGCACGCTGACGGACTTGCTCCAGGAAGGCGTCCAGGCCGACGGTTGAAGACTGGGCGATGACCGGTGGACAAGCAAACGAGCCCAGAAATGTCAGAGCGGCCAGGATGGCGGCGAATGTTCCGGAGAAGCGGGTCATGGCTGTTTCTCCGTTCCGGTGTCCGGCTCGGCCACGGGCTCCGGATCAGGCACGTTGCCGGGTTCGTCGTTTGCTCCTGGAGAAAACGACGCAACCGGCTCCATCCACGGCATGGAGACGGTAACCGGCACCTGGATCAGTTCCGGAGCAGCCTGCCGGGCCGCGATGCGCAGGCCCTGGCGGATGGACTGATTGTGGCGGGTCTCCAGGGGAGTCCAGGCTTGGTTCCGAGGCTCCCAGAAACCGCTCTCGTTTCTGTCCAGGGTCTGGTAGGCCAGGACCAGCCGACCGATGCGCAGGAACTCGACGCTGCGCCCGGGCCCGTGATCCGTGACCAGCTCGCCCTGAAAGGCTTCGATGGTCCTGCCGTGGTCGGCCTCGGTCTGATAAGCCTGCATGATCCGGCGAAACTTTTCCGGAACGTCCACGTCAGCCCGACGCATCAAGGCCCGCAACCCCTCCACCCGGGCCATCCGCTCATCCAGGAGAAACGGCAGGTCCGCGGCCACGAAGGCCTCCAGTCCGCCCAGCATGCGCAGCATCAAGGGCACGATCTCCCGCTGGGTGACCTTGATGTCCTCGATCTGGCGCTCCAGCGAAACCATCTCAGCCTCCTGGGACCGGACCATGTCCTCCAGGTTGGCGTTGTACACGGCCAGATTCTCCTGCTCGCGCCGCAGGTCGCGGTACTCCTGGACCAACCTGAGGGTCTCATCGGCCATGGCGTCCACCCGGGTCTGGGATTCCTGAGCCTGGCGCAGGATGGAATCCTCGGTTTCGAGGATTCTCGGGATTCGCTCCGAAGCCCAAGCCGACCCGGACCAGATACCCGCCAGGAATCCGAGAATAATAAACACCTTCAACAAGATACCACACTGACCGAACTGCACTGTCCCCTCCTGAAGTCAACTCCACGCAAATCTCGATGCAAATTCGAAAGAGTCCGGATGTCGCTAAGATTTCACAGTTAATGGCCTTGAAAAGTTAACCATTGCTCAAATTTGTTGACAACAATATATACGATTTTAGCGAAATTGACAACAGAATGTGAAAATTTAACTTAGCGTGCCACTTGCAGAAGGACTTCGTGTTATCCATTCGCATGTCTTCATTGTATTGTTCCCACTCTGGAACGGTGGAATAATTCGAAAAATCAGAAGTTTAGGCGAGAGATGGGGGGGGTGGATGATGCGGGCTCGGCGACAAGCAGGTTTGAAAAAGACGGTCCAATGCGAATCGACGCACAATCAATATGTGAAAAATTGCCCGAATTTTGCTCAGAGATTGACATCACATCTTTTCAAGATATATGCACAGCTAGTAGCATGTATTATGATATTTTATTTTTGGCGGAGGTGCTCTTCTCGAAAGTTATGTTTAACGGTTTGAAGGAGGAAACAAGATGCGAGAAATGGAATTGGTCCCCATGAAGGGGCCGGCCCCGAAAAATGCCGACCCGAACAGGTTTTCCATGGTTCAGGTGGACGGGAGCAAGTGTGTCCAGTGCGGGACCTGCGACGACATCTGTCCCACGGGCGCGATCCAGGTCAAGGCCGACGGCAGCCGGTACGTCGTCTCTCCGGCAGCCTGCATCAATTGCGCCCAGTGTCTGACCAACTGTCCCTACGCCGCCATTTACGAAGAGATTTCTTACGTGGACGAAATCATGGCGGCCCTGAAGGATCCGGACACCGTGGTGGTGTCCATGCCCGCTCCGGCCGTGCGGTACGCCCTGGGCGAGCCCTTCGGCATGCCCGCCGGAACCTACGTGGGTGGGAAGATGCATGCGGCTTTGCGCAAGCTGGGGTTTGATCTGATCTGGGACAACGAATTCACCGCCGACCTGACCATCATGGAAGAGGGCACGGAGCTGATCAACCGGGTCGCCAAGCCCAATCCGAACTATCCGCTGCCGCAGTTCACATCCTGCTGTCCCGGCTGGGTCAAGTTCTGCGAGACTTTTTATCCGGAAATCCTGCCGCACATGTCCACCTGCAAGTCGCCCATCGCCATGCTCGGCCCCCTGGCCAAGACGTACGGCGCCCAGCAGGCCAAGGTGAATCCCTCAAAGATGTACACCGTGTCCATCATGCCCTGCGTGGCCAAGAAGTATGAGGGAATGAGGGTCGAGATGGCGGCCAGTGGATTCCGGGACATCGATGCCACCATCACCACCAGGGAACTGGCCTACATCATCAGACAGGCCGGGATCGACTTTGCCAACTTGAAGGATGAGGAGCCAGACCCGGTCCTGGGCCAGTCCACCGGCGCGGCGACCATCTTCGGCACCAGCGGCGGGGTCATGGAAGCGGCCTTGCGGTATGCCTACGAGGTTCTCTCCGGTGACAAGCTGAAGGATCCCGAGATCAAGGCCGTGCGCGCCAGCCAGGGCATTGTCGCCGCGGCGGTGGACGTGCCCAACTTCGGCGAGGTCCGGGTGGCCGTGGTCAGCGGATTGGAGAACACCAAGAAGATTTGCGAGGAAGTCAAGGCCGGGAAATCCCCGTATCACTTCATCGAGATCATGACCTGCCCCGGCGGATGCGTGAACGGCGGCGGGCAGCCTTTGGATCCGAACCTGCTGCTGGTCAAGAACTCGTCGAATCTCTTCGCCGACTACCGGAACCGATTCAATCTCAAATCCGTTTAAGTGAGGAAGGAGGACACTATGAACAAGCCTTTTGAATTAACCCGCCGAGGTTTCTTGCAGGCCGCCGTGGCCGTGACTGCCGTGGCCGCCATGGGCGTGGGTTTTGTCCGCGAAGCCAAGGCCGCTGCCATGGATTTCATCGGAAAGCGTCAGGTCGGGGTCTACGAAGCGGACGCCAAGGTTTACAAGATCCGAAAATCCCAGGACAACCCGATGATCAAGAAGATCTACGCCGAGGACGGTTTCCTCTCTGATGGCCCCACCGGGAAAACGGCCTATAAACTGCTGCACACCCGCTATTTCGACCGCAGCGCGGACATCAAGGAACTGAAAGCCAAGGGCATCAAGCTGAAAATCTAGCCGCTCGACCGAGAAAACACCTCCGTGCAACCTGAAGGGAAGGGTTGGTCTGACCCTCAGGGTTGCATTTACCGATGCGCAGCCTGTTCAGTATTCTAAAGATTCAATGGCCTCTCGCACATACTCCACGATCTCATCCTTCTGAAAGCCGATCACATCCGGAAAGTTCGAGCCGTTGCGCAAATAGTCCGAAAAAAGTCGGAACTCACGAAGCGCCCTGTCTCGCATGTCCTGGTCGCCGGATGCCTGGAACACCTCCATGCAGGCCTTGCCCATGTTGAAGCGGGCCAGAGGGTATTCGTTGATGGCCAGAGCTGCTTCGTATTCACCCATGGCCTTGTCCAGATCGCCTTGTCTGGCATAGGCCACGCCCCGGTCGCTGTGGGCCTCGGCGGCATAGGACGTCCCGGGGTGACAGTCGATGACGCTGGAAAAGCGGGCAATGGCGGCGTCAACTCGGCCCATGGCCAAAAAGCGTTCCCCGAAGCGAATCAGGTTGCGGGGCGGTTGGTGGCACGGATCCTGGGCCATGACGGGAAGAGAGGCCAACAAGGCAAGCGACAGGGCGATGAGCAACCAGACGATGGGTTTCATGTTTCCTCCTGGGAATCGGGATGTTGAGGATTGAAAGCAGGCGGATTTCGACATCAATATTATTTATTGATTATACAGCCGCATTATTCAAACACAAAGGCAATGCCTAAATCCAGTACTAAAAGCAAGTATGTGACGATATTATTCAATCAATTTAAGAACTTTAATACGCATTCCGGGCAAATATTGAAATTCGATTTATGTTATTATTTAGTATATAATATGCTCTATACGCACTTAAAAGCGAGACAACAAGCATGTCCACTAATCAACTGGAGCAGCACGATATGCGCAGGAGCGGTGTCGTGGGCATCTCCATATCCGATGCCGTCGGCATGACGACGAAAATCACGGAGATACTGGAAAGCAGCCACGGCATCATCAAGAACGTGACCATGTTTCCCGCCTCCAAAGAGCGGGTCATGGCCGTGATCATCAGAGCCACCACGGATGAACTGGGCGCATTGACCGGCAGGCTGGGCATGGTGCCCGGGGTCAGGGTCAAATCCGTGTTGTTCTGACGTCAACTCACCAAACCACCAGACAAGGGAGATGGGAAATGAAACGGATGATCGGCATCCTTGTTGGAGCCTGCGCTCTGTTCTTTGCGGCAACGGTCACGGCGGACGAAGGCGAGTCAAGTAAAGGCGTGGCTCTGGAGCAGGTCACGGTTACGGCGCGCGGCATACCCGCGCCGGTTTCCGGAACACCCGGCGGGGTCGGCGTTGTTGATGCCGAAACCATTGCCGTAACCGCGCCGGTGAGCCTGACGGACGCGGCCGTCCGTCTTCCAGGCGTGGACAAGTCCTCGGAGTCCGCCTGGGGCGGGGACGTCAACATTCGCGGCCTGGGGCGCGACGCCGTGGTCTTTCTGATCGACGGGGCACGGGTCAACGTGACCACGGACATCAACGGACGCTTCGGCTTGGTCAACCCCAAGGACATCCAGCGCATCGAGGTCCTTAAAGGCCCCATCAGCGCCCTGTACGGCTCGGGCTCCATCGGCGGGGTGGTGAACATCATCACCAAGAAAGGCCGGTTCCTGGACGCCCCGGCCTGGAACGCGGAAACCTCCCTGGGCGGCGGTTCCAATCCCGGAGGCGGAGACGTGCACCAGATCATTTCCTACAACGCGCCCAGGTCCTGGCTCTGGGGCTCCATCGGCTACCGGGACTTCTCGGATTACAAGGACGGAAACGGCGACAAGGTCCGCAACAGTGGATTCGAGGACTTTTCCGCCAAGCTGGCCGCGGGATTCAAATGGAACGAGTACAACGTGACCGAATTCCAGTACCAGCACCTGGACGGTTCGGAGATCGGCGTCCCGGGAACGGGCATGGCCCCCCTGCCGGTCAACGCCGACGTGACCCTGGCCGGAAACAATCGTCGGCTCGTGGAACTGAGCCATTCTTTTACCCCGGAAGACTCCCTGCTCCGGGAATCCACCCTGCAACTGTCCTATCAATTGATCGAGCGACGGGTACGCATCGACAATTTCACCTCCGGCGCGGTGGCCTGGATCAGGCCTGAGGCGGACCATGCCACATGGTCCGGGAACTGGAAGAACGTCATGGCCTTTGGCGACCATGTGGTCGTGGCCGTGGTGGACGCCTGGAACTGGCATATGGATTCCAGTCGGGTGCGCAGAACCGTTGCCGGAACGTCCATATCGGACAAGCCGACTCCCGAGACGGACCAAACGTCCGTCGGGGTCTTCGCTGAGGACGATTGGGCACTCAGCACGAACTGGAGCCTGAACCTGGGTGCCCGGGCCGACTATGTGCGCGTCGCCAACAAGGAAACCGAGGATATTGCAAAAAAGACCGCAAACGACGCCAGTTGGGGCGGGCACGCCGGGCTGACCTGGCGTTTCGCCCCGGACTGGTCCATGACCACCCTGGCCGCCAGCAGCTACCGGACCCCGAACATCCTGGAGCGGTTCAAGAACATCAACCTCGTCGGAGGCGTGGTGGAAGTGGGCGATCCGGACCTCGATCCCGAGCGCTCCTTGTTCTTCGAATACGGAATCCACCACACCGGCCGAACCGTGCGTTCCTCGGGCGCTGCGTTTTACAACCAGCTCCGCGACTACATCGTCCCCGAGCTCATCGATCCGAGCCTGTACCGAATGGGCAACGTCTCCAAGGCGGAATTGTACGGCGCTGAACTGTCCCTGGAGTGGGATTTCATCCCGAGTTGGACCGTATTCGGAAACATCGCCTACACCCAGGGCAAGGATAAATCCGCGGACGAATGGCTGCGCTTCGTGGCCCCGCTGAACGGCCTGTTCGGGGTTACGCAGAAGATGGATTCAGGCCTGTGGTGGACCCTGGAAGGCCAGTGGGCCGCGAAACAGACCCGCGTGCCGCGAGACACGGAGCACTCCGACGCCTGGATCACCATGAACGCCAGGGCCGGATACGACTTCACCCTGGCCGGACTGCGGCACGCCGTGGTCCTGGGCGTGACCAACATTTTCGATGAGACATACGGCAACTATTTGGCCACCTCGCGAGGCGTGGAACTGCGCGAGCCGGGACTGAACGCGTATCTGAACTGGCGGGTGATGTTCTGAATTTGGAAAGGGTTTGATTGGCAGGCGTGATGAAGGGCAAATGGCAGGACAGGTCTCGATCAATGGCGGATCGAAGCAATCCCCGTCCCGCCGCCTGACCAAGGATTTATCTCCAGGCGGCGGGACGGACGGCTTTGAAAAACTAATGGGTATGGTCTTCATGCGGGAGGCCGGCGTGGTCCGGGTGGTCGTGCTCGTGGGGGCCGTGGTCCTCGCCATGCCCATGGTCATGCACGCCTTCCGGACCGTGGTGATCGTGCTCGTGCTGGTGTTCGTGCAGATGATCATGTTCATGGACATGCACGTGCCTGTGCGCATGCCTGCCGATGCCTGGGTGCTCATGTTCGTGCTCATGTTCATGGGTATGCTCATGGGCGTGAACGTGCTTATGTTCGTGATCTCCTCTCATGATGCCTCCTTTTTCGCTGGAAGTGGTATTGATCATCACGAACATACGTCACGGCGAAGCGATGTAAAGATGGCAAGAGAAATATTTCCTTGCGTCTTCAGGCGGTTGGAAATAAAAAATAAGCTGGCGAGCGTAAGAAAAGTGTGCGGAGCGGGCTAAAATCGCGCAATTTATTAGACCAACGTATCACGTTCGATGCACCGGTTGAAGAAAACGCTGAATATTGATGTGAATCAGGACGCAGAATCCTGGTTCAATAAACCAGGATTCTGTATCAAGCTTTTCGCAAGTGCTGGAAACACTAGTGTCCCAACGTTTTTCATCAATCAATGCTTAAGACCCTGTAAAATATGACTTTTTATTCTTTTTTGGCTGTTACCGATTTGAACATCCAGCAGCTAGTACCTTATACCTCTTGCAACATTTTTCAGGAGGTATGCGGTGTTAACTGGAAAGCTCATATTTTCTCAGATCATGGACTATTTGCCGTTGCACATGTTTCGGCGAATTGTTCAACGCTACGATGGAAACCGGAAAGTTCATCAATTTTCCTGCCTCGACCAGTTTCTATGCATGGCATTTGCACAATTGACTTACCGAGAGAGCCTCAGAGATATCGAGGCCTGTTTACGTTCCCAGCAAGGCAAGCTTTACCACATGGGAATTCGTGCTCAAGTCTCCAGGAATACCTTAGCCAATGCCAACAAAGTCCGAGACTGGAGAATTTATGCGGATATTGCTCAACACCTAATTCAGATCGCCCGCAACCTTTATATCGACGACGAATTCGATCTCGATTTGCAAAATACTGCCTACGCCTTGGATTCCACAACCATAGATTTATGCCTAGCCATGTTCCCCTGGGCCAATTTTCGCAAGTCGAAGGGGGCCATCAAACTGCACACATTGCTGGACCTACGAGGGAATATTCCGACCTTTATCCACATATCCGACGGAAAGCTCCACGACGTCAACGTGTTGGATATACTGCCAATCGAGGCTGGATCGTTTTATGTCATGGATCGATGTTACGTAGACTTCAGGCGCCTTCATGTTTTTTCTCAAAGGGCAGCCTTTTTTGTAATCCGGGCCAAATCGAATCTTCAATGCAACAGGATATTTTCTCACCAGGTCGATCGAACAACAGGTCTGATTTGCGACCAATCCGTAGTGCTGACTGGCTATTACCAATCCAAAAATTATCCAGAAAAGTTACGCAGGGTGAAATACAAAGACCCGGAAAGCCAAAAAACATACGTATTTTTAAACCAACAATTTTGTTCTCCCAGCACTCACTATCACAGAGCTATACCGCTATCGTTGGCAAGTGGAGCTGTTTTTTAAGTGGATAAAGCAAAATTTGCGCATAAAGCGTTTCTATGGGAACTCAGCCAATGCGGTCAAAACGCAAATCTGGATCGCAATTTCGACTTTTTTGATTGTAGCCATCATGAAAAAAGAACTCAAAATCAATGCTTCACTCTACACAATTCTACAGATTTTAAGCGTGAACATCTTTGAACGAAATCCATTATTACAGATAGTTGGAAATTACAGCTACGAAAACGAAGTTCGGCCAAACACTAACCAGTTGAGTTTCTTTGATTAAACGTTGGGACACTAGTGTGCTGGAAAATATCTCAAACGCCATGCAACAACATTGGCTGAGCGCGCAGAAAAAGACGGCCACGAAGCTGGTCAGCACTCCTTCTATCGGAATTATCGGGGTGCGGTGCTACCTGCTTCCCTGAGCTTGCGGATGCAAAAATTCGTTGTAGCCATGGCCACCGCGTAACCTCCGAGGGTGACATGCAGGGGCAGGATGCCGTCAGGGATGGGCATGGCGTCCTCTCCTTTTGGTGAAATAAAGTGCCGTGCCGATACATCCCCAGATGATACTGGCGGCCATCAACCAGCGTTGCCCCGTATTGAATCCTGGTGCCATGGGCTGTAGCGCTTGCGCTGGTTCATCTTGGTCAAGGTCGATGTGGACCATGGCTCCGTGCCCGGCCAGCCGCGCTTGAATGCTCCAGGTTCCGGTTAAGGCGAGGTCGGGGATGAAGCTGAAACGTCCGTCCTCGTCGCTGTTTCCCGTCAACCAGGGCTTTGACGGATTGTCAGGAGCAAAAACCGTTATGCGCGCTTCGGACATGGGTTGGCCTGTGTCATACAGGGCATGGACTGTGATGCCCGGCGTGAACGTATATTCCAACAGCGCGCCGTGGGCAAAGAGAGACGCCGGGGGGATGAGGGCGGATACCGCGAACAACGAAAACAGGAAGATTGTTTTGCGCAGGATGTTCATGTGAGTGGAGGAAATAACGGCAGATTGAACAACGAAATGCCTGGAGAGCGTAATAAATTTGGGGCGCACTCAGGAATGCGCCCCAAAAGGTTTACTGGAACCCTGACTAATGCCACTCCACGCTGCAATGCCCTTCGCCGGCATGGCCGATGTGCAGGCCCTTGAGCTTGAGGTCGTGTTTCTTTGCACCGTCGCTGAAAGGAGCAAAACCAAGGGCATCGACGTTCATCTGGTCGTCCGCGGGCTTGTCGGCCCGACCGAAAACATGGTCAAGATGGAAGGTCATTTCCAGATCGGCCAACCCGCCCTGCTCCAGAAAGCCCTTGCGCTCATCACCCACGAATTCCCCGCAGCGATAGGTCCGCTCTTCGCCGGAATAGAGCTGGAAGTTGACGACCTGCCCGTCCTTTTCCGCCTTGCCGGTCAAGACCATGGAGTATCCGGCCAGCGGACCACCGTTGGCCTTGGCCATTTTCCAGGAAATGGCGTTGTAATGACCCGCGGGCGCATTGGCTGCCTCGCCAACCAGGACTGGTGGCTCATCTCCCGCATCCATGACCAGATCGACGACATGCGTCCCCTCCAAAGCGACCTGGGCTTTGGCGGAAACGGGACCGCCCTTGTGCGCGTCATACGGCGGATCGGCCTGATAGGCCGTGATTTCGGCCAGGTTGACGAAGATATGGCTGAAGGTCAGGGTCCAACCGTCCTTGGTCAGCTTGGGGGCCAGGAACCCCTCAGTGGCCAGTTCCTCGCCATTGGCGAAAAACTGCAAGGTTCCGGCCCGGGCCTGACCGGACATGGTCAGCAGGATAATCGCACAGCAGATAAGCGCCCCGAACAGGGGCCGTTGGAACATGCGCATACAGTCCTCCAGGTGAATAAGGTTGCGTGGTTGAAATGTGTCCCGGCATAAACTGGCGGGCCGGGATGGGTTGCCATTTTTTTGAAAGGTACTGGAAAAGATATTGCATTGCAATAGTTCGTGTTAGATGCTTTAAAAGTGCTACAATTTAAAAAATCAGGCAATCATCAGCGTGACTGCTCGGCATATGCAACACACAACAATTCTCCGCGAAACGGACATCTCCCAAGTCTTGATCGTACCCGTTGTCTCTTCATGAAGCTGCTTTCTTATTGCGCAGCCCACGCGCCAATTCCAGGAACGCGCGGAGGTAGTCGATCTCGGCGTCCGGTTCGCGGATGCCGAGGAATATCCGCTTGTCGACTCCTTCGGGGCCAAGTCGCACCGCAAAGATGGGAAACCGGTCAGCGTATTCCCGCACCAGCCAGTGCGGCAGCGCGGCGACGCCGCGACCGCTGGCGACCATCTGCAGCATCACTTCGGTGGTTTCGATCAGCTTGTGCCGCTTGGGGCTGATGCCCGCGGGTGTCAGGAAGTTCGTGTAGATGTCGAGCCGGTCCGTGGCGACCGGATAGGTGATCAGGGTTTCTCCGGCAAGCTGCTCCGGGAGCGCATGGTCCACATGGCGGAGCGGATGCGTTGGGCCGACCACCAGGACCTGTTCGTAGTCGAATACCGGTTCGAACAGCAGGCCGGTTTTGCGCAGGGGATCAGGCGTTACCAAAAGGTCGATCTCGTAGCCGAACAGCGCGCCAATGCCGCCGAACTGAAACTTCTGCTTCACATCCAGGTCCACCGCGGGCCATTCGGCCAGAAAGGGTTCCACGATGTTCAACAGCCATTGGTAGCAGGGGTGGCACTCCATTCCGATGCGCAGCGTGCCGCGTTCACCTCGGGCAAACTGCCGGAGACGCTCCTCGGCGTGGGTGAATTGCGGCCCCAGGCGGTTGGCGGTCCGTAACAAATACTCCCCGGCCTGCGTCAGACACAGGCCGCGGCCCTCGCGGCGCCAGAGCGCCAGGCCAAGCTGCCCCTCAAGCTTGCGCATGCAGTGACTCAGCGCGGATTGCGTGAGATGGAGATGCACGGCTGCTGCCGTCAGTGTGCCGTGCCGGTCCACCGCGCGGATGATCTCCAGGTGCGTCCGCTCGAGGAGGGGGGGAGAAGGTCGATTATTCATGAATAGATTTCATCCTTTTATGTAAAAATACCATTTTACTTCATGGGTCGCAACCGCTACCAAACTCCCCAATGGTTCATTTTTCAATTTTCATAACAGGAGTCAACATGGTACGCACGCACAATCTCGGCTTTCCACGCATCGGGGCAAAACGCGAACTCAAATTCGCCCTGGAAGCATACTGGAAGGGCCAGTCATCCCTCGACGAACTGAAAGCATTGGCAGCGGATCTTCGTCGACGTCACTGGCTGGATCAAGCGTTTCTGGATCTGGCGCCCGTGGGCGACTTCGCCTTCTACGATCAGGTGCTGGACACGAGCTTCATGGTCGGCAATCTCCCCCAACGGGTGCGAGAACTCTCCGGAGACCCCCTGGACAATTATTTCCGCGTCGCCCGGGGCCGCTCAGCCCCAGCGGCCGATGAACACGCGCGTTGCCGGGACGGGGTGGCCGCCGGGGAGATGACCAAGTGGTTCGATACCAACTATCACTACATTGTCCCTGAGTTCGGCGTTGATACCGAATTCCGGCTCGACGGATCGTCCCTGACGGACCAGGTGGCCGAAGCCATGTCCAATGGCGTCAAGGCCAAGCCGGTGATCATCGGCCCGGTTACGTACCTGGCCGTGGGCAAAACAAGGGACGGCTCCGACAAACGCGCTCTGCTGCCGCGCCTGATGCCCCGTCTGTTGCCGGTCTATGTCGAACTGCTGGAAGCGTTGGCAAGGCAGGGCGTGGAATGGGTCCAGATCGACGAGCCGATCCTGGTCACGGAACTCGACGATGCGTGGCAACAGGCTTTCGCCGCGGCCTATCAGGCCCTGAACACCGGCAAGATCAAGCTGTTGCTGGCCACGTATTTCGGCTCGCTGGAGGAGAATTTACCGCTGGTCGCGGAACTCCCGGTCCAGGGCGTACATCTGGATGCCGTCAACGCCGGGCATGAAGTCGAGCCTCTTGTCACGCGGCTTCCCTCTGATCGCGTGGTGTCGCTGGGCGTGGTCAATGGCCGAAATGTCTGGAAGACCGACCTGAACGCCGCGCTTGACCGGCTGGAGCCGGTGGCCCGAAAGCTCGGGGACAGGCTGTGGATCGCGCCGTCCTGCTCCCTGCTGCATGTCCCCGTGGACCTGGAGATGGAAACGGAGCTCGATGAGGAAATCAAATCCTGGCTGGCCTTTGCCCGGCAGAAGCTGGAGGAAGTGCATCTGCTGGCCACGGCCTTGAACCAGGGCCGTGAGGCGGTGCAAGCCGGGTTGCGGGCCAATCAGGCCGCCATCCAGTCGCGCCGTCTGTCCCAGCGGGTCAACAATCCCGCGGTCAAGGCCGCCCTGGCCGGGATCACCGAAGAGATGGGCCGGCGCGTGAGCGCCTTCGCGCAGCGCGCCGCGAAACAGGCCCAACTGCTGAGCCTGCCGAAATACCCGACCACCACCATCGGCTCCTTCCCCCAGACGCCGGAAATCCGCCAGGTCCGCAGCCTGTCCAAGGCTGGAAAGATCAGTGAGGCCGTTTACAAGGAAGCCATTCACGCCGAAATCGCGCGCTGCGTCCGCGAACAGGAGGCGCTGGGGCTGGACGTGCTCGTGCACGGCGAGGCGGAACGCAACGACATGGTCGAATATTTCGGCGAGCAGCTGGAGGGGTATGCCTTCAGTCGGTTCGGCTGGGTGCAGTCCTACGGCTCGCGCTGCGTGAAGCCGCCTATTCTGTTTGGCGACATTCGTCGTCCAAAGGCCATGACCGTGGAATGGATCACCTATGCCCAGGCCCTGACCGAAAAACCAATGAAAGGCATGCTGACCGGCCCCGTGACCATCCTGAACTGGTCCTTCGTGCGCGACGACCAACCCCGTTCCGTGTCCTGCATGCAGCTTGCCCTGGCCATCCGCGAGGAAGTGCTGGACCTGGAGCAAGCCGGGCTCAAGGTGATCCAGATTGATGAGGCGGCCCTGCGCGAAGGCCTGCCGCTCCGCGAGGCGCAGTGGAAGGAATATCTGGACTGGGCGGTGCAATCCTTCCGCATTACGGCCAACGGCGTGGCTGACGAGACGCAAATCCACACCCACATGTGCTATTCGGAATTCAACGACATCATCGCGTCGATAGCCGACATGGATGCCGACGTGATCACCATTGAGTCATCGCGTTCCGACATGGAACTGCTGGAGGCCTTCGACGATTTCAATTATCCCAACGGAATCGGCCCCGGCGTCTATGACATCCACTCGCCCAACATTCCGGGCAGGGAGCATATTGTTGATCTCTTGACCAAGGCTGCCGCCAAAATTCCCGCCGAACGGCTCTGGGTCAATCCCGACTGCGGTCTGAAAACCCGCCAGTGGAACGAGGTGCTCCCGGCCCTGGCCAATATGGTCGCCGCGGCAATGGTGTTGCGAGCTTCTCTCGAATCATGATCCGGATTGGTTGCGACGCGGGGATGCCCGGGCCGCGTTTTTTCGACAAGTAGCCGAATCGGCTCTGGTTGAACCATGCAGAAAATTGCATTGCTGGAACGCCGTGATGCTGAGCAACAAGGCGCTTTCTGAGGGAAATATGCTGCAAAAGCGACTAGCGCGGAATATTTTGGAGAGATATGCCGGGCATGGCAGTGCGACCGTGACGATGAGCAAAACTCAATCCGGTCCATTCCTTTACCACGGCCTGATCAACCTGCTGTTCAGTGGTCTTCGGGCAAGTCCGGGCTATGTTCTTCGCAGAATTTTCTGCCGTCGGCTGTTTCAATCCGCGGGCTTGGGGTTGATCCTCGGTCACGGCCTAGTGCTTCGGCGGCCTGATCGGATATCCCTCGGCAACAGAGTCGCCATGGACGATAACGTCAAGCTCGACGCGTCCGGGAGTCGGGCCTCGGGCATCACCATTGGCGACGACGTCATCATCTCGCGCAATTGCATCATCCAGGCCAAGTCCGGTTCCGTCGTCATCAGTCGGCGCGGGGAGATCGGAGTCAACACCATCATCTCGGCCATGAACGACATCCACATTGGAGCATGCGCCTTGATTGGCCCGGATTGTTGCATCGGTCAAGGCCGGGAAGTCCCTGAACAATCGGACATGCCGGGAAGAAGCTTCGATCAAGCTCCGAAGCAACCGTTGGTTTTGGGAAGCGACGTCTGGTTGGGCAAGGGAGTCGTCGTCCTTGACGGAGTCCGCATCGGAAATGGCTGCGTGGTCGGGGCCAGGGCAGTGGTATCCGAGGACTTGCCGGATTATGCCGTGGCCGTGGGCATACCGGCCAGGATCGTCAGGTTTCGGAACACGTCCGGGGGATTGCTCGAATCAATCTCATGACACCCTGTCTGCCCGCGCCCGCTTCTTCCACCTCCAATGTACATTCACCGGGCAGATATACTGGTTTTAGGGTGAAACAATAAAAAAAATTCTGATGACGCCTTTATGCCGCCCTTACAGGGCTATTTTTGTTTTAACATCATCTACCCAGGGCGTTGCCCTGGGCTATAAATATGTCGCCCCGTTGGGGCTTCAGACAAGCCCTGAAAGAGCGAACTACCGTAGCCCAGGGCAACGCCCTGGGTAAAACGCCCCCCAAAAATAATAGCCCTGAAAGGGCGGCATAAAATGAATGCAACGCTAGCCCAAAAACAGCGAGGGCCCTCTTGGAACGCCAACAAATTTAAATACTCAACCTCAAGCAGTATAGTTATCCGTTTCGCCAGTTTTGAAGAGGTGTGTCCATGCATGATTCGGCTCTCCTGCAAAATGTGCTGCGTCCCTGGGATCGGGAGTTGGGCCGGGTCTGCGCTGAACTCCCCTTGAGCGGGAGTCCGGAGCGGTGTCTGTCGCGGCTGGCTCTGGAGGATCAGGAGGGGCAATGTCTGGTCCTTGAAGAACATGCCGAGCAGTTTCTTCCGGTGAAACGACGTATTGCCGCTCAGTTGAAGCGTCTCCACCAAAACGGTTTGCGCGTTCCCGCCCCTTGCCTGGGGCCGGACGGGCAAGCCATTCAGGAAGTGCAAGGCCGGTTCTGGCAACTGACGCCGTTTGTGCCCAGCCTGCCGCTCGACCACGCCACGTATTGGCAAGAATCGTGGCGAGGCCGCGCCCTTGCCGGATACCTGGCCGATCTGCGCGCAGCGGCGAAGGGACTCCCTCTGGAAGAGCCGTGCTTCGACCTGCCCGGATATGTGCGCCGCATTGCAATGGACGCGGCCAGGCACCATGCCTGGGTTGTCCAGGAACTGCGCCCGGTGTGGGAGGTGCTTGAAGGTCTGCCTCTGGTTCACGCGCGGCTGCCCACGGTCTTCAGCCACGGCGACCCGCATCCGGAGAATATTTTGTGGGGACAAAGCGACATCAGGGCGGCCATAGACTGGGAATTCTGCGGTCCCAAGCACATCCTGTACGATCCGGCTCTGGTCATCGGCTGCGTGGGCACGGAGGCCCCGGAAGCCGGAGACGGCCCGTTCGTTCGGGCCTTTCTCGCCGCACTGCGCGAACACGGGTTGCTCGAACCGACAACCGAGCAGGCCCTGCCGATGATGGTCCTGGCTCAACGCATCCCCTGGCTGGCGGAATGGCTGCGTCGCGACGACCGGGAGATGATCGAATTCGAAGTCTTCTACCTGAAATTCCTGTCCGGGCTGATGGAGGAAGGGTTGTTGTGTTCATGCGGCGCAACCTCGAATCCCGTGCGCCCGGGGTGAGCGCGTATCTGAACTGGCGGGTGGCGTTTTAAGTTGCTGATTGACACGCTTAAAAGGCGTAATTACAATGTGGCAACATAAATCAGGAGGTGGCTCATGAGAGCGCATGTCGTCAAGATAGGCAATTCCCAGGGCTTGCGTATCCCAAAGCCTGTTCTCGAACAGACGGGGATAATCGGCGATGTTGAAATGGAGGTAAAAAACAATCAGATCATCATCCGCCCGGTTCAAAATCCGCGGGAAGGATGGGATAAGGCTTTTGAAACGATGCGGAAAAATGCGGATGATGCGCCTCTTCTCGTGGGGAGTGATCTTTCACATTCGTGGGATGAGGAAGAGTGGCAATGGTAGTCAAACGCTTTGACGTTTACCTGGTAGGTCTTGATCCGACCGTTGGGTCCGAAATCCAGAAGACCAGACCCTGCCTGATTATCTCGCCGGATGAAATGAACAGGCATATCCGCACCGTGATCGTCGCTCCTATGACATCGACCAGCAAGGATTATCCAACGCGGGTTCCCTGCACGTTCAAAAAGAAACATGGTCACATTGTATTGGATCAGATTCGAACGATAGACAAGGAACGCCTAGTGAAAAAGCTCGGGACGATCGATCCAAAGGTTCAATTGGAAGTTTCTTCGGTATTGCAGAGAATGTTCGCATTTTAGACATTAATCATAACCATCCAGCGGTCCCGCCTGTGGTCCTTCCTGTTACCATCCGGAAAATTATGCTGTAATTCTCGGCACAAGGAATCCGAAAATTCGGATTATTGTCTTAAGAAACTCGGAAAATCGCTATGTTGCCATGGCTAAGGATGTGATTCTCCGGACCGCAATGTCCCCGTCCCAGGAGCTGGAACTGGACGATTTGCTGTGGACGGCCCTGTGGAAACCGCTGGGTTTGGACCGGGACGCGCGCGGAAAATTCAAGGCCCGGGGCCGGGAGACCGTGATCGCGGCAGAGATGGATGGCCGGATTATCGGGGGCCTGGTTGCTGTTTGGGACGACCAAGGCGACGTGGAGCTGCGCCATCTGGCCGTGGACGCGGCCATGCGGGGCCGGGGCGTGGGAACACGGCTGGCAACGACACTGCTGGAAAGCGCCAGGGCCCAAGACTGTTGCCGGGTGCATGCCATTGCCCGGAACACGTCGGTTCCTTTCTTCAGGAAGCTGGGCTTTGGCCCAGCGCCAGGGACCGCCCCGCAACATCCTTTGTTTGAACAGCATGGGATACGGTTTGAGCTGATGGAGGTGGTGATTGGTGAGGGGACGGATAATTGTTGACATGGCCGCGTGCGCCCAAAGAAAATGAAAATCGATTGCGCTCCTTTCGTCATTCCGATAAGCAGCCACAAAGCCCAGCAAGGAAAGGACAGTGTCCTTTGGTCATGTTCCGGCAGTAACAGGAGGAAATCTGATCTTTCAAGGACACGCCTGCTGGCCAGTCATTCTTTCCAACCCTGAAGAGCGTGAAAATGGCCCGCCAACGAACAAGTCTGTTTGAAGACATCATCCTCGCCGCCGGCAAGCTGCCCTGGTGGGCATGTTTCATATTGGCGGCAGTGTCGTATGTCATTCTTGATTACATTGCCTCCCGCCCCTTGCCCGACATTGCTGGCGACCCGATGCAGTTTTCGAATTTCTTTACCTCCGTCCTTGTTTCCCACATGGCTTTTTTCGGAAAGATCATTCTGCCAATCGCATTCGGATTCGCTGGAATTGCCTCGGCCATTAACGCGTACAGGCAGAAAAAGCTGTTCGCTGATGTCCAGTCGCGGCCACGAGCGTCAACTCTGCAGGCCATGTCTTGGCAGGAATTCGAGCTGCTTGTGGCGGAGTACTTCCGTCGACAAGGTTTCTCTGTAACCCGAAATGGAGGCGCCGGGCCTGACGGCGGTGTTGATTTGGAACTCCGCAAAGGCGAAGAGGTTCATTTGGTGCAGTGCAAGCAGTGGAAGGCGTACAAGGTCGGGGTCCAGCCGGTGCGGGAATTTTACGGGATCATGTCCGCCCGGGGCGCTGCAGGAGGTTTTTTCATCACCTCCGGAACGTACACAACGGATGCCGTGACGTTCGCCCAGGGACTCAATCTGGAGCTGATCAATGGCCAAGAGCTTCTGGGCATGATTGAGCAAACTCGAAGGAACGTCGCAGAACAGGACATTGCCGACGACATCCCAACCGCCGTCGACACCCCGAACTGCCCCAAATGCGGGGCGAGAATGACCAGGCGTACCGCCCGCAAAGGTCCGTGGGCGGGACGTGAATTCTGGGGGTGTATCAACTTTCCTGGGTGCAAGGGAACGCGGTCGATGGATGTTGAGGAAACATGAGAAACTGGAATCTTACAGTGCCCATTACAGGGGCAAAATGGACGTTCTAAAGCAAAATAAAGGTTTGGTATAAAGCATATTTCTCGATATTCTGCAGATTGACTTGGTCGACCTCAAGTTCAACCCACAGAACCATAATAGAAATAGTTGGCGGCTTAAAAATGTTTAAAGCAGTGAGCAGTCAAAATGGTAAACACATTATTATCTTAAATCCTGAATGGAAGGATAATATTGATTACTTACGTTTTTTGGATAGGAAGGATGATCTTGTTTGCCAAAGATGCGGGCAACCAGTCAGGGTAAGAGCAGGTAATCATAGGAAATGGCACTTTGCACATAAGCAAATCAAAAACTGTCCTCTTCAAAATGAATCTTCAACGCTGCTTTCAGCGAGAGCAATATTGTATGAATGGCTAATCAGCAAGTTTTGTTCTTCGTTTGTCACATTAGAAAAAGAGTTAAAGAATGTCAGTTTACAACGTCATGTCGATTGCTGGGTTGAAAAAAAATCTCATAAAATTGCTTATTGGATAGTTGAGTCACAAATCAAACCACAGCAGAGAGAAGAACTGAAGCAATGCTTCGAGCGTCTTGGCATACAAGTCAACTGGATTTTTCTCAACAAAATGTTGAATATAAATGATGAAGAGCCTGGCCAAGTATTTTTAAGTACTACCGAGCGAGAATTTATGCATACTTCGGAGTACAATAATATTGATCAAAATTTTGAAAACAATCATCTCTTTTATTCACTTCACTATCTTAATCATGATAACGGATTGTTAACGTCTTTTCGTGCTTTACATACTGTACACAGTCCACAGTTGTATTCTGGACGTAGAAAAGAACATCATATATCAAAAATTTTAGTACTAGGCAAAACTACTGGCGAGTTGATACATCCAGATGAGTACGAGCAGTTACAAAAATGGAAGCAAGGGAAGATTGAGTACGAGAAGTTGCGCGAGGAAGAGGAAAAAAGGCTGAAAGAAGAGGCAGAAAAGGAAAAAGCGCAACAGCTTGAAGAAAAAAGAGGATGGTCAGGTCATTGGAAAGAGTTGAGTCCGTCGCAGGCTCATGAACTACAACAAGAAAAGCAGAAACATGTCTTCACTATGCCTCTGGAAAGAGATGAACACGTATACAGTCAGGTCCCGTCAGAGATTGACAAGGAAGCTAAGTGTGAATTGTGTGGAAGTGTAACGACACAATGGTACTACTATAATGGAAAAACCAATACATGTAAATGTAGGGAGTGTTACCGAAAATTATATGGGCAGAATTAGTACTGAGATCGGAGGGCTGTGCGGAAAGCCGCATACAAAGCAGACCGCTTCATAACCGGGGCATTTGGGCGATTCGTTACGACCATGGACACAGAATAAGGAAACAATAAATTCATCAGCAAAGTTGAGATCGACAACAGCCTTCAGACTGAACTTTATGCGAAACCGGAATCTTCTAGTACCCATTACAGGGGCAAAATGGATGTTCTAAGGCAAAATAACGGCCTGTTTTGAGAGATATCACCAGACAATTCAGGATATTGTCTCGGTCCGACCCCAAATCGGCCAGTAATAAAGAACGGGATACATTAAAAAGCAAGACCTGACCCCGATTGTGCGTATCCCCCAAGACCTGCTGATGAACGCATCTCCGGGATGATTGCCACCCGCCCAATGCCGTGCTAACGCCGGAATAAAATTTTCTCAATAATGCCATGGCTAAAGATGTGTTTCTTTGGACCGCATTGTCCCCGTCCCAGGCGCTGGAACTGGACGAGCTGCTGTGGACGGCCCTGTGGAAACCGCTGGGTTTGGACCGGGACGTGCGCGGAAAATTCAAGGCCCCGGGCCGGGAGACCGTGATCGCGGCAGAGATGGATGGCCGGATCATCGGGGGCCTGGTTGCTGTTTGGGACGACCAAGGCGAGGTGGAGCTGCGCCACCTGGCCGTGGACGCGGACTCTCGGGGCCGGGGCGTGGGAACACGGCTGGCAACGACCCTGCTGGAGAGCGCCAGGGTCCAAGGCTGTTGCCGGGTGCATGCCATTGCCCGGAACACATCGGTTCCTTTCTTCAGGAAGCTGGGCTTTGGCCCAGCGCCAGGCACCGCCCCGCAGCATCCCTTGTTTGAACAGCATGGGATCCGGTTTGAGCTGATGGAGATGGGGATTGGTGAGGGGGCCAGGCAGCAGGATGAGCCGGAGGCATATGGATGAAGACGCCGACCGGTCCGGGCATTGAGCGACCAAGGCTCGGGCTTGATGTTTTCAGCGTAGGGGTGATAGGCGGGATGCACTGCTTGGGCGTGAGGTTTTGCAGGATTCATTATTATCCGTCGAAGTCAGCTTTATGCTCCGTCCCGGAGGATGACCACACGATTGCCGCATAAAGCTGACTTCAGCCCAATGCATAAAGCTGACCTCAGAGCCCGGCGAAAGCCCTGATGTGCAGTTTTCGATTTGAAATAATTTGAAAAATTAATAACCAAAAATTTCTTGGAACGGTATTGACCAGCTTAGATGGAAAGAGGTGGTTATTTTTGCGAAGTCAGGATAATAACACTGTTCGGCAGGGATGATGAACACCGATCAAGCCAACAACATAGAACAGGCCATCGACACGCTCTGTGAGAATCTTGTCTGGACGTGGGCATACCTCAATGCTCTGTGTGGTCTCAGCCACCTAGCCAAAACCTCGTCGGCTTCTTTGGCCCCCTATCCACAGCTTGTATCGTGTCTGTACCATGGGCTGTTCGACGTGTTGTTCCTGAAGATCAACCATTTCATCGATAATTCGAGGCAAGCGTCAGGACTTCCTGCCTTGTTTAGGCTGATCCGAAAATATGTCAAAGACGAGGCTGATATCCTGCAACAGGTGAGCGAGCATGAACGCTGCCTGAAGGAACAGGCCGACCTTACTAAAATCAGCAGATGGCGGAACGAAGTGACTGCCCACCTAACGCGGAGCGTCAACTCGTCCACTTTTTATCCTGATAATCGCCTCCATCTGGAGGAGATTCAAGATGTCGTCGAGTATCTTGCTGAAGTCGTAGAATGGTACTCCTTGAGGATGCTTGGTAGGGTAAACGACACTAAACATCCTTCAGAGGAGGTCGGTCGCGAGATAGCAGCACTTTTCTGGGGAGAAAGCGGAGCCGAACCACCGGGTGGACCATGACCGGGAAACTGACGCCGCTTCGCTATGGCAGTTCCCCGGCAGGTCACCCACACGTTCCCGGCGACTGCGTCGCCGGGAATCGCGGCGCTGACTTCGTCCAGTGCCTTGTCCCGTCGCCTTGCTCCGGAACAAGGCACTGGACCCGACTGTGCGCGCCGGCTGTGACCAGGCCTTCGGCCTGCTCCCATCCGACGTGCTCGCGGGTCAGCGCCGCGATTATGTGCCAACCCAAAAGGAGAAAAAATGTTTATCGATATTTACGCTGTATTCGTATTGCTTGCCATTCTTACTATTTCTTTTGGAATATACTCAAACAAAAATAAGTTGTTAGAGCGTATAGATAAAACAACTGAATTGAGTTTTTATATATCAATTATAGTTTCATTAATCTGGCTTATTTATAGTCTATCAGATATTTCAGAATTGGAGCAATTTGGCCCAGCACTTGCCTTCTGTTTGCTTCTCGTATTGTATTCTTCGACTATAAGGGTAATTATACTTTTGGGAATCAAATTTAACGCAAGCACATAACAATGCTTTTGCACCGGATCGCAAAAAGCCGCGCCCAATGAAAAGCGACGTTCGGCGTTTCAAAGGTAGGGTGCCATGGCGCTAAAGTTCAACAACGCGTGGAGATTCACGCCTCCGGAAGACGGGCGGTTCTGTAACAAGGAGATACCGGCCAAGGCGATTGACGAGTTCTTCGGGATGGCGTCAAAGGTTGCGACGCAAGGTTCGCGGCAAGGGGTTCTTGAGACTTTCAAGCGGGAGTTTGCTTCGGCGGCTGGATCTAGTTATGCGCGAAGTTCAAATGAATCATGGGCGCAAAGCGATTTGGAACACCACATGCGCAGTGCAGCATCTAACGCTCCACTGTTCATTGAAGCGTTCTTCGACGCAACCGCCTCGCTAGAAAGGAGAAGCCCTGACTGGTGGATCCCTGATGAAACATTCGTCAACTCGGTGCTACGCAAACACAATATAGGGTATGAGATTCGGGGTCAGGATCTTGTCCAGCTGGAAACTCAAACCGCCGGGGTAGTGCCGGTTCAGAACGCACCAACCCTAGCAGAGAAAGCTGCAGAGGTGCTGCAACTTTCCCTTCAAAGGTCTGAGCAGTTGCTGTCAGAAGGCAGGGCGCGGGAGGCAGTACAAGAGATTCTCTGGCTGCTTGAGACCGTTGCCACTGCCTTTCGTGGTGTGGAAACGCATTCCGGCACAGTCGAAGGCAAATACTTCAACCAGATCGTTCGCGACTTGCGAGCAAAGCACCATGGAACGACTCTTGAGAGGATTTTGGACTGGGTCGCTAACGTGCACGGTTATCTTTCGTCACCGACCGGCGGCGGTATACGGCACGGTCTGGACCTGAACTCTGGTGTGGAGCTAACACAAAGTGATGCAAGGCTGTACTGCAATCTTGTCCGTAGCTACCTCGGTTATCTGTTAACCGAACACGAGCGGATAACTAAGCAGGTGCCACGGTGAGAGATATGCCGAACAAAGCATTGCACCGGACAAGCCGGTGAATGCGGCGTTAGAACTTTGAAATGGAAAAGACAAGATGGTAAAGTTGAAATGTATTTATTGTAATAAAAATGATTTTGATGAAGGAAAAGGTTCAAGAGAGCATGTCATTCTTTCGTCATTAGGCGGAAGGAAAATGTCACGAAACATTTGCTGCGTTGTTTGCAATAATCAATTGGGCGAGGCAATTGATGAACCAACTTCTAAGGATTTGGTTGCCCTATCAAACAGTGCTGGCATTACCACTGGACGTGACAAGGAATCGCCAACGATAAAAAATGTAGCAATGATAGAAGGGCAAAGTCTTGACCTGAAAAGTGGAGGTAAACCAGACAGGAGTTTAACAGATTGA